>CAYSVD010000302.1:0-1774 GCA_964434395.1 uncultured Pseudohongiella sp.
CGGATTGCCCTCGATCGCCTGCAAATGCGCGGCTTCCGCGAGCCGGCCGTTCGCGGCGACCGTCGCGGTGGAACCCTGTTTATGCAGCGCCTTGGTCATGTTCGAACCCTATCATGTTCCTTGGGTGAGGGCTACAGGCGCGATTGTCCCGCGCCGGCGGACTGCGGCGGGCCGGCGGGAAGACAGGCTCACCGCGGGGCATCCAGGCGAACAACCCCCTCACCCTGACCCTCTCCCCCTGAAGAAGGGGGAGAGGGGACTTGCCCCGATCCCCCTTGCTCAATCGCCGCCGGAGAGGCCCAGTTCCTTCCGGGTCTTCTTCGGCAGCGCCGCCGCGACCATTTCGTAGGACCGGGCGATGTGGTTCCTGAGTTCGTCGTCGGAAAGTCCCGGCCGGGCGTGGTGCTGGATCCACCTGAAGCCGCGCGAGGCCAGGTAGGGCGCCGGGCGCAGGCCCGGCATGTCGCGCAGCACCTCGAAGGCGATGTGGGAGACCTTGAACGTGATGCCGCGGACCTCGCCATCCTCCCAGCGGCCGAGGGCGAACAGCTTGCCGCCCACCTTCCAGACGTGAGAGCCGCCCCATTGCACCACATGATCGGCGGCGGGGAGCGAGCCGCAGAACTCATTGAACTCTTCGCCGGTCATGGAGGGATCAGAACCCGTATGAAAACACCGGCGGCTTGAGGTAGAGCACTTCCGTCTTCGCCGGCATCTTGTGCTTCTCGGCGATGAAGGAGGTGCCGCCCGTCCGGCGCACCGGAAAAAATGCCGAGACCTTGTGCAGAAAATCCTCGACCGTGATCTCGGCATTATAGTGCATGGGGATCACCAGCCTGGGATCGAGGATCCGGATGTTGCGGACGATCTCCTCCATGCTCTGGGTCACCCGCCGGTCGATGGGCGTCATCAGCACGTCGATGCGGCCGATCCTGGCGGCGAACTCCCCGTCGAGCACATGGCCGAGCAGCCCAAGATGGGCGACGCACAGCCCGTTGCTCTCGACGACGAAGACCGACGACGGGAAGTAATGGAATATGCTGCGGCCGGCGAGGTTGACGGGCACGCTGTAGACCCGGAGGTCCCTGAGGGTCACGTCGTGACGGGGCCAGACGCCCCGCCCGCTCCGGTCCCAGCCGTAGAGCGCGTGAGTGATTTCCGGCTCGATGGTCCAGGTGGCGTGATTTTGGTGCGGGCCGCTCATGGTCGCGATGTCGGGCAGGACCTCGGCGCGGTAGTAGTCGTTGTAGTCGGTGGCCACCTTCACCCCCCGGGGCGAGGTGATGAGAAAGGTGGAATGACCGGCGAAATCGATCCGCAGCCGGCCGGCGGCGATGCCCGCAGGCCGGAACGAGGCCGGCCGGAACCCGCCGCCCCAAGCGGGGGCGTCGTGGACGAGACCCGCGCCGCAGGGCGGGCGCACCGGCGGCTTGCCGGGCGCGCCCTCTGCCGGCGCGGCCCAGCCGGTCCCCAACATCAACAGGACGGCAAGAAGAACCCGCATGGTCACCATCTCTACACCGTCCCGGCGGCGGCTTTCAACCGGGCGGGGAAGCATGCCGTGCGCTCCCTCTCCCCCCTGCCGCCGCCCCGCGCCCGTTCTCCCGCCCTCCGTGTCTCTGTGGTGAATATCCCGGATACGCCGCATAAAGCGAGGCATGCCGGGTGATGCTGAATCAAAGAAGCTCGGCATGGCCGGGCCCACTGGATCGGCTTTGCCGGGCCAGCCGGCAAAGTGGCCCGGCCATCCACCCGGTCATTCCCCGCCGGGGAT
>CAYSVD010000303.1:0-15914 GCA_964434395.1 uncultured Pseudohongiella sp.
GCCGCCGCCCACCGGCACGTCGCCCACCATGATGCGGCGGGTGGCGCGGCGGGGGATGGCCGGGGGAGCGAACACGGCCCTCACGCCTCGGCGGCGGCCGGGATGGCGGCGGCCGCCCGCCGCTCGGCGCGCCGGGTGCGGTCCGCCACCGCCCCCGTCAGCTGCCCGCAGGCCGCGCCGATGTCCTCCCCCCGGGTGGTCCGGACCGTGGCCGTGAAGCCCGCCTCCCTTAAGATCCGCCGGAAGGCGCCGACCGCCGTCGCGCCGGGGCGCTCGAAGGCGACGGCGTCGAAAGGGTTGAAGGGGATCAGGTTGATCTTGCACGGGAAGCCGCGCAGCAGCGCCGCCAGCTCCCGGGCCCGCCGGGGGCCGTCGTTGACGCCGCGGATCAGGGTGTACTCGATCCACGGCGTCCGGCGGTCGGGCAGGCTGTCGCAGTAGGCCCTCGCCGCGTCCAGCACATCCCGGATCGGCCAGCGCCGGTTGACCGGCATCAGCCGGGTGCGCAGCTCGTCGTCCGGCGCGTGCAGGGAGACCGCCAGCGAGGCGTCGGTGCGGCCGATCATCCGCCGGATGGCCGGCGCCACCCCGGCGGTGCTGATGGTCACCCGGCGCTTGGACAGCCCGTAGGCGCAGTCGTCCATCATGATGGACACCGCGGCCATGACGTTCTCGAAGTTGAGCAGGGGCTCGCCCATGCCCATCAGCACCACGTTGCTGACCGGCCCCGCGCCCGCCTCGGCGAGCCGCCGGTCGGCCAGCCGCAGCTGGCCGACGATCTCCGCCGCCGCGAGGTCGCCGCCGAAGCCCTGCCTGCCGGTCGCGCAAAAACCGCAGTCGAGGGCGCAGCCGGCCTGGGAGGACACGCACAGGGTGCCGCGGCCCGCCTCCGGGATGAACACCGTCTCCACCTGCGAGCCGCCCGCCGTGCGGACGGTCCATTTGCGGCTGCCGTCCGCCGAGACGCGCTCGTCGGCGAACTCGGGAAAGGCGATGCGGGTCTGCGCCGCGAGCCGGGCGCGCAGCCCGAGGCCGAGGTCGGTCATGGCCCGCGGGTCCAGCGCACCGCGCCGGTGGATCCACTTCATGACCTGGCCGGCCCGGAACGGCTTCTCCCCCATGCCGACGAACAGGGCCCGCAGGCCCCGCCGGTCGAGGCCAGCCAGATTCGGTTCGCCGTTCGCCGTCATGGTCGCCGCTCCGGCGGCGCTCAGGCGCAGATCTCGCCGTCGCCGAAGAAGTACGCCACCTCCCGCCGCGCCGACTCCGGGGAGTCGGAGCCGTGCACCGCGTTGGCGTCGATGGTGTCGGCGAAGTCGGCGCGGATGGTGCCCGGCGCCGCCTTGGCGGGGTCCGTGTGCCCCATCAGCTCCCGGTTCCGGGCGACGGCGTCCTCGCCCGCGAGCACCTGCACCATCACCGGCCCCGAGGTCATGAAGGCCATCAGGCTGTCGTAGAAGCCCTTGCCCCGGTGCTCGGCGTAGAATCCGCCCGCCGAGCGCTCGTCGAGCCGGACCATCTTGGCCGCCACGATCTTCAGGCCGGCCTTTTCGAAGCGGTCGTAGATCGCGCCGATCACGTTCCTCGAGACCGCATCCGGCTTGATGATGGAAAGGGTGCGCTCGACCGCCATGACGTTCCCCGCGTACGCGTTGCGAAAGGCCCTATTGTAGGGGTATTGCATACGAAAGTCACTATTTCCCCATCTGCCCCCATCTGCTTTCCCCTCCACCGTTTCCTTCTCTGCCGCCGGACTCGACGGTTGCATGGCTTCGGAAGCCGTCGGAGCGAGACTGAGGGCGGCTGTTCAGAACGCATGAGCCGCTCCGACAGCGGTCAGGCTGGCGAGGGCGGCACCAGTGACGGACCGGTGCTGTATGAAGCGGCTCCTGTGCGTCGAGCGTCCCCTTAGATGGCAATCCCCGCTTGGGGCGGCCCCCGCCCGCACAGGGAACCGGGGCGCGCCGGAGCGGAACGTAGGGCCGCCTGGTGCAGCCAGTAGGGGGTGCGTCCCGGGGCTAGCAGATCGTCGGACTTAGGGTGAAATTCAGCGCCGTCGGACGATTCACAGCTCGAATTTCATCAATCAAATCAGTGCCGAATTTCAACTCACGGTGCCGGTGGCGTTGCGCCGACCAAGCATCCCAGGACATGATATCGCGTTTGATTTCACCCTTTTGCTTCGCAATCAGCAAAAAAACGTCGTTTTTCTCTTCTCTTCGTGCGCTCGGGTTTCCGGGCGGCAGGCCCTCTCAGGCCCGCATCATGTTGCGCAACCGCATGCAGTTGTACGCCAGCGCCATCAACTGCCGCTCGATCCCCGCATTTGCCTTCCCGCGCAGGAGAAACCGTCTGCATCCCATCCAATGCTTCATCACGCCGAACACCGGCTCCACCGTCTGTTTCCGCAGCCTGTACACCTTCAGGAACTCTGGTTGTCGCATCTTCTCATACATGTCCAGCAACCATTCCGCCCTGATCGGCCGAGGGGGTTGCGGCGCGCCGTGAGGACGGAAGTTCCAATATCGGCGGTGATCTCCCGGTCCCACCGCGACCAGCACCTCCATTCCTTGCGACGATACCTTCTCACCTCCCGTTCGCCGGCATAGCCGTTGTCCGCCAACACATGAGTGGGGGTTCCCATCCGACCTCCATGGCATCCACATCCGCCGCCAGCTCCTGCTTGTCGTTGGGCTTGCCGGTGACCCGAGCGTTTAAATCAACTGGCTCCCCTCGGCATCCACCGTCGCCTGCGCGTTGTAGCCCTGGTGAAACCCGCTCCTTCGGTTCTTGCACATCAGGGCGCTGTCTTCGTCCGTCGGGTTGATCTGAGCGTCGGGAGCGGGCTTCGGCGCGTTCCGCTCCTCGCTCCTTTCGCCCGGCCGCCGCCGGCCCCGCCATCCGGGCGCCCGTTCCGGCGGCCTGACGACGCCTCTGGCGGCGAATATCGCTCCCAGCGGCCCCCACCCCCCGCCGTCGCGGTAAGATCGCGCACATGGGCCGTGCCGTTGCGGGCGGCATCCCGGCGGTGTCGCCGCTCCAGTCACCGCCCGGCCGCGGTCCCGCCAAGCCCGCTCTGACGCTTTTTCGGCTTCGTCGGGGCGCCCGGCCAGTTTCAGCCGCGCCTTGGGTTGCGGCCGTCAGTGTCCGGGAGCGTCTCGGTCCATTCCGGGTCGCATGGCGGCATTGTCGCTGGCCGGCGCCGCCGCAACGGCTTTTATGTCAGCTCCTTCCCGGAGCAGGGCGGCGATTCTTTCGCTGGCGTTTTCCTTGATGAATCGGTGGAAACTGGGCAACGCGGTCTGGGCGATGCCTTTTCGGGGCACCCACAGGACATCTCTGGCCTTCAGTTCTTCGAAGATGGCGTAGGCCTCGTCCGCTCGTTCGGTGTCATTCAGCGAGGAGGATGTCATGGAGAATATTATGGAGAGCGCCTCATTATGGGGCATACCTACGTTTTTGTCGTTTTTGTCGAGATGACCCGCACGCGCAGTGAATGCCTCAGCGAGGGCTTTTGCAGGCAGTAGATGCCTCATCTTCGATATCTCCCCGAAATACCCGCTGTAGAGCTCGTCTTTTCTTTCTTGGACGATGTCCCTGACGTCGCGGAGCGTGTTCATGTCTATCAGATCCGGGGCGTCTTCCCTTCGGCCGGTCCAGAGCTCTTCTCCCCAGGTCTGCAGGAAAAACGGGTATCCGTGGGAATCCTCCACGACCTTCTCTAATGCACGGGGGTCGATGGCCACGGGAGGGGACTGGGAGCCGAGGGGGATTTCGATGGAGTCCCGAGCCCCGCCGGGGTTCAGCGGGCCCAGGGGCCGGTCCCTTCCCCTGCTGATGAACGATGCTTCGGTGGCGATAAGTGCCGAGCGGAGGTTCGGGGTTCCCGCCAGCACCAGCAACAGGCGGCCTTTCATGGCTATGCTCTGCATGTAGTTGAGGAAGAATGCGCCCGCGTCCCCTTTGAGCGTGTGGGCTTCGTCGACGATCAGGACCATGGGCCTGGCGGCGCACTTTTTGATGATTTCGTGTTTGATGCCTTCGGCGGATGCGGCGTCACCCATGTCCCAGCCCATTTCGAGTCCGGGGACTCCGGGCAGGCTGAATTTTATTCCGGCCCTCCCGGGGATCTTTTCCTTCCATGATCCGGGGGTGCTTAGCAATATGTTCGGGATGTTGTCGATGTCGGCCAGCCCGGTTTTGGGTGTGGTGAACCTGATGTCGGCGTCGCATGGAGGTTTTTTCAGGAACTTCTCCAGCAGCACGGTCTTGCCCATGCCGCGGGGACCAAATAGCAGGATCGGTTGCCCGCCGATTCCGGTTTTTCCCATCATGTTCCAGACCGCGTCGTCGAGAACCTGGAGTTCCTTTTCTCGGCCGGCCAAGTGCGGGGGCGGGGTCGCCGGGCCGGACGCGAATATCTGCCATGGCCTGCCGTCCGATCCGAATGCGACTTTCTCGCCGGAGTCGAGTTGTTTTATGTACCGCTTGGCTGCGTCCATGTTCGTGTTTTCCCCAGGAAATCCAGTGTCGAGTATATCATGGTTGCGCCGCCGGCTTACGCCCTTGGGCATCCCCCCGCTTTCTTTACCATGATGCTTCTTTAGGAGGTCGACGGCCTGGTCCACGGCCTCGCGTTGCATGCATGCCTTGGTCTGTGCGAGGGTGGCGCCAGATCAGTCAACCCCCCCCCCCCGCATCGCAATGGGGCATGGCTCGCCGACTCCGTCCATGGACTCCAAGGACTCCAGGCGGCGGCGCAGTTCGGCGACGAGGTTCACCGACGTCAGGGGGCGACCCTGCATCTTCGTCAGCTTCAGGACGTTCGTCCCAATGGCCACGTCCCCATTGGTGACGATCCACCGCGTCGACCAACCGTCGCCCGCCGCCGCGCTGGTGAATTTGATGATTTCGTCTTTGTTGATGGGAGCGCCCTTGCCGCCGGCATCCAACTTCCGGGCTTTGCACTGGAGCGCCACCGGCCGCGCGCCCGTTCCGAAGTGCGTTCCGACGGCGTCGATTCCTAGATCGCCGCGGCCCAGGCCGGGGAACTTCTTTTCCCGCCCTCCCCAGTCCGCCCACGCCTCGCATTTGGCGAGGTTCCTGTCCGGCAGAATGGCGGCGGCCCGGATGGCGGCCTCCTCGAGCCGCTTCCCGTCGCTTTCGCGACAGCTCATCTCTTCGATGTGGTTGAGCAACCTGCCGCATCGTCCGCTTTCGCGCGTTTTCGTCCCCATGATTCGCCGGACATCCGGGCGTTCTTCTTCATTCTCTATGTCCTTGTGGCGGTTGGTGTCCCGTCAGATAAGCCGGAACAAGGTTTCCGGACCGTTCTGGGCGGCGCGTTACCGCATACCGGGTCCAGCACAGGCAAAAGATGCGAGCGTCAAGCAACCGCGACGCAGGCGACCGCCACCGGGTCTGGATGAGCGGCGGATGCGATTCCGTCAACCGGAATCCGCGCTTTCCGCCTTTTCAGCGCGTCCGGGCGGCGACAACGCCGCATCCGGACTGGAGGCGCCGGTCTACAGGACTTGCGGCGGACGATCCGCAGCGGCGGGCGGCCCGTCGGGGCCAGCCGTCAGTCGGCCGCCTCCTCGATCCAGGCGGCCTGGATCGCCTCCAGGATCTTCTCGCCGCTGCGGGCGGGATCGTCGTCGAAGCCGTCCAGTTCGCAGATCCAGCGGTGCAGATCCACGAAGTTCACGTACCGCGGATCGGTGTCCGGACGGCCGTCGGCCAGGGCGGCCGCGATCTCGTGCACGTCGGTCCATTTCATGGCGTCGCTCCCGTTCAGTGGTCCTCGGAGACCATGTTGATGGTGTATTTGGGGATTTCGACGACGAGGTTCCGGTCGGCCACCTTCGCCTGGCAGCTGAGCCGCGAGTCCGGCTCCAGCCCCCACGCCTTGTCCAGGTAGTCCTCCTCGTTCTCGTCCGCCTCCTCGAGGGAATCGAAGCCTTCGCGGACGATGACGTGGCAGGTGGTGCAGGCGCAGGACTTCTCGCAGGCGTGCTCGATGCGGATGCCGCGGCGCAGGGCCGCGTCCAGGATGCTCTCGCCCGGGCTCGCCTCGATCTCGGCGCCGTCGGGGCAGATCGTCTCGTGGGGCAGGAACTTCAGCGTCGGCACGGCGTTTTCCGGCTCAGCCGGCCTCCTCGATCCGGTCGATGGACTCGCCGCGCAGGGCCTGGCCGATGCGCAGGTCCATGCGCCGGGCGGCGAAGCCGCCGCTGGTCTCGTTCAGGGCCTCGGTCAGCTCCCGCACCCGGCGGGCGTCCGTCTCCGAGCGCACGGCCTCCTCCAGCTCGGCGGCCGCCCGCTCGATGTCCGCCGCCTCCGCCGCCTCCAGCATCCCGCCGTCGGCCTCGACGGCGGCGCGCACCGCCTCGAGCAGCCGCCGCGCGTCCAGCTGCGCCTCCTTGAGCGCGCGCGCCGCCATGTCGTCCCGGGCATGCTCGTGGGAGGCGCGCAGCATCCGCTCGACCGCCTCCGCCTCGAGCCCGTAGCTCGGCCTGACCTGGACCTCGGCGCGCCGGCCGGTGCCCAGCTCCTCGGCGGTCACGCCGAGCAGGCCGTCCGCGTCCACCTGGAAGGCGACCCGCACCTTCGCCGCCCCCGCCGTCATCGGCGGGATGCCGCGCAGCTCGAAGCGGGCCAGCGAGCGGCAGTCGCCCGCCAGCTCCCGCTCGCCCTGCACCACGTGCAGCGACATGGCGGTCTGGCCGTCCTTGAAGGTGGTGAACTCCTGGGCCCGGGCCGCCGGGATGGCGGTGTTGCGCGGGATGATCCTCTCCACCAGCTCGCCCATGGTCTCGATGCCCAGCGACAGCGGGGTCACGTCCAGCAGCAGGAAGCCGTCCCGGGGCCTGTTGCCGATCAGCACGTCGGCCTGGATGCCCGCGCCGACCGCCACCACCCGGTCCGGGTCGATGCCGTCCAGCGGCGCGCGGCCGAAGAAGCGCTCGACCGCCTCGCGCACCATGGGCATGCGGGTGGCGCCGCCGACCAGCACCACGCTGTCGACCTCCTCCGTCTCCAGGCCGCCGTCGCGCAACGTCCGCCGGCAGGCGGCGATGGCGCGCGCCACCAGCGGCCCGCACAGCCGGTCCAGATCCCCGCGGGCGACGCGTCCGCGCCAGCCGCCGACCGCCGCCGCCACGGACTCCTCCCCGCTCAGCCGGTGGCGGAGCTCCGTCGCGTACAGCCGCAACGCGGGATCCGCCTCCCGTCCCGCCCGTTCGCACAGCCACTCGAGCAACGCTTGGTCGAAGTCGTCGCCGCCCAGCAGGGTGTCGCCGCCGGTGGCCAGCACCTCGAACACCCCCTTGCGCAGGCTGAGCAGGGACACGTCGAAGGTGCCGCCGCCCAGATCGAACACGACGACCTCGCCCTGGTCCCGGCTGTCCAGCCCGTAGGCGACGGCCGCCGCCGTCGGCTCGTTCAGCAACCGCAGCACCCGCAGTCCCGCCCGCGCCGCCGCCTCGCGCGTCTGCTGGCGCTCGGCGTCGCCGAAATGGGCCGGCACGGTGATCACCGCCCCTTCCGGCTCCCCCTTCAGGGCCGCCGCGGCCCGGGCCTTCAGGGCGCGCAGGATGTCGGCCGAGACCTCGACCGGATCCCGGCTGCCGGCGGCGGTGAGGATGGCCGGCGCCGCGTCGGGCCGGTCGGGGTCGAAGGCGTGCCGCGCGGCGTGGGGCAGCGCCCTGACCTCGTCGAGGCTCCTGCCCAGCCAGCGCTTGACGGACAGCACGGTGTTGGCCGGATCCTCGGCCAGCGCCGCCCGGGCCGCCCGGCCCACCACGGGCGGGCCGTCGGCGAGGTAGCGCACGGCCGACGGCAACAACGCCTCGCCGTCCGCGTCCGGCAGCGTCTCCACCCGGTCCCCGCAGCGGGCCGAGACCAGCGAGTTGGTGGTGCCCAAATCGATGCCCACCGCCAGCCGGCGCGGCGGCGGCGGCGCCTTGCCGCCCGGCTCGGAGATCTTGAGCAGCGCCATCGCTAGTATCCCTGCCGCCGCTCCTCGTCCGCATCGAGCTCGGCCAGCAGCTTGTGCAGGAACTGCATCTCATGGAAGGCCCCCTTGGCCGCCGCGAGCGCGCCGCCGTCGAGGCTTTCGGCGAAGGCCGCCTCGCGCCGCGCCAGCTTCTCCCGCGCCGAGGTTCTGATGGCTTGAAGCTCCGCCAGCGCCCCCTCGCCCTCGCCCAGCTCCGCCAGCGCCTCGCGCAGCCGCATCTGCTCCATCAGCAGCTCCGGCGGCAGCTCGGCCTGCTCCACCTTCTCGGTGTCGACGCCGCGCAGCCGCAACAGGTAGCCGGCGCGGGCCAGGGGCGATTTCAGGGTGCCGTAGGCCTCGTTGATCCGGCCGGCGAGCCGCGCCGCGGCCAGCCGCTCCGCCTCGGAGGCGCCAGCGAAGCGGTCGGGATGGGCCTCGGCCTGCAGCTTCCGGTAGTTCTCCGACAGCGCCCGCCGGTCGAGCTCGAAGGACTCGGCCAGCTCGAACAGATGGAAGTGGTTGCGGTCGGACAGGCGCACGGCGGAACCGGACGGGGCGGCGTCGGCCATGCGGCTAGACGCTGAAGCTTTCGCCGCAGCCGCACTCCCCCTTCGCGTTCGGGTTCTTGAACTCGAAGCCCTCGTTGACGCCCTGCTTCACGAAGTCCATCTGGGTGCCGTCGATGTAGGCCAGGCTTTTCGGATCGACCACGATCTTGATGCCCCGGTCCTCGAACACCCGGTCGCCCACGTCCAGCTTGTCGACGAACTCCAGCACGTAGGCCATCCCCGAGCAGCCGGTGGTGGTCACGCCCACCCGGATCCCCAGCCCGCGGCCGCGGCCGGCGAGCTGCTCGCCGACGTGCCGGGCCGCCGTCTCGGTCATCGAAATCGCCATGGCCGGATCCTCCGCGCGCGGGCGCTCAGCCGCGCTTCTTCCTGACGTCCGCGATCGCCGCCTTGATGGCGTCTTCCGCCAGCACCGAGCAGTGGATCTTCACCGGCGGCAGCCCCAGCTCGTTGGCGATGTCCATGTTCTTGATCTTGGTGGCCTCGTCCAGGGAGCGCCCCTTGACCCATTCGGTCAGCAGGGAGCTGGACGCGATGGCCGAGCCGCAGCCGTAGGTCTTGAACTTGGCGTCCTCGATCACGCCCTGCTTGTTGACCTTGATCTGCAGCCGCATCACGTCGCCGCAGGCCGGGGCGCCCACCATGCCGGTGCCGACGTCGGCGTCGTCCTCGTCCATCCGCCCGACGTTGCGCGGATTCTCGTAGTGGTCGATCACCTTCTTTGAATACGCCATGATGGTCTCCTGTGTCAGTGGGCCGTCCATTGGACTTGGTTCAGGTCGACGCCGTCCTTGTGCATGTCCCAAAGGGGCGACAGTTCCCGCAGTTTCGCCACTGCCGCGCGTATCTTCTCGATGGCGAAGTCGATCTCCTCCTCCGTGGTGAAGCGGCCGACGGTGATGCGCAGCGAGCTGTGCGCGAGCTCGTCGTTGAGTCCGAGCGCCCGCAACACGTAGGACGGCTCCAGGCTGGCCGAGGTGCAGGCCGAGCCGGAGGAGATGGCCAGCTCGCGCAGCGCCATCATCAGCGACTCGCCCTCCACGAAGTTGAAGCTGATGTTGAGGTTGCCCGCCACCCGGTGGTCGATGTCGCCGTTGACGTAGGCCTCCTCGACGTCCTTCAGTCCCGCCAGCAGGCGGTTGCGCAGGCCCAGGATGCGGGCGCTCTCCTCGCGCATCTCCTCCCTGGCGATGCGGAAGGCCTCGCCCATGCCGACGATCTGGTGGGTGGGCAGGGTGCCCGAGCGCATGCCGCGCTCGTGGCCGCCGCCGTGCATCTGCGGCTCGATGCGCGCCCGCGGCTTGCGGCGCACGTACAGCGCGCCGACGCCTTTCGGGCCGTAGACCTTGTGGGCGGTCAGGGACATCAGGTCCACCTGCATCCGCTCCAGGTCGATGTCCAGCTTGCCGGCGCTCTGGGCGGCGTCGACGTGGAAGACCACCTTGTTTTCGCGGGTGATCTCGCCGATGGCCTCGATGTCGTTGACCACGCCGATCTCGTTGTTCACGTGCATCAAGGACACCAGCGAGGTGTCGGGGCGGATGGCCGCGGCCACCGCCTGCGGCGTGACGATGCCGTCCCGGTCCGGGTCGAGGTAGGTCAGCTCGTAGCCTTCGCGCTCGAGCTGGCGGCAACTGTCCAGCACCGCCTTGTGCTCGATCTTCGAGGTGACGACGTGCCGCCCCTTGCGGCTGTGGAAGCGCGCCGCGCCCTTGATCGCGAGATTGTCGGACTCGGTCGCGCCCGAGGTCCACACGATCTCCCGGGGGTCGCAATGGATCAGGTCCGCCACCTGGCGCCGGGCGGTCTCCACCGCCTCCTCCGCCTTCCAGCCCAGCATGTGGGAGCGGGAGGCCGGGTTGCCGTAGTTGCCCTCCAGCGTCAGGCACTCCATCATCTTCTCCGCCACCCGGGGATCGACCGGGGTGGTGGAGGAGTAGTCGAGATAAATCGGAAAGCGCATGTCGTTTCGCCTCTTCGTCTGCTCGTTCGCGGCCGTCACGGCGCCGCCGCCGGCCGCCGGAAATCCTCGGGCTCCCCGACCCGCATCGCCGCCGGGCGCCCGCCAGCCAGCGCCTCCTCCCGGCGGCGCTGGCGCTCGGCGACGCGGCGGATGTCGGTCCGGGCCGCCAGGTCGGCCAGGCTGACGCCGCCCAGGAAGCGGCGGATCTGCCGGCTCAGATCCTCCCACAGGTAGTGCGTGAGGCAGGTTTCGCCGTCCCGGCAGTCCCCGCCGCCGCCGCACTTCGTGGTGTCGACCGACTCGTCGACCGCCGCGATGATCTCGGCGACGAACACCTCGTCCGCCGGGCGGCGCAACGCGTAGCCGCCGCCGGGGCCGCGCACACTGCCGACCAGGGCGCTCCGCCTCATCCGGGCGAACAACTGCTCCAAGTAGGACAACGGGAGCGCCTGCCGCCGCGCGATGTCGGCCAAGCTGACCGGCCCCCGCCAGCCGTGCAGGGCGAGGTCCAGCATCGCCGTGACCGCGTACCGCCCCCTGGTGGTCAAACGCATGGGAAAACCCCGCGACTCGCCGCTTCGGAGGGGATTGTCCAATACCCAAGCGTTTTCGTCAAGTATTTTTTCGGCTTTTTTCCGGCTTTTTTTGCGGCTGTCGCGGCAGTGTTTTGGGTCGCAAACAAATGATTTTACTGATAATTCCGCTGGGACGTCCCCTTTTCTGCCGGGCGGAGCGGCCGCCGAAGCGGACCAGCTTCCAGCCGGCCCGCTAAAGGGGCGGGTCGGATGGCCGGGAGGCCCGCTCGCGCCGCCCGCCCTCCTCGACCTCCCTGTCGGAGGTGTCCGCATGGCGACCGCGGAAGATGAATCCCAAGATGTGGGAGACGCTCTCCCGGACCCCTTTGACCGCCTCCTCGAGAACCCCCGTTCGACTGGCGACATTTTCGATCTTGTCGTCCGTCTTGTCTGCCTTCTCTTCCATGTGGTCGAACCGCTCGTGCACGCGACCAAACCGCTCGTTGGCCTCGGTGCGCATGGCTTCCAACCGCTCGTTGGTCTCGGCGCGCATGGCTTCCAACCGCTCGTGCACGCGACCAAACTGCTCGTTGGTCTCGGCGCGCGCGGCTTCCAACCGCTCGTGCACGCGACCAAACTGCTCGTTGGTCTCGGCGCGCGCGGCTTCCAACCGCTCGTTGGTCTCGGCGCGCGCGGCTTCCAACCGCTCGTTGGCCTCGGCGCGCGCGGCATCAAACCTCTTCAGCAGGTGAAAGAACGCGCCCGCCGCCGTCCCCGCCAAAGTCAGGGCCAGCGCCACACCCGCCAAGAACAGCGTGATGATCCACGTGAACAGCTCCGCCGTTTCCACAACTCCGTCCCCTCTGGTCCGGCCCCCAAGGGCATTCGGGAGGAGTATGGCCCGATTGACACCAAACGTCAATCCGCAACATCCGCAACACTGTCTGTCTTGGCCCGTCTTGGCTCGAGTATCCGTCTTGACCCGAATCTTGGCGTTCTTGCGGACGATGCCGCGGACGGGCGCGAATGGACGCCGGGCGGGCGGATTCCGCAGGGGCGGGCGTATCTTCCGCCCTCCGCCCCCGCCGCGTCAGCCGCCGCCGAAGTCGGGAATGTGCCCGTCGTGCGTCAGGAAGTGGGAGCGGTAGAAGTCCGCGCCCGATGTTCCGCCGACGATGATGATCCGGTCGGTCTCCTCCCCGCCGTAGGTGAGGACCGCGATGTTCTGGACGCCGCTGGCGGGGAAGAGGCTCGACGGGATGTGGGGGTGAGCGCTCCCGTCCCCTGGGGCGAGCGTGAGCAGCGACGCCTCGACGTGGGCGGGGTCGAAGCCGTCCTCCCTGATCCAGATCGCGTCGGAGCCGCCGGCGAAGCCCCTGATGACGTCCGTGCCGTCGCCGTAGCGGAAGATGAAGACGTCGGGGCCGTCGCCGCCCGCGACATCGTCGCGCCCTTTCCCGGCGTCGATCCAGTCGGCGCCGTCGGTTCCCGTCAGTTTGTCGACCCCGCCGGTTCCGGGAATGAACTTGTGCTGGACGGCGGCCGCGGCCCCGGCGACCGTGCGATCCACCCGGTCGGGCGTCAAGCTGGTTCCGGTGTAGACGTAGACGTCCGTGACGTCCCATGTCCCGTCGTTGTCGTGGTCGTGCCTGACCTGCGACACCCGCGGGAAGGACGTGGCGACGGTGGTCTCCTCCGCCCTGTCCCAGACCCCGTCGCCGGCGACCCGCTTGCCGGGCGCGGCGCTCAGCCCGTCGTCGAACCAGGCCGTGGTCACGCGCTCGACGCCGCGCTCGACGGCGGCCTTGTACTCGAAAACATCGTCCTGCGCCGCGTTCCCGTTCTTCAGGAAGGTCGTCCACTCCGCATCGTCGCCGTCGTAGGCGTAGCGGTGGACCCGGTCCGGCGCCAGGTGCAGCGCGGAGGGGTCGCCGATGCCGTCCCAGGCGTCGAAGAACCGGACCTCCGTCACCCGGCCGGCGTCGTCCAGCGTCCAGGCCCGGTTGCGGCTGCCGTAGATGAAGCTCTCCGCGTCGCCGAGGTCGACGTCGGGGGCGCCGACGCGGGCGCCCCAGAAGTCGGCCCTGTCGTCGGTGGCGCCGTAGACGATGAACCGGTCCAGCGCGTCGCCGTAATGCCAGGCCGCGGCCGAGCGGCCGTCGAAGGCCTCGGCCGGGTACTCCAGCCCCGTGTCGCTGTACAGCGCGCCGGCGCCGAGCTGGACGACGGTCGAGGACAGGGAGGAGAAGTCGAAGCCGCTCTCCCTGACCCAGATCCGGTCCGTGACCGCGCCGTCCCCGTGGACGCCCAGCAGATCCCGGCCGTCCCCGTACTCGAGGATGTACACGTCGTCGTCCTTCGCGCTCCGGTTGCCGATGTCCACCACGTCGTCGCCCGGGCCCGGGATGAACCACTCGTCCACCCCGTCCGCGCCCTTGATCGCGGCGGCGCCTCTGTCGTTCCCGTCCGTGCCGAACACGAGGCGGACGGCGATGGGGTTGGTTTCGATGTGGCCGTCGTCGTTCGCGTCGACCCGCCGCTCGGCCGTCCGCGCCCTCGGCAGCAGGCCGTCGCCCGCGTCGTAGGCGAAGGCGTCGGTGAAGTCCCAGTTCCCGTCGTTGTCGAGATCGTGCAGGCTCTCGACGATCCTGCCGTCCCGGTCGAAGGAGTCCTGCCGCTTCCGGTTGAAGGTTCCGTCGCCCGCATCGTCGTATTCGATCGTCCGGCTGACGGGATCGCCGTTGCCGTAGCGCTCGACCGCGACCCGGGTCTCGAAGACATCGTCCTCGAACGGATTCTCGTTGATCGTGACGACGCTCCAGTCCGCGCCGCCGTCGTCGTAGGCGTAGCGGTGCACCCGGTCCGGATCCAGACCTTCGGGATGGGAAACGCCGTCCCAGCCGTCGTAGTACCGCGCCTCCGTCGTCTGGCCGGACGGATCCCGGACGTGCTCCCGCCTGACGCCGTCGGGAACGACGACGGCCTCGTCGCCGAACAGGAAGTGCCCGCCCTGCAGGTCCGCCTTCGCGCGTCCCGGCAGCCAGAGCCGCTCCTCCCCGCCCCAGGAGACCGCGACGCCGTCGGTGTTGGAGCTCGCGAGGGGGTGCGCCTTGCGCGATGCCTCCGCGAGCGCGAGGTCGTCGAAGCCGATCCCGTCCTCCCGGATCCAGATCCGGTCCATCTCCCCCGCCGGGTTGAAATCGAGGATCGTGTCCGCGCCGTCGTCCGCCTCGACGACGAACCAGTCCGCGCCGGCGCGCCCCCGCATGACGTCGTCGCCCGGCCCGGCGCGGAGCCATTCGGCGCGGTCGCCCGCGCCGCTGACGCGGCCGTCGCCGCCGTCCCCGCCGCGGTACTGGTGCAGCGAGAACGTCGTCGTCGAGTGGCGGCTGGTGTCGGGGCTGTCCTGGGTCTCCGTCCGCCGGACGGCGCGCGGGCGGGCGTCCCCGTCCGAGTACATGTAGGTATCGACGATGTCCCAGCGGGCGTCGTTGTTCCCGCTGTCGCCGTCGAGGTCGATCCTGACCTTGACCAGGACGCCGTCCTCGTAGGTCTCCTCCCGCCGCCGGTCGAAGGCACCGGCCGCCACGCGGTCGCCGAACTCGATCGTCCGCCGGGTGACGAAGCCGTCGCCGTCCCGGGTGTAGGTGTCGTAGCGGTCCATCGTCCCGTCGCCGTCGAGGTCGAAGCCCTCGTTGACGAGGTTCCCGTTCCCGTCGAACTTGAGGTCCGTGGAGCGGCCCTGCGGCGCGGTGTAGGAGATCCTGGCCAGGCCGCGCGAGGTCTCGGACAGGACCGTGACGCCCGTGAACACGTCCGCCACGGTGATCGTGTTCTCGCGCCCGTCCACTTTCATGTCGTAGCTGATCACCGTCCCGGCCCGGGTCGACCGCACCGTCGTCGAGCCGTCGATCACGCGGACGCCCTCGATCTCGATGACGTCGCCCTCGGCCGCGTGGTAGTCCAGGACGGTGTCGCGGCCGCCGAGGGTGTCCCCGGTGTTCCCGCCGTCCGCCTGGGCGAACGGGTTGCGGGAGAACTGGGTGGCGGCATCGTCCCAGATCTGCCGGAACCCGAAGACGGTGCGGCCCGGCCCGCCGCTCAGGCGGTCGTTGCCCGGACCGCCCTCCACGCCGATGGTGGGGACCGCGGCGGAGCCGACGCCCGAGGCCGCGACGTTGCCGACGTCCACCGAGCCGTTGAACCCGCCGCCGGGAGCGTTCGGCGGCAGCGCGAACACGACGCGGACCTCGTCCGTCGTCATGCCGGGGTGCGACCGGTTGGTCACCGTCACCGGGTCGTTGAAGCCGCTGGCCACATGCAGCCTCAGCTCCAGGCGGTCCTCCGCGCCGCCGCCGGAGACCGCCAGCTGGACGCGCTCGACGTCCTCGATGCGCGCCCGCGGCCTGACGGTCTGGCGCCCGCCCGAAAGGGCGACCAGCAGCGTATCGTCCCCCGCGCCGCCGTCGAAGCGGATGAAGTGGTCGTGCGCGAGGGACGACCGGTAGAGCAGGCCGTCGCGGATGCCCTCGCGGACGAAGCGGAAGGTGTCGTCGCCCGGGCCGCCGTCCACGGAGATCTTTCCTTCCGCATCGACCGCCGCGGCGATCGCGTCCCCGCCGTCGCCGGCGTTGATGTTCAATTGCGACGTATCCGGTCCCGACCCCGTGTTCAGGTCGCGGACCGCGCGCCCGATGCGGAACGCGTCCATGCCGTCGCCCAGGTTGAAGCCCAAATCCCCCCATAGAAACCGGGAACTAAAGATAATTCTTGACGGTCCGATAGGTTAGGCAACTTTCCCCTTCACCTGACAGGTGAAGACTCACAGCAAGCGAGGCCGACCATGACCGCACGATGCCATATTGAAAAAA
>CAYSVD010000304.1:0-6540 GCA_964434395.1 uncultured Pseudohongiella sp.
GGGTCGACGTGGTGGCCTCCGGCGTCGGGGGCATCTCCGGGGCCGACGCCGGCCTGGCGGTCACCGCCGGCGCGACGATCATCGGCTTCAACGTGCGCGCCGACCGGGCGGCCCGCGACATCGTCGAGCGCGAGGGCGTCAACATGCGCTACTACAGCGTCATCTACGACGTGGTGGACGACGCCAAGGCGGCCATGAGCGGCATGCTGGCCCCGGAGGTGCGCGAGGAGATCATCGGCGTGGCGGAGGTGCGGGACGTCTTCACTTCGCCCAAGTACGGCCTGATCGCCGGCAGCATGGTGGTCGAGGGCACGGTCTACCGCAGCAAGCCGATCCGCGTGCTGCGCGACGACGTGGTGATCTTCGAGGGCGAGCTGGAGTCCCTGCGCCGCTTCAAGGACGACGCCGCCGAGGTCCGCAACGGCATGGAGTGCGGCATCGGGGTGCGCAACTACAAGGACGTCAAGATCGGCGACAAGATCGAGGTCTACGAGACGACGACCGTGGCCCGGAGCATCTAGGCGATGCAGGCGGCGGCGGGCAGGGCGCGGCGGGTGGCCGACCAGATCCAGCGCGAGCTGGCGTTGCTGATCCAGACGGAGGTGCGGGACCCGCGCGTCGGCATGGTCTCGGTCACGGGCGTGGATCTCAGCGCCGACCTGGCCCGCGCCCGGGTCTACGTCACGAGGCTGGACGGCCCGAACGCGGACCCGGACCGGAAGCGGGAGGAGGCCGAGGCCTGCCTCGCCGCGCTGGACCGGGCGGCCGGCTACCTGCGCGGACTGCTGGCGCGACGCCTGTCGACGCGGACCGTGCCGGCCCTGCGGTTCCTGCGCGACGGCAGCGCCGAGCGCGGCCGCCGGCTGTCCGGCCTGATCGACGAGGCGCTGGCCGCCGACCGCCGGCCGCGCGGCTGAGCGGGCGGGACGGCGCGTTGGCCGCGCGGCGGCGCAAGGGCAGGAGGGTCAGCGGCATCGTGGTGCTGGACAAGGCCGCAGGCATCGGGTCGAATGCGGCCCTGCAGGCCGTCAAACGGCTGTACGAGGCGGAGAAGGCCGGACACACCGGCAGCCTGGATCCGCTGGCCACCGGGGTGTTGCCCCTGTGCCTGGGCGAGGCGACGAAGGTGTCCGGCTTCCTGCTGGACTCCGACAAGCGCTACCGGGCGCGCGTCAGGCTGGGGGTGAGGACCTCGACCGGCGACGCCGACGGCGAGGAGATCGCCCGCGGCGAGCCGCCGGCCCTGTCCCGCAGGGAGGCGGAAAGGGCCCTGGAGCGGTTCCGGGGCGAGATCGAGCAGGTGCCGCCGATGCATTCGGCCGTGAAGCGCGGCGGCGTGCCCCTGTACCGGCTGGCGCGCCGGGGCGAGGTGGTGGAAAGGGCGCCGCGGCGGGTGACGGTGCGCAGCCTGACCCTCACCGCGCTCGGGCGGGACGGGCTGGAGCTCGATATCGCCTGCAGCAAGGGCACCTACGTGCGCGCCATCGCGGACGAGCTGGGGCAGGCGCTGGGCTGCGGGGCCCACGTCGCCGCCCTGCGCCGGACCGGCGCCGGCCCGTTCACGGAACGGGACTGCGTGGGCGCCGGCGAGTTGGAGGCGGAGAAGGCGGCCGGCGGCTTGGAGGCCATCGACCGGCGGCTGCTCCCGATGGACCGGGCGCTGGAGGGGCTGCCGGCGGTCCGGCTGACCGGCCTGGCCGCCGAGCGGATCCGCCGCGGCCAGCCGGTGCTGGTGCGGCACCTGCCGGCCGAAGGGCTGGTCAGGCTGTACGAGGGGGAGCGGTTCGTGGGCGTCGGCGGCATCGACGACGACGGCCGGGTCGCTCCGAAGCGGCTGGTGCTCGGCCGGGGCCGGCCGGGGCCGGACTGAGGGGCGCGAAACGCCGGACGGCCGCAGTGCGCGCGGCCGCCCCGGACGGGACACGACGGGCGCACTGTGGCAGAGGAGACGCGAACATGGCTTTATCGGCCGAACAGAAGCGGGAGATCATCAAGGAGCACGCGCGGGACGACGCCGACACCGGCTCGCCCGAGGTCCAGGTGGCCTTGCTGACCGCCAACATCAACCGGCTGCAGGCCCATTTCAAGGCCCACGGCCGCGACCATCATTCGCGGCGCGGACTGCTGCGCATGGTGCACAGCAGGAAGAAGCTGCTGGACTACCTGAAGGCCAGGAGCGCCGAACGCTACGCCGCCCTGATCGGCCGGCTCGGCCTGCGCCGCTAGGGCGGCCCCGCGGACGCGGCGCGCCCGCGCTCCGCCTTCATCACGATTTCATTCGCAACTGACAGGAACGCAACATGTTTAACGCGACAAGCAGGACGTTTCAGTACGGCGGCCGCGAGGTCACGCTGGAGACGGGCAGGATGGCGAGGCAGGCCACGGGCTCCGTGGTGGTGAGCGTCGGCGATGTCAAGGTGCTGGCGACCGCGGTGGCGCGGCGACAGGCCAGGCCGGACGCCGCCTTCTTCCCGCTGACGGTCAACTACCAGGAGAAGACCTACGCCGCCGGGCGCATCCCGGGCGGCTTCTTCAAGCGCGAGGGGAGGCCCACCGAGAAGGAGACCCTGACCTCGCGCCTGATCGACCGGCCCATCCGCCCCCTGTTTCCCAAGGGCTTCATGAACGAGGTGCAGGTGGTCTGCACCGTGCTCTCCGGCGGCAAGGACGAGGATCCCGACATCGCCGCCATGATCGGCGCCTCGGCGGCCCTGTCCCTGTCCGGCGTCCCATTCGCCGGGCCCGTCGGCGCGGCCCGGGTCGGCTACGATCCCGAGGCCGGCTACATCCTCAATCCCGACCACGAGCGGCTCGCCTCCTCCCTGCTGGACATGGTGGTGGCCGGCACCCGCTCGGCGGTGTTGATGGTGGAGTCCCAGGCCCGGCAACTCAGCGAGGACCAGATGCTCGGCGCGGTGCTGTACGCCCACCAGGAGATGCAGGCGGTCGTCGACGCCATCGAGTCCCTCAAGGCCGAGGCCGGCCGCCCGGACTGGGAGTGGCGGTCGCCGGAGGAGAACGAGGCGCTGGCCTCGGCCGTGCGGGAGGGCTTCGCGGACGGCGTGGCCGAGGCCTACCGGATCACGGAGAAGACGGCCCGCGTCGAGGCCGTCGAGACCCTGCGCCGGGATGCCGCGGGCCGGCTGGCCGGCGAGGCGGCCGGCGTCGCCGAGGCGGACGTGGACGCGGCCCTCGCCCGCCTCGAGAAGGAGACCGTGCGGCGGCGCGCGCTCGACGGCGAGCCGCGCATCGACGGGCGGGACGCCCGCGCCGTGAGACCCATCGACGTGGAGGTGGGCCTGCTGCCCAAGGCTCACGGCTCGGCCCTGTTCACCCGCGGCGAGACCCAGGCGCTGGCGGTCGTCACCCTGGGGCCGCTGCGCGAGGCGCAGCTGATCGAGGGGCTGGAGGCGACCCGCAGGGACCATTTCATGCTGCAGTACAACTTCCCGCCCTACTCGGTCGGGGAGACCGGCTTCATGGGCGGCCCCAAGCGCCGCGAGGTGGGCCACGGGCGCCTGGCGAAGCGGGGGGTGATCTCCCTGATGCCCGCCGTGGAGGACTTTCCCTACGCGATCCGGGTGGTTTCGGAGATCACCGAGTCCAACGGCTCCAGCTCCATGGCCAGCGTGTGCGGCAGCAGCCTGGCCCTGATGGACGCCGGGGTGCCGCTCGCGGCCCCGGTGGCCGGCGTCGCCATGGGACTGGTCAAGGAGGGGGAGCGCTTCGCTGTCCTCACCGACATCCTGGGCGACGAGGACCACCTGGGCGACATGGACTTCAAGGTGGCCGGCACCGCCGCCGGCGTGACCGCCCTGCAGATGGACATCAAGATCCAGGGCATCACCGAGCGGATCATGGAGCAGGCTCTGGAGCAGGCCCGCGAGGCCCGGCTGCACATCCTGGGCGAGATGAACCGGGTGCTGGCGGCGTCCCGGGAGTCCGTGTCCGAGAACGCCCCGTCCATGGCCGTGATCAAGATCGACCCGGACAAGATCCGCGACGTGATCGGCAAGGGCGGCTCGGTGATCCGCGGCATCACGGAGGAGACCGGCGCGGACGTGGACGTGGACGACGACGGCAACGTGCGGATCTACGGCGAGAACGCCGCGTCCCGGGACGCGGCGGTGGAGCGGATCAACGCGATCACGGCCGAGGCGGAGATCGGCAAGCTCTACAGCGGCAAGGTCGCGCGCATCGTGGACTTCGGCGCCTTCGTCACCATCCTGCCGGGCAAGGACGGGCTGGTGCACATCTCGCAGATCGCCCGCCAGCGGGTGGAGAGCGTCGGCGACCACCTCGAGGAGGGCCAGCAGGTCGTGGTCAAGTGCACCGACCTCGACGAGCGCGGCCGCATCAAGCTCAGCATCAAGGAGATCACCGAGGAGGAGCGGGAGGCCTTCGCCGCCGCCGGGTAGGCGGCGGGTTGCGAGCGTCACGCCGCCCCCGCGGGCGGCCGGAAACGGAGGAGCGACAAGATGATCGGAAGAGCGGTGAGGGGCGGCGCGGCCGCCGCGCTGGCCGTCCTGCTGTCCGCCGCGGCGGCGGCCCAGACCTACAGCCGGGGCCGGCACGTGGAGCCCGCCTTCGAGGGCTGGCGGCCGAACGCGGACGGCGGCTTCAACATGATGTTCGGCTACATGAACGAGAACTGGGAAGAGACGCCGGACGTGCCGGTGGGCGAGGACAACCACTTCTCGCCGGGCGCGGCGGACCGCGGCCAGCCGACGCACTTCCTGCCGCGGCGCAACCGCTTCACCTTCGAGGTCGCCGTGCCGTCCGACTGGGGCGACCGGGAGCTGGTGTGGACGCTGCGGGTCAACGGCGTCGAGCGCCGGGCCTACGCCACCCTGCGGGAGGACTACCTGGTGGACGAGATGGTGATCGCCTCGGAGACCGGCTCGCTGGGGGCCGGCACCAGCAGCCCGGAGTCCCGGGCCAACACGCCGCCCGAGGTCGAGCTGATCGGCGACGCGGTCCGCGCCGCGCGGGTCGGCCGGCCCCTGACGGTGCGGACCCGGGTCGCGGACGACGGCCTGCCGGAGCCCGACGACCCGGTGGAGGAGGCGCGGCGCTTCGCGGAGTTCGCCGGCGGCGGGCTGGCGGCCCTGCTGGTGACCCCCGAATCGGTGATGCGGCGGCGCCTGCTGCGGCCGCCGGTGAAGGTGACGGTGGACAAGGTCAACGGCCTGTACTACTCGTGGAACAAGTACCGCGGCCCGGGCGCGGTGCGCTTCGACCCGCCCCAGGTGAAGGTGTGGGAGGACACCCGGACCTCGGCCAACTCCCCCTGGGGCGCGCTGTGGCTGCCGCCGCCCGCGCCCGAGGACGGCGTCCACGAGGTGACCATGACCTTCGACGCGCCGGGCGAGTACCTGCTGTGGGGCCGGGCCGACGACGGCGGCCTGTACCGCGACGCGTTCCTCTCGGTGCGGGTCTCCGAATAACCCGCTACGTGTTGCGGCGGTAGCGCCCGCCCGCCTGGAAGAAGGCCTCGGTGATCTGGCCGAGGGAGCAGCAACGCGCGGCGTCCATCAGTTCGGCGAACACGTTCCCGCCCGCCGCCGCCGTCCGCCGCAGGCGCTCGAGCGCCGCGGGCGCGGCCCGTGCGTGCCGCCGCTGGAAGGCCGCCAACCGCGCCAGTTGGCTCCGCTTCTCCTCCTCGGTGGAGCGGGCCAGGGCGGGCCGGGGCGCCTCCTCCGGGCTCGGGTTCAGGAAGGTGTTCACGCCCACGACCGGCAGGCTGCCGTCGTGCTTGCGCCGCTCGTAGAGCATGGACTCGTCCTGAATCCTGCCGCGCTGGTAGCCCGATTCCATGGCGCCCAGCACGCCGCCGCGCTCGGAGATGCGCTCGAACTCCGCCAGCACCGCCTCCTCCACCAGGTCGGTCAGCTCCTCGATGATGAAGGAGCCCTGCCCGGCGTTCTCGTTCCGCGCCAGCCCCCACTCCTGGTCGATGATCAGCTGGATCGCCATGGCCCGGCGCACGGACTCCTCGGTCGGGGTGGTGACGGCCTCGTCGTAGGCGTTGGTGTGCAGGCTGTTGCAGTTGTCGTAGACGGCGATCAGCGCCTGCAGGGTGGTGCGGATGTCGTTGAAGGCCATCTCCTGGGCGTGCAACGAGCGCCCGGAGGTCTGGATGTGGTACTTGAGCTTCCGGCTGCGGGCGTTCCCGCCGTAGCGGAAGCGGATGGCGGCCGCCCAGATGCGCCGGGCCACGCGGCCGATCACGGTGTATTCGGGATCCATGCCGTTGGAGAAGAAGAACGACAGGCTGTGGGCGAAGTCGTCGATCGCCATGCCCCGCGCCAGCCAGGCCTCGACGTAGGTGAAGCCGTTCGCCAGCGTGAACGCGAGCTGGGAGATCGGATTGGCGCCGGCCTCGGCGATGTGGTAGCCGGAGATGCTCACCGAGTAGAAGTTCCCGACGCCGTGCTCGATGAAGTACTCTTGGATGTCGCCCATCAGCTTCAGGCTGAACTCGGTGGAGAAGATGCAGGTGTTCTGCCCCTGGTCCTCCTTGAGGATGTCCGCCTGCAC
>CAYSVD010000305.1:0-1873 GCA_964434395.1 uncultured Pseudohongiella sp.
TGAGCGATGGCCGCCGCTCCAGGATGCGGAAAATCCGCTCCCGCTCCGCCTCGATCCGCCAGGACTGGAGATCGCCGCCCCTTGCGTCCGCCCGCAGATCGCCGCGTTCGCGCCAGCGCGCCACCCAGCGGGCGACGCTGCTGCGGCTGACATCGAACTGCCGGCCAGCGGCCGCCAGGCTCATCCCCTTCTCCAGCACTGCCGTCACCGCTAGGCGGCGCAGGTCCTCGCCATACGCCCGCCCCCGCAGATACGCTTTCCTCGTGTCCGTCATCGCTCCTCCCCGGCTGCATCCCGTTTCGTTCCCGCCCGCTTCGGTCGGCACAGGAACGCCGCTCCGGCCCGGGATTCGCCGCCCTGCCGGCATCGCCCCGCCGGCCCCGCCGCGCGGGCGGATTTGCTGCAGGCTGCTCGGTACACATGCGGCCGGGGCGCGCTCCTCCCCTGTCCGGCCCCGAGGCCGGTTTCGCCCTTCGAAATCCCGAGTAGCGCCACAATGCGGCCCATGCCGCAGGCGCTCAGCAGCGTCAGGTCATGCGTCCGATTGTTCCTGATTTATACCTATGGAAGGCCAATATAGGGATTTTTATCCCCTTGTAACCCCTGTCCGGGAAAAACATGGGGCTTATACCAGCAATCGTGAATCGGAACCGATGCCGATGGCCGTACCCACCGCCTGCCCTCGCGAAAGCGGGGGACCCCGATCCGGGGCCCATCCCTGAACGGAGAGGCGCGACAGCCGGTTGTTGCGGGGCGGATGCCCTCGGCAGCGCTCCGTTTGCGCCGCTCAGGCAGGTCGAGAGAGCCGGAGATGGGCCCCGGATCGGGGTCCGGGGCGACGACAAGGGGCCGTGGCCGTCCCCATGAACCCGAAACCGGGGCCGCTGTAGTGCCAGCGGCAGCATCACCCGCGCCCGCAGCCCGCCGCCGGGGCGGTCTTCCAGCGCGATTTCGCCGTCATGGCGCTGGACGACGGCGCGCACCACGGCGAGGCCGAGGCCGCTGCCGCCCGTGTCGCGGCTCCGCGACGCCTCCACCCGGAAGAAGGGGTCGAACACCCGCTCCCTGAGCGTCTCCGGTATGCCGGGCCCGCGGTCCTCGATCCGCACTTCGGCCCGGCCGTCCGCCTGCCGCAGCGAGACGGCCGCCTCTCCGCCATAGCGGAGCGCGTTGTCCAGCAGGTTCTCGAAGACGCGGCGCAGCGCGACCGGCCGGCCCCTGAGCGTCAGGCGGTCCGGGCCGTCATAGGAGGCCGTGCGCCCCGCATCGGCGAGGTCGGCCGCAAGGCTTTGCAGCATGGCCGCCAGATCGACGGCCACCGGGCGCTCGTCGGCCGCGTCGTCGCGCGCGAAGGCAAGCGTCGCCTCCAGCATGGCCTGCATCTCGTCGAGGTCGGCGGCGGCCTTCTCCTTCTGCTCGCCGTCCTCGATGAACTCGGCGCGCAGGCGCAGGCGCGTCAGCATGGTCTTGAGGTCGTGCGAGACCGCCGCCAGCATCAATGTGCGGTCGTCCACGAGCCGGCGGATGCGCGCGGTCATGCGGTTGAAGGCGCGGGCGGCGTTGCGGAGCTCGCGCGGGCCGCGTTCGGGCAGCGGCGGGCTTCCCGCATCCAGCCCCAGCCTGTCCGCCGCCTCCGCGAGCCGGCGCAGCGGGCGCGTGGTCCGGTGCGCGCCCCATATAAGCCCCAGCGCCACAAGCAGCGCGACCGCGCCCAGCCAGATCAACGGACCGGCGCGCGGCCAGTAGCCCGGGCGGACGGCGAATTCCGCCCAGACGCCGTTCTCCAGGCCGACCGCAATCACGATGCGCGGCCTGCCGTGCCGTTCGCCGGATGGCGCATCCCCGTATCGCATGAGCACGGGCCGCGGCGCCA
>CAYSVD010000306.1:0-13609 GCA_964434395.1 uncultured Pseudohongiella sp.
CGGGTGGGCGCGAGGCGGGGGTGAGACAGAGGCCAAGACGCGACAGCCAAGACTCGGAGAGAGAGAGTTGACCCCGGGCGCCTTTTCCGTCTATATTGCCGTCGACCGTCCGGCTAGGCCGGAGGTTCCGGAAGTCGTTGCCCAATAGCTCAATGGTAGAGTAGGTGACTGTTAATCACTTGGTTCCTGGTTCGAGTCCAGGTTGGGCAGCCAATATCAACGACCGCCGCGCTCCGTCCCGGAGCGGACGGCGGATGCCGGGGCCACGCCCCGAAGGAGAGCGCGTCATGCGGACCCTCGCGTTCCTGTCGTTGCTGTTTTTCAGCGCCTCGTCCGCCGCTCAGGAGAATCCCGTGGTCGTCATGGAAACCAGCAAGGGCGCCATCCGCCTGGAACTGTGGGCCGACAGGGCCCCGCTCAGCGTCGCCAACTTTCTCCGGTACGCCGACGACGGCCTGTACGACGGGCTGATCTTCCACCGCGTGATCCCAGGCTTCATGATCCAAGGCGGCGGCTTCAGCCCCGACATGACGCAGCTCTCCACCTTCGATGCCGTGAAAAACGAGGCCCGGGCCGACCTCCGGAACGACCGGGGCACCATCGCCATGGCCCGCACCAGCGTCGTGGACAGCGCCACCAGCCAGTTCTTCATCAACCTGGCCGACAACGACTTCCTCAATCACCGCGACGCCACGTCGGATGGGTTCGGCTACGCCGTGTTCGGCGAGGTCACCGAGGGCATGGAGGTGGTCGATGCGATCGCCGCGGTGGCCACCGGCGCGGTCCGCGGGTTCCGCGACGTCCCCGAGGAGCCGGTGACCATCGATTCGGTCAGGCGGGAGTAGGCGCTCCCTCAGTCCCTGAACAGCGGCGTCACCTTGCGGGCGTCCGCATCGGCGGCGGGCTCCGCCCGGTCCTCCCGCGGGGCGGCGTCCGGGGCCTCCGTCGCGGGCCGGAAGCCGCCCACCGCCTCCGTCAGCACGGCGCGGATCCCGGCGGTGTCCCCCCGCTCGCACGCCGCCCGCATGCGGCTCACCATGGCCTGGATGGCCCTCCACTCCAGCGTCTTCTCTTCGGCCCGCATGATCTTGGGGTGCTCGGTGCCGATCTCGGATCCGTCGATCAGCAGCTCCTCGTACAGCTTTTCGCCCGGGCGGAGCCCTATGAACCTGATTTCGATGTCCCCTCGTCCGGAGTTCTCGTCCTTGACGTCGAAACCCATCAAATGAATCATTTTCCGGGCGAGGTCGAGGATGCGGATCGGCTTGTCCATGTCCAGGATGAACACGTCGCCGCCGACGGCCATCGAGCTCGCCTGAATCACGAGCTGCGCCGCCTCCTGCACCGTCATGAAGTAGCGGATGATCTCGGGATGCGTCACCTCCACCGGCCCGCCGTTGCCGATCTGCTCCCTGAACAGCGGCACGACCGACCCGGACGAGCCCAGCACGTTGCCGAAGCGGACGATGCTGTATTTCGTCTCGCTTCCCCTTTCCGCCATCGCCTGGAGGATCTGCTCGGCGAAGCGCTTCGTCGCCCCCATGTAGTTGGTCGGGCGCACCGCCTTGTCGGTGGAGATGAACACGAAATTCTGCACCTTGTGCTTCTCCGCCGCCTGCGCCGAGACCAAGGTGCCGATCACATTGTTCCGGGCCCCCTCCGCGACGTTCTTTTCAACCATCGGCACCTGCTTGTACGCGGCGGCGTGGTAGACGGTGTCGATTTTCCAATCCCTGATCGCCGTCTCCATCTGGACGCTGTTGCAGACCGAGCCCAGCAGGGTGACGATTTCAATGTCCGCGCCGCCGTCGACCGCCGCGAGCTTTTCGATCAGCTCGCGCTCCAGCGCGTGGAGCCCGAACTCGAAGGAGTCCACCAATACCAGCCGGACCGGGCTGATGTTCACGATCTCGCGGCACAGCTCGGAGCCGATCGAGCCGGCGGCTCCGGTCACCATGACCGACTTGTTTCTGATGCATGTGCCCAGCAGTTCCGGGTCCGGCGGCACGATGTCCCGTCCCAGCAGATCCCTGATGTCGATGTCCCGGACCTCGTCCACGCGGACCTTGCCGGACACCAGGTCGAACATGTCCGGGATCGTCCTGACGTGGACCGGCAGATGCTCCAGGCGGTTCAGGATCTCCTTGCGTTCGGCGTGGGTGGCCGACGGGATGGCCAGCAGCACCTGGCGGACGGAATAGGTCTCGACCAGCTGGTACAGGGAGTTGGGACCGTACACCCGGATGCCGTGGATGATGCTGTCCACCATGGCGCGGCTGTCGTCGACGAAGGCCACCGGCATGTACTGATTGCCGTTTTGAAGGGAAATGACCAGTTGCGTGCCCGAGTCCCCCGCCCCGTAGACGATGACGTTCTCCCTCGGCCTGAAGTTCTGGACCAGGCTCTGCAGGATCACCCTGCCGGCGAAGCGGCTGCCGCCGACGCACAGCAACATCATCATCCACAGGATCGGCAACACTGAATAGTTCGGCGACTGCGGATTCGGCAGCAGGTAGGCGGCCCCCGCCAGCACGGTGGCGACGGTGACGCCCTGGATCGCCACCACGGCGCCCTGCAACCCCATGTAGAGCAACAGGACGCGGTACAGCCCGATCCTGGCGAAAAACAGGATGCTGAAGCTCACCGCCACGATGAAGTAGGTGTAAAAGCGCTGGTCCTGCGAAAAAAAGTCCTCGTCCAGAAGCGCGAGGGAGAAGACCGCCGACACCACGATCATGGCGGCGTCCGCCGCCATCATGAAAAGCTTCTTCAGCGGCCGCGACAGCGGCATGGCGTGTAGGTGCACGGGTAGGAAACTCCTGTAATCCGGCGGGCGGGGAGCGGCGGCCTCAACGGTCCGGCTCCTCCGCCCTGCCCGCCCCGAGCATGAAGGCCGCGGCGGCCAGCGGCGCCAAGGCGGCCATTGTAACCCAAAGCCCCAGATTCTGATGCCGCGTCGCCAGCCAGGCCATCGGGGCGAGCCACAGCAGGTTGATCGCCATCACCGCCAAGGTCACCTTCCGGTGGCTGCCGTACCGCCGGGCCGCGTGCTGGAAAGCGTGGCTGGTGTGCGCCTGATGCCAAGGCTCCCCGTTCGTCACCCGCCGCCACAGGGTCAGCGTCGAGTCCGTGATGAACACCCCCAGCAGGATCGCCCAGGTCCACACGGACATGCTGCCCTGGTGCAGGGAGATCATCGCGATGATGCCGAGGCTCAGGCCGATGAAGCCGCTACCGACGTCGCCCATGAAGATCCGGGCGGGCGGCCAGTTCCACACCAGAAATCCCGCCCCCGCCGCCAGCAGCGCCGCCGACAGCAGGGCCACTTCCCGGTCGCCCGCGGCGGCGGCGAAGAAAAGGGACAGCGACGCCACGAACAGCAGTTCGCCCCCGGCCAGCCCGTCGATGCCGTCCATGAAGTTGTACAGGTTCAGCAGGGAGACGAGGGCCAGCAGCAACAGCCCCCCGAGCAACCACTGGGACTCGATGACCCAGCCGCCGACAGCCGCCGGCGGGATCTCGCCCATCCACCACAGCGACCAGGCCGCCGCCAGCACGTGGCACACCATGCGCCGGCCGATCCCCAAGGGCCGGATGTCGTCCGCCAGGCCGACGGCCGCCACCAGCGCCGCGCCGAGAAAGGCCATGCCGTAGCGGAAGGCCAGCTGGCCCGACAGGCAGTACCAGGCCACCGCCGCCAGGAACAGCGCGACGATGACGATGCCGCCCCCCGTGGGGACCGGATCCGAGTGGGCGCTGCGGGACACGGGCCGGTCGAGCGGCACCCGCATGCGGACGGCCGCCCGCCGCAACGCGCCGGTCAGGACGACGGCGGCGAGAAACACTCCGGCCGGGATCAGCAACGCGGACACGGCATCACCATTTCCGGGCCCCCGCTCCCGTCGGCGGCCTCGCCATGGGGGCACCGCGCCGGGCCGCAAAGAAGGCCCTCGCGGTCTTCACGCGGAGAATCATGGATCAAGGCCGGCGGCGGGAAGAACGCCGCGAAGCGGCGATCATGCGGCGATAATCAGGGCTTCTTTTCATATCTTTCCCTGAGCCACTCATACAAGGCCCGCTTGTCGTCTTCCTTCGCCCGACGAATTTGCGACTTGAGCCATATTAGCCTTGGCGGATCAGGCGTGAGGTTCCTTGCTCCTTGATTGCATGCGCTGCACAAGGCGCGCAAATTGCTTGCCGCATCCTCGCCGCCGTGGATCCTGTCTTCGATATGACCGACATGCAGTCTCACTGTCCGATTGGGATTGTCCGCATCCACATCTGCGGCGCCGGCGCCGCACATCTGGCAAGTATACCCGTCGCGATCAAGAACATGCGCCCGAAGGCTCGAGGAAATGGGCTTCCTGATGGTGCGCCGCAAAAGCTCCGGCGGATCATCTTTCAACATGTATTCGCCGGGTTTTAAGCTCCTGTCGTCATTATGCGTGATGATGGCCCACCCCTCATCATTGCGAAGTTCCCGTACGCGGCGTGCCCATTCCGACGCGCCCCCCGAAGCATTTCGGATCTCTTCAGCAATGAGGACGCGCCCCACATTGGCGCGCAAAAAGGCGCGGATTCGCTCTTTCGACCCCACGCGCCGAGCCACTAGGCCGCTCCCTGCGCCCCAATACGGATCAGCAGCGCGTCGCCGACAAAGCGCGTGTACGCCGGCGGGATCGATTCGTTGATCTCGCGCTTCGTCATCGGCCAGTCGATCCCCATGGCGTCCCGCGCGGCGGCAATGGTGCAATTCCCGCCCCCCGTCACCTGCACGAAGTCATCCCATTCGTTCGTCTTGCCGTAATGGTTCTTCCGCCGATCAAGCGTATGGACCAGCGGGTGCCGCCCGTGGCTTGGCGGGGAGGGCAGCCGGACATCGGACTCGAACAGCCGGTGCCGTATCACACGCAGGCCGGGAAACATCGTGCCGCACAGCATGATCGGAGAATCCAGCGGCGCGCCAATGACATTCTCTATCACCCACGGCCTGCCGGACTTTTCCAGTTTCTCGCGCAAAGGCTCCACCAGCCGCGGCCAAGCGTGGCCGTTGCCGGTCCGCTTCGCCGTGACGGAATACGACTGGCATGGCGGCGAGGCATGAATCACGTCGAAGCCGTGCAGGAACCACATCGGCAGATCCATCACATCGGCCTGAAAGAAGGTGAATGGATAGTTCGGCTGCTTTTCGATGTCGACACCGGTCACGTCAAAACCGGCGCGGGCATAGCCGACAGCGGACCCGCCAGCGCAACAGAATAAATCAAGCAGGCGCGGCCGCTTGACTTTAGTTCGACCATTGAAGCGGCTCATTTCACCACCCCATGACGGACAACGAATTTTTGTATCATGAAACCATAGTCTCCATGTATGATCTTATGTAATCTTGCGGCGACATCGAAGATTTTCTCCGATGTTCCCGCAACCCCCACCCTCGCTGATTTTGCCACATAATTCTCCCCGCATGATTGCGACGAATCACGGACCGATCATTGTCGCTCCGCAACCTCTTGATGGGCATGAGCGACTCCGCGCCCGCCAGCGGACCGAACCGCCCCCACCCCGGGATCGCCGGACGCGGGCGGCGGACCATACGGGACGGCGCCAGCCGTGTTTGGCTTATTGTACAGCCATCGGCCGCTAAAGCAACTCTTTTAGGGACTTTTGGGACTTTTTAGGAACCCCGGCAAAAAAGCGCGGCTTCCGGCATGCGGCTCCCCCGCGCCGGCCGCTCAGCGCGGCAGACGGGCGACGGCGTCCGGGGCGGCCGCCGGGCCGTCGTCCGCCGTTTTTCCGGGCGCCGGCTTGATCCTCTCCCATTTCTGGCAGGCCGGGCAGAGCCAGTACAGGTTCCTGGCCCGATAGCCGCAGTTGTCGCAGCGGTACCCGGGCTGGCCGAGCGCGAGGCTGTCGATCGCCCGCCGCAGCCTTCCGGACCCGTCCGAGCCCGCCACGGACGGCCTGGCCCGCAACACCTCCCGCAGGCCCGCCAGCGAAGGCCGGGCGATGAAGCAGTCGTCCAGCACCCTGGCGGCGGCCTGCTCCCCGTCCCGCGACCTGACGAGGTCCGCCAGCGCCGTCGCGACGCCGAAGCCGGGCTCCCGCTCCAGCAGGTCCCGCAGCAGCTTTTCGTATTCGGATTCGCGGTTCGCCTGCCTGTAGCATTCGCCGAGCGGCGGCAGGATCTGGTCCGTGAACTCCGGGTTGCCGGCGCGGACCCGGACCAGTTCCTTGATGGCCGCGCGGCAGTTGCCCTGCTCCTTCTCGAAGCGCGCCAGTAGCAGGGAGGCCCGGACGTTCCTGCGGTCGACGGACAGCGCCCGCTTGACCAGCTCCCTCGCCTTCGGGTTCCGCTCCTGGGCGAAATGCCGCTCCGCCAGCTCGCAGCAGAAGTGCGCGGCGGCCGTGCGCAGCTCGGCGTTCTTCCGGTGGGCCGGGCCGGACAGCAGCATGGTCGCGCAGTCGGCCGCCCGCTCCCAGTCCTTCTCGGTCTGGTAGACCGTGATCAGGTGCTTGAGGGCCTCCCACCGGGCGGGCGAGTTCTCGCTCAACACCTCCTTGAGGAGCCGCTCGGCCCGGTCCAGCAGGCCGGCCGCGATGTAGTCGACCGCCAGCTGCAACCGGGCGGCGTCCGCGAACTCCTTCTCCAGCCCGGGCCTCGCCAGCAGGCCCTGGTGGATCCTGATCGCCTTGTCGACCTTGCCGCGCCGCCGCAGCAGCACGCCGATGGCGAGATGCGTCTCGATCGTGTCGCTGTTGATCTCCAGCGCCTTGACGAAGGTGTCGATGGCCTCGTCGGGCTCGTCGTTGAGCAGGTAGTTGAGCCCCACGAAGTAGTCCTGGGACATCCCCCCGGACTCGCGCGCCGGCGCGGCCCGGTCCGGCCTGGAGATCCTGCCCAGCACCCAGCCGGCCGCGACGGCGGCCACGAACAGGAGGTAAACGCCTACGCTCTCCACTTCAGCCAAGGTCCTTCAGCGAAAGCGAGCGCAGCCTCGCCACCTCCTGCTCCGCCGCGGACAGCCTGTCGCGCAGCCGGCGGATCTCGATTCGCGCCCGGACCCGGCGCAGCAGGCGCAGTCCCAGCAGCAGTCCGAGCGCGCCGCCGGCGACGAAGGCTCCCACGATCCACACCGACACGGGCGACGGCGGAGCCGACCATCCGCCCAGGACGACGGTCACCGGAGCGGTGTTGAAGTGCGCGAACGCGACGGTCGCGACGAACACCAGGGCCAGGAACAGGCCCGACAGGAAACGGCCTAGCCTTCGCATCGCTGGCGGCGCCGACGGGGCGGCCGGGGCGCGCGGCGCTTCGCGGGATCGGGCGCGGGACAATGCGCCGCCGAAGCGGGCCGCGTTTCGCGGCGCGCGGACCGGCGCTACTCCTCCTCCCTGAACTTGCCGTTGTCGACGCGCTCGCGCAGCTCCTTGCCGGGCTTGAAGTGCGGCACATGCTTTCCGGCGAGGGTGACGGGCTCGCCCGTCCGGGGATTGCGGCCCATGCGCGGCTTCCGGTAGTGAAGGCTGAAGCTGCCGAAGCCCCGCACCTCGATCCGCCCGCCCTCCGACAGCGCCTGGGACATGTGCTCCAGAATCGCCTTCACCGCCAGCTCGACGTCCTTGGGCGACAGCATGGTCTGCCTGCAGGCGATGCGCTCTATGAGCTCGGATCGGGTCATGACGCTCCTCCGCGCCCGGCCGGGGCCGAAGGCTCAGGACCTTTCCAGCTTGGCCTTGATCAGATCCCCGATCGTGCCCAGCGAGATCCCGCCGGACCCCTTGCTCTTGTGCTCCTTGCTCTTGTGCTCCTTGACCGCCTCCCTCTCCTGGTCGATCTCCGCGGCCTTGGTGGAGAGCTTGAGGACCCGGTTCTTGCGGTCCACCGCCATGATCTTGACCTCGACCTCCTGCCCCTCGCTCAGGACGGAGCGGGCGTCGTCCACGGCGTCGCGGCTGATGTCCGCGGCGCGCAGGATGCCCTCCACGTCCTCCTCCAGACGGACGGCGGCGGACTTGGCATCCACCTTGATCACCGTGCCGGTCACGATGCTGCCCTTGGGCTTGTTCGTCATGTAGTTCATGACCGGGTCGTTCTCCAGCTGCTTGATGCCCAGGGAGATGCGCTCCCGCTCGGGGTCGATGCCGAGGATGACGGTCTCCAGCTCGTCGCCCTTCTTGTACCTGTCGCGGACCACGCTCTCGCCGGGCTCGTCCCAGGCGATGTCCGACAGGTGGACCAGGCCGTCGATGTTGCCCTCCAGGCCGATGAAGACGCCGAAGTCGGTGATCGACTTGATCCTGCCGGACACCCGGTCGCCCTTCTTGTGCTTCTCCGCGAAGCTGTCCCACGGATTCTGGAAGCACTGCTTGATGCCCAGGGAGATGCGGCGGCGGTCCTCGTCGATGTCCAGCACCATGACGTCGATCTCCTCGCCCATCTGCACCACCTTGGTCGGATGGATGTTCCGATTGGTCCAGTCCATCTCCGAGACGTGCACCAGCCCTTCCACGCCCTCCTCCAGCTGGGCGAAGCAACCGTATTCCGTGATGTTGGTCACGATCGCCTTGACCCGGGTGTTCTCGGGATAGCGCCGCTTGATCGAGAGCCAGGGATCCTCGCCCAGCTGCTTCATGCCCAGCGACACGCGGTTGCGCTCGCGGTCGTGCTTGAGCACCTGCACCTCCACCTCGTCGCCGACGTTGACGACCTCGCTCGGATGCCGGATGCGCTTCCAGGCCATGTCCGTGATGTGCAGCAGGCCGTCCACGCCGCCCAGGTCGACGAAGGCGCCGTACTCGGTCAGGTTCTTGACCACGCCCTTGAGGGTCATCCCCTCCTCCAGGCGCTCAAGCAACGCGTCGCGCTCCTCGGAGCTGACCGCCTCCAGCACGGCGCGCCGGGAGACCACCACGTTGTTGCGCTTGCGGTCGAGCTTGATCAGCTTGAACTCCAGTTGCTGCCCCTCCAGGTGGTCCGCATCGCGCGTCGGCCGGAGGTCCACCAGGGAGCCGGGAAGGAAGGCGCGGATGCCGCTGAGGTCCACCGTGAAGCCGCCCTTGACCTTGCCGTTGATCATCCCGTTCACGATGCCGCCGGACTCGTGGGCCGACTCCAGCACCATCCAGGACTCCGCCCGCTTCGCCTTCTCGCGCGACAGCCGGGTCTCGCCGAAGCCGTCCTCCACGGCCTCCAGGGCGACCTTGACCTGGTCGCCCAGCGCCAGCGGCAGGTTCCCCTGCTCGTCCAGGAACTGGCTGCGGGGGATGACCCCCTCCGACTTCAGGCCCGCATGCACGGTCACCCAGTCGTTGTCGATGCCCACCACGGTGCCGAGCACGATGGCGCCGGGCGTCATGTTGATCTCCTTCAGGCTCTGCTCGAACAGCTCGGCAAAACTCTCGCTCATGGAAAAAACCTTCTCTCTGTCGTGTTGCGTTGCGTTGCGGCGGCCCGGCGCTGCGCCGGCCGCCCCCCAGTCCCCCGCGCGCTCAGGTCCGCGCCGGCGCCGCGATTTCCGGCGTCTCGGCGACGAGTTCCATGATCCGCTCCACCACCTGGTCCAGCGTCAGGCCGGTGGCGTCGATGAGCACGGCGTCCCTCGCCGGCGCCAGCGGCGACGCGGCGCGCGCCATGTCGCGCGCGTCCCGCCTCGCCTGATCCCGCAGGAGGGCGCCAAGGCTAGCACTTATACCCTTATCCATCAACTGCTTATGACGGCGCTCCGCGCGCGCCTCGGGAGCGGCCGTCAGGAACACCTTCACCAGGGCGTCGGGGAACACCACCGTGCCCATGTCCCGGCCGTCCGCCACCAGGCCGGGAGGCCGGCGAAAGGCCAGCTGCCGGGGCAACAGGGCCTCGCGGGCGGCGGGCGCCGCGGCCACCCGGGAGGCCAGTTCGGTGCCGGCTTCGGTGCGGATCGCCAGACTGACGTCCTCGCCGTCCAGCCGCACCGAGCCCGGACCGTCCCGGTCGAATTCGATGCGGACGGCGGCGGCCAGCCTGGCGAGCGCGGCCCCGTCGTCCGGGTCGGCGCCGGATTTCTCCGCCGCCAGCCCCAGCGTCCGGTACAGGGCGCCGCTGTCCAGCAGGCCGAATCCCAGCCGGGCGGCCACCATCGCCGCCGCCGCCCCCTTGCCGGAGCCGGAGGGGCCGTCGATGGCGATGACGGGCGCGTCGCTCACGCCGGAACCTCCGTCAGGTCGATGCCCGCCCGGCGGGCCAGGGCCGGGAAGCCCGGAAAGGAGGTGGCGACGGCGGCGCAGTCCCGGACGACGACGGGGCCGGCGGCGGCGCAGCCGGCGACGGCGAAGGCCATCGCGACGCGGTGGTCGCCCCGGCTGTCGACGGCGCCGCCGCGCAGTCCGCCGCCGGCGACCCGCATGCCGTCGGGGAAGGTCTCGAGTCCGACGCCAAGGGCCCGCAGCCCGGCCGCCATGGCCTCGATGCGGTCGCTCTCCTTCACCCGCAGCTCCGCCGCGCCGCGCAGCACCGTCTCCCCCTCGGCGCAGGCCGCCGCGACCAGCAACGCGGGGAACTCGTCGATCGCCGACGGCACGGCGTCCGGCGGGATCTCGATGCCGCGCAGCGGCGCATGCCGGACCTCGACGTCCGCCACCGGCTCGCCGCCGGACAGGCCCTCGCGGCGCAGCCGGATGTCCGCCCCCATCCCGCGCAGCAGGTCGATGACGCCCGCGCGGGTCGGATTGACGCCGACCCGCCGCAGCAGCAGGCGCGAGCCCGGGGACACGGCCGCCGCCACCATGAAAAAAGCCGCCGAGGAGATGTCCGCCGGCACCGCCACGGCGCAGGCCCGCAGGCCGGGGCCGCCCGCGATCTCCGCCAGCGCGCCGGCGCCGTCCGTGCGCGCCGGGCGGCCGAAGCCGGCCAGCATCCGCTCGGTGTGGTCGCGACAGGGCGCGGGCGAAGTCACGATCGTCCTCCCCTCCGCGTACAGCCCGGCGAGCAGCAGGCAGGACTTCACCTGGGCGCTGGCGACCGGCATGGCGTGGCGCGTCCCCCGCAGGCGGGCCCCGCCGCGGATCGTCAGGGGCGGGACGCCCCTGTCGCCGGCCCGGATGCGGGCCCCCATCCCGGCGAGGGGCTCCACCACCCGGTCCATGGGGCGGCGGCTGAGCGAGGCGTCCCCGATCAGCTCGCTGTCGAAGTCCTGGGCCGCCAGCAGGCCGGCCAGCAACCGCATGGCGGTGCCGGCGTTGCCCATGTCGAGGGGGCGGCGCGGCGGCGCCAGGCCGCGCAGGCCGACGCCGTAGACGGTCAGCCCGCCGTCCTCCGGCCCGACGACGGTCACCCCCATCTCCCTTAGGGCGGCCACCGTGCGGAGGGTGTCCTCGCCCTCCAGGAAGCCGCTGATCTTCGTCACGCCGTCGGCGATCGCCCCCAGCAGCGCCGCCCGGTGGGAGATCGACTTGTCGCCCGGCACCGTCAGTTCGCCGCCGAGTCCGCCGCCCGGCGCCGTCCGCCAGACGACGGGTCCGGCGGGGGCCGCGCCCTCCCGGCGCGCGGCGACGAAGCGGTCGCGGGCGCGCCGGGCCCGCGCGAACGCGCCCTTAAGCCGTCCGCGGTCCCGCGCGGCCATCGCCTCGCCCAGCCCGGCCAGGTTCTCCGTCAGGGCGTCGAGCGCCGCCCCGGCCTCCCGCGCGTTCGCCGTCAGGATGTCCGACCACATGGCGGGATCGCTGGAGGCGATGCGGCTGAATCCGGCGAAGCCGCCGGCGGCGTGGCGGAAGATGTCGTCGCCGTCCTCCTGCCGGCTCAAGGCGTCGACCAGGGCGTAGGCCAGCAAATGCGGCAGGTGGCTGGTCGCCGCCAGCACCCGGTCGTGCCGGCGGACGCCCATGCCCGTGACGTCCGCGCCCAGCGCGCGCCACAGCGCGTTGACCCGCGCCACCGCGGCGGGGTCGTTGGCCGGCAGCGGGGTCAGGATGACGTCCCGATCCCTGAACAGGTCCGCGTCGGAGGCGGCGAACCCGCTCCGCTCGGAGCCGGCCACCGGATGGCCCGGCACGAAGCGGCGCCGGAACGCCTCCGCCTCCCGGCCGGCCGCCTCGGCGATCGCCGACTTGACGCTGCAGGCGTCCGTCACGACGGCGCCGGCGGCCGCGCCGGCGGCGATCCGGGGGACGAGTTCGACGGCGGTCCGCGGCGGGCAGGCGATGATCACCAGGCCGGCCTGGGGCAGCAGCTCGTCCAGCTCCCCGCCGGCGCTGATCGTCCCCTCCTCCGCGGCGGCGGCGAGCGCCTCCCCGTCCGGGTCCGCGGCCAGGATGCGCATGCCGGGGAAGGCCCGGCGCAGCCCCCGCGCGACGCTGCCGCCGATCAGGCCCAGCCCGACGATCAGCGCCGCGCCGCCGGCGATGTCCCGCGCGCCGTCCGCCGCCTCAGGCTCCCGGGACCGCGCGGCGAAGGCCGGGTAGGAGCCGAGCACCTTCACCGCCTCGGCGCGGCTCTCGAGGCGCTCGAACAGCTCCTTGATCCTGTCGTCCTCGACGTGGCCCTCGAAGTCGATGAAGAACACGTACTCCCAGGCCTTCCGCTTGGAGGGCCTGGAATCGATCTTGGTCAGGCCGATCTTCAGCCGCTCGAAAGGCTCGAGCACCCGGAACAGCGCCCCGGGGCGGTCGCGCGCGGACACCAGCACGCTGGTCTTGTCGCGGCCCGTGGGCGCGGCGGGCGCGTCCGCGATCACCAGGAAGCGCGTGCTGTTGTGGTCCCGGTCCTGGATGCCGCCGTGGAGCCGGCGCAGTCCGTATTCCCGGGCGGCGAGCGTTCCGGCGATGGCGGCGACCCCCTCCTCCCGGCCGGCGCGGCGGGCGGCGTCGGCGTTGCTGACGCATTCGACGATCTCGGCGTCCGGCAGGCGCCGCCGCAGCCACTGCCGGCACTGGGCCAGGGACTGCCGGTGCGAGGCGACGGCGCGGACCGGCGCGGCGGCCGCCGACGGGGCGACCAGCAGGTGCAGCTCGACCGGCACGATCTCCTCGCCCGCGATCGCCGCCGTGGTGTCGATCAGTCGGTCCTGGGTGTTGTTCACCACGCCTTCCGTCGAGTTCTCGACCGGCGCCACGCCGAAGGCGGCCCGGCCGTCCTCCACGCTGTCGAAGACCTCGTCGATGGTGGCGCAGTCGAGCAGCCGGCAGTCCGGGCCGAAGCGGTTGAGGGCGGCGACTTGGGAGAAGGTGCCCCGGGGCCCCAGGAAGGCGACGGACGGGGACGGGCTCACGGCGCATCCGGCTCCGCCGGACCGGTCGAGTCGACCGGGCCGACCGGGCCGGCCGCGTCGCTCGAGTCGGCCGCGTCCGTCGCGTCCACCCTGTCGACCCGCTCCAGGCCGGCCAGCCGGGCCCCGTCCTTGAGCCGGATCAGGCGGACGCCCTGCGTGGCCCTGCCCACCAGGCTGATCTGGCTCGCCTCGGTGCGGACCGCCTTGCCCCGGTCCGCGATCAACATGACCTCGTCGCTCTCCCTCACCTGCGCGGCGCCCACGGCCGCTCCGTTGCGCCCCCCCGTCCGGATGGCGATCATCCCCTTGCCGCCCCGCCCCTTCGTGGGGAATTCCTCGAACCGGGTCCGCTTGCCGTAGCCGCGCTC
>CAYSVD010000307.1:0-14402 GCA_964434395.1 uncultured Pseudohongiella sp.
CCCGCTCCGCTGGAGGAAGCCGCTGGCGAAATCCGCGAAGTCCGCCGGTACGCCGGGATCGCTCAGGAAGGCCTGCGCCGCCAGCACCAGGCCGCCGGGCGAGCCGCCGCCTTCGATGAGAGGAACCACGATGCCGCGGCCGAATTCCAGCAGGTCCGCGCCCACGCCGGGCAACAGGGTCTCCAGCCAGGCGTCCGAGAACTCGGCCGCGGTCTGGGACGACGGGTACAGCGCCTCCCAGCGCTCGCCGGAGGCCAGGGCCTCGGCCGCGTCGAACAGGGAGCCGCCCCCGTCGACGATCGCCTCCAACTCGCGCATCAGCGCGGCATCCGGCGCGGCATCGTAGGCCGCGACGGTCAATTGAACAAGGTCTTGTCTGGTTTCGCTGCTGGCCATCCGCAGATCTCCTCATCGCCCTCAGGCATCGGATCGGCCGCCGGCCTCGCGGAGGCCGCGCCGGGAAGGCGGCAGTATACGTGCGCCCCCCCCCCGGTCAAATTCAACTCGAAGCCTGTGACTCCACGGCCTTTGTCCACGGCATTTTGGCGCCGGATCCCCAAGCTTATCCGGATTGGCTATTGATTTAGCGGGCACTTCTGAGATTGCTCCTTTTGCTACACAAGTCCCGAACTTTTCCGCAGAGCAGGACGGTCTTTCGTGGCTGGCGCCGGTCGATTTCTTCTCCGGTCGCGTTCGTCATGCCGCGCGGTTTCCGGCCGGAGCTGATTCATGGGGGGATTTCTTCGGAAAAACGCGGCGCGCGCGGTCCCCGTTTCCTTCATCGGCGGCGCGGCGGGTCCGGCCGCTTTCCCAAGAGACCGGCCGGACTCAGGGGAGCGGCCGAACGACCAGGTCCACCCCGTCGCGGGCGTACGCCAACACCCCCAAGGCCGGGACCGCATAGGCGAAATGCACCTTGGCGGACAGGCGGTAGATGCCCAGGTCGAGCGGACGGAAGCCGCTGAATGCCGTAAGCAGCTCGACGGCGCCCAGCGGCCGCGGCGCGATGCTGGAGCCCAGCGCATCGAGATCGGCGGACGGCCAGCTCCGCCACGTTCCGTCGCGGTCCAGAAAATGCATCCCGTCGGGACCGGCATCCGCGACGATGTAGGTCTCCCCCGTCTCCCCTTGGTGTTCGGGGGGGATCGCGATGGCCCCGCCGAGGTCGATGCGGTCGCCGGGGTCGAAAACGGCGACCGGCGTGTCGGGATCCTCGCTTCGGGTGGCCGCTCCGTACATGGCCGCGCCCGCCGGCGCGTTGCCGGCGTGGGCCAGCAACCGGGACCGGCGCCGCGCGGCCGCCTGGAAGCGGAGGTGGTTGAGGGCGAACACCGCGTCCGCGCCCAGCTCCGGATCTTCGCGCGGCGCGCCGCACGGCATGTCCCGGCAGGCGGAACTGTCCGGACTGGAGAACCGAGGCTCCAGCCGCGCTCCGGGCCAATTGGGCCAGTTGGCCATGATGGTCCGGAACACGCCCTCGACCCCGTGGCCGCGCGCCCAGGGGAAGGTTCCCCCGTCGCCGGGAGGAGGATCGAGGCGGTCGTGGCCCAGACCGAGGGTGTGGCCGAGCTCGTGGGTCAGCACCAGCGGGTCGCACTCGCCGGGCGCGTACATCGCCACCACGGGCAGGAGGGGCTCGTGCAGTATGTGCCCATCGCTCCGCCCAGCCGAGAAGGTCGCCCGGGCGCAGGCGTCCGCGCCGGGCTCGAACCTCCCGTCGAACAGGACGACGGCGTCGGCGCCGGCGGCGGTCGCCGCCGCCATCGGCCGCCGGAAGACGCCCATGCCGCTTTCGATCAGCCGATGGGCCGTGATCGTGTCGCGGGCCAGCGCGTAGTCGACCGGAAGGTACAGCACCGGACGGAAGGCGAGGGCCGCGCCGCTGCCGGCGTAATGGGCGTTGACCAGCTCCACCGCCTGGTTGATCCGGGTCTCCGGGGAGCCGGCGCCGGGCAGCGCTTCGAACCCCGGGGTGTACAGGAAGGCCACGTCGACCTCGCTCACCTCCTCCGGGTCGATGACGGAGCCGGAGTCGGCGGGGTCGGTGCCGACGATCTCCTCGTTGAAATCGGACTGCCCGTCGCCGTCGGAATCGGCCAGGACGTCGGGGTCGACGTCGCCCAGCACGTTGATCCGCACGTCGTAGGCGCCGTCCTCCCGGTCCCCCACGCGGGGACGGATGAATAGCGCCGGAGCCCGGCCGACCACCCGCATCGAAAAGGTGGTCGCGAACGCGGCGCCGGGGGCGATGACGGGCAGCAGACAGCCGTATTCCCCGTATTCCCCGGTGGCGACGACGAAGCCGAACTGGCAGTTCTGCTCCACCGTCGTCAGGTGCGCTTGATCGGTGCGCACCCCCGCTCTGAGAGGCTCGCCGACGAGCGGGACGGCGAGGTTGTTGACGACCTGGATGGTGACCCGGATCGTGTCGCCGATGCGGGCGCTGCGGGCGGACGGCGTCGCGACGACGGAAACGCCGGGGCCGGCGGTCTGAGCGAGGGTTTCGGCGGGGAGCGGGCGCCCCGCCGGCGGCGCGGCATCCCCGTCCATGCCGTGGAAGCGCCCCCCGACGGACGGCGACAGCCGGCCGACGTAGCTGGCGGCGCCCGCATCCCGGCTTCCGCCGATGTCGAACGCGCCCCAGGGGCTGGTCAGCGTCCCCAGCACGGTCCGCGCGTTGCGCACCAGCGTCAGGGTGTGCGTCCGCCCTCCTTCCCCGCTCGTCCCGCGCCAGCCGATGTCGCCGTTGATGAATATCCGGGGCGCTTCGAGCACGTAGCGGATGGGCTGGCCGGGCAGCGGCTCCAAGCGCACCGCATCGCCGGGCTTGAGCGCCGCCAGCGCCGCCCGGTCGATGGCGACGGCGCGGCCGCCGTCGCCGGCCGGAGCGGACAGAGCCGGCGGCGGTTGTCCGGCGATCGGCCGCAGCAGGCTGATCTCGGCGGCCGGCGCGGCGCCGCCGAGCGCCGCCAGCGGCCACAGCACCGCTCGCAACGCCGTCGGTCTCGTCATGGGCGGCTCCCCCGCGCGCCGGACGCGAGACGGCAGACGGCGCTCAGGGCGCCGGGCCGTGGCGCCAGTGCCAAGGCTCGTAGGCGATGCCGAAGGGGTTGCCCCGGGGGTAGCTCATGGCGAACCCGAAGCGGGACGCGTTTTCCGTCAGCCAGCGGAAGGCATCGGTCTCCTCGAAGGCCTCCGTCAGCGGCTCGCAGTCCGGAGCGCCGATGTCGACGGCCCGCCCGGTGTGGTGCTCGCTGAAGCCCGGCGCCGCGTTGACGGCCAGAATCGCCTCGATGGACCGGCCCCGCTCCAACTTTCCCCTGATCAGCTCGAACTGGCGTTCGGGTGTCCGGTGGGCCGAGACCAGATGCAGTCCGACCCGGTCCGCTCGCGCCGCATCCTTCATGGCGGTCCAGGCGGCCAGCGCCTCCGGGGCGAGCCGCTGCGGGCGGCCGAAGCAGTCCGGCCCGGCCGGAACCAACTCTTCAGGCTCGGGGCAGGGCGGCAGCGGGCAGGCGTCGAGATAGTCCTCCGGCAGGCCGAGCCGCCGGTGCAGCGCCCCGATCCTCCCGCGCCAAGCCGCGTCCCCGTCCAAGGCCGCCGCCGCTACCGGGAGTAGCTGTCGAAAACCGTTTCGATCCAGCGCCGCTCGCTGACGAATCCCCGCCCCCAGCTTTCGTATTCGGCGCCCAGGCCTTCGGCGACGATCTCCTCCTTGCTCATCCCCCGGGATTTCATCCTGCGGATGTCGGCGGAGGTGCTGACCAGCGCGCCGTAGAAGTCCAACAGGTCCCGCCGGGTGGCCAGCGGGCCGTGGCCGGGGATGACCGCGGTGTCGTCGTCGATCCAGGACAGGACCTTCTCCAGGTTGTCGATGAAGCCCTGCACGGTGCCGCCGCTGGCGAGATCCACGAACGGGAACGCGCCGTTGAAGAAGTGGTCGCCCATGTGGATCACGTCCGACTCCTCGAACAGCACGACGCTGTCGTTGTCCGTGTGGCCAGCCGGCATGTGGATCAGGGTGACGGGCTCGCCGTTGAAGTGGATCGTCACGTCGTCGTCGTAGGTCACCACCGGCAACGCCGCCGCCGCCGCGTCCGCGCCCGCCAGCCGTCCCCGCACGTTCTCGTGGGCCACGATCACGCCGTCGGCCCCGAACTCGGCGTTGCCGCCGACGTGGTCGCCGTGGAAATGGGTGTTGAGCACGAACCTGGGACGGTCCGAACCCAGCCGGGCGAGGGCCTCCCTGATGCGTCCGGCCAGCGGCGCGTACTGGTCGTCGACGATCAGGACGCCGTCGGCGCCCGCGGACACGCCGATGTTGCCGCCGGAGCCGGTCAGCATGGAGACGCTGCCCGCCACCGGGATCGTCTCGATGACGACATTGGCGAAGCGGTCGTTCTGGGCGCCGGCGGCCGGCGCGATGAGGACGAGGCCGAGCGTTCCGGCCCCGAGCGCGAGGCGTTGTTTCATCTTGATGTCTCCCGGTGGGATCCAGCGCCGCCGCCGGACAATCCTGCAACGCCGGCGACCGCTTCTTGTCTCTTTCTCCAAGCTGTCGAGCCCGCTGTAAAACCCCTGCCAAAGATATAGGCTGTTATCCATATCATAAACGCCCAAAAGGCGATAAAGACAACGGTTCCTAGCAGGCCCCACATAACGATGTCTTCCATCTTAATCTCCTATGTTGTTCTGATGCCTCCCGGCGGGATCCAGCACCGCCGGGGGGAATGCTAAGGGCCGGACCGGCCTTGCGCAAGACTGACTGACCCGACGGACCGACCCGACAGCGGCCGCGGGTCACTTCTTCCCGCCGACATGCACGGTCAGCACATCGCAGGCGGCGCCGTGCAGCAGCTTGTTGGCGGTCGACCCCAGCAGGATCTTCCAACCCGAATGCCCGTGGCTGCCGATGACGATGGCGTCCGCGCCGATCTCGCCCGCCAAGTTCCTGATCTCGGGCGCCGGCGCGCCCAGCAGGGTGTGGACGCGCCCGGCGTCGATCCCCAACTCCGCGCCGATCTTCTCCAGTTGCCGTTTCGAGAACGCGATGGCCTCCTCCTGCAGTTCGCCGATGTTGATGGCGTAGATGTCCATGGTGTAGGTCGCCGAGACCGGCTCCACCACATGCGCCAGATGCAGCTTGCCCGCGTCCCCGGCCAGCCGCGCGGCCGTGTCGATGACCTTCCCGGAGTCGTCGGAAAGATCCACCGCCACCAAAATCCGGTTGTACATCGCTGTCCTCCTGTCCGGCCGGTCCGCTCCGCCGCTCGTCCTCCGAACCATCGGACGTCGGGGCCGGCGATCACCCCATGGTATCCCGCAAGACCGGCGGTCGTCAAAGCAGAGCAAGGCGGCAGAGCAAGGCGGGTGCGCTGGCAGATGCGGGCGGGCAAGCGCGGCTCCCGAAACGCCGGGCTTGGGCGGCGATCGACGAGAAATGCCGGGGCATGGCCGCTTTTTCGCGCGGCTTTGGCTCGAGTCCGACAGGCGCGGCAGACAGGCGGACAGGCCGCCGGGCGGCGGGGGAAACGCGACTTTCGTATATACTCCCCCCGAGAATCGTCCATCCCGGCCCGACGGCCCGGGCCCGCCGCCGGATCCTAGGGAACCACATGCGCCGCTTTCCCGTCATCGCCGCTTTCGGCGGCGTCAATCCGGCCGGGCGAAGCTCCGGCCACCACGCCTACCGGCGCCTGGTGTACGGGGCGTTGGACGAGGCGCGCCGCCGCTCGACCTTGGCCAGTCTGGCCGCCCTGTGCGGAAAACGCCGGTTGCTGGACGAGGACCCCGCGGCGGCGGCCGCGGAGCTGCTGGACGGCACCCTGATCAGAAGGCTCCGTCCGGCGCTGTTCGACCCGGAGCGCATCGCGTGCCACCGCCACCTGAACCTCGCCGGCGCCGACGGCGGGGGGATCGAGTTCGCCCTGCCCGAAGGCTCGGCGCCCTCCCCCCTGCCGGACGGCTGGCGGCGGCTCGACGGCGACGAGGCGCCGGACGGCATGGCCCGCTTCCGCGCGGACAAGGGACTCGGCGTCATGCTGCCCGACACGCGCGCCGCCGAGGTCAACAGCGCCGGACAGCTGCCGGACGGCTTCGACCCGGCCCGGACCTACCCGACCCGCAGCCATCCCCGCGCCCTCCAGCTCACCGTGTTCGGCGCCTCCGACGCGGTCAACGCCCTGGGTATCGACTGGGAGGCCTTGCGCCGCAAGGTCCCTGCGGACCGGATCAGCGTCTACGCGGGCAACTGCCTGGGACAGCTGGACCGCGACGGCTACGGCGGCATGTTCCAGGCGCGCTGGCGGGACCGGCGGGTCACCTCCAAGCAACTGGCGCTGGGACTCGCCGAGATGCCGGCGGACTTCATCAACGCCTACCTGCTCGGCGGCATGGGCGGCGCCGGACACACCCAAGGGGCCTGCGCCACCTTCCTGTACAACCTGCGCCAGGGGGTCCGGGACATCCAGACCGGAGCCAGCCGGGTGGCGGTCGTCGGCGCCAGCGAGTCCTGCCTGACCCCGGAGGCCTTCGAGGCCTTCCACACCATGGGCGCGCTGGCCAGCGACGCCGCCCTGCGGGCGCTGGACGATCTGCCCGACGACCGGCCGCCCGACCACCGCCGCGCCTGCCGCCCCTTCGGACGCAACTGCGGCTTCACCCTGTCGGAGGCCGCGCAGTTCGTCATTCTCTTCGACGACGAGCTGGCGCTGGAGACGGGCGCCGCCATCCACGGCGGCGTCAACGAGGTGTTCGTCAACGCGGACGGCTACAAGAAATCCATCACCGGCCCCGGGGCGGGCAACTTCATCACCATGGCCAAGGCGGCCGCGGCCACCCGGGACGTCATCGGCCCGGACGGATTGCGCGCGCGCAGCTGGGTGCAGGCCCACGGCACCGGCACGCCCCAGAACAGGACCTCCGAATCGGAGATCATCAGCCGGGTCGCCCGCGCCTTCGGCATCCGCGGCTGGCCGGTCGCCGCCGTGAAGTCCTACCTAGGGCACTCCGTCGCCTCGGCCGCCGGCGACCAGCTGGCGGCCAGCCTCGGCGTCTGGGCCGACGGCATCATCCCGGGCATCCTCACCGTGGACGGGATCGCCGACGACGTGACCCAGGACCATCTGGACATCCTGCTGGCGCACCGGGAGGTCGGCGCGGAGGGCCTGGACGCGGCGCTGATCAACTCCAAGGGCTTCGGCGGCAACAACGCCACGGCCTCGGTGCTGGCTCCCCACGTCGTGTCGGACATGCTGGAGCGGCGCCATGGCGCCCGGGCCATGCGCGGGTACCGCCGGCGCAACGAGGCGGTGCGGGAGGCCGCCGCCGCCTACGACGCCGCCGCCAACGCGGGGGAGAACCGCACCATCTACCGCTTCGGCCGCGGCGTGGTGGAGGGGAAGGACATCGACCTGGACCCCGGCGGCGTCCGGATCGCCGGGGTCGGCCCCGAGGTCACCCTCGCCGGCGCCAGCCTGTACCGCGACATGGCCGCTCAGGACTGAGCGGTCCGCGGCGCGTGCGCCGCGGCGATCCTCTCCCGCCAGACGGCCTGTCCCGTCCGGTGCGCGGCGCCGCCGCGCGCGTCCACCGCCACCGTGACCGGCATGTCGACCACCTCGAACTCGTACATGGCTTCCATGCCCAGATCCTCGAAGGCCACCACCTTGGCCCTGCGAACGGCCTTCGAGAGCAGGTAGGCCGCTCCGCCCACCGCCGTCAGGTACACGGCGCGGTGCCTTCTGATCGCGGCGACGGCCTCGGGTCCGCGCTCGGCCTTGCCGATCATGCCGGCCAGTCCGGTGGCCGCCAGCAACGGCTCCGTGTAGCGGTCCATGCGGGACGCCGTGGTCGGCCCGGCCGGGCCGATCGCCTCGCCGGGCGCCGGATCGACCGGCCCCGTGTAGTAGATGAACCGGTTCTTCAGGTCGACGCCCTCGGGCAGCGGCTCGCCGCGCTCCAGCATGCCCAGCAGCCGGCGGTGGGCGGCGTCGCGGGCGGTCAGCAGGACGCCGGACAGCAACAACGACTCGCCGGCCCGCCAGCTGGCGATCTCGTCCCGACCCGCCGTGTCCAGGTCGACCCGCCGCGCCGGAGCGGCCGCGTCCCGGGCGATGCGGGGCCAGTCCTCGAGGCGCGGCGGCGCCAGCTCCGCCGGGCCGCCGCCGTCCAGCGCGAAGCGCGCGTGGCGGGTGGCCGCGCAGTTCGGAATCACGGCCACCGGCAGGGACGCGGCATGGGTGGGGTGATCGAGGATCTTCACGTCCAGCACCGTGGCGAGGCCGCCCAGCCCCTGCGCGCCGATGCCCAGCCCGTTGACGCGGTCCATGATCTCCAGGCGCAGCGCCTCCAGCCCGTCGGCGGGACCGCGCTCGCGCAACGCGTGGATGTCGACCGGCGCCATCAGCGACCGCTTGGCCAGCACCGCCGCCTTCTCCGCCGTGCCGCCGATGCCGATGCCCAGCATGCCGGGCGGACACCAGCCCGCGCCCATGCCGGGCAGGACCGCCACCACCCAGTCGGCGACGCTGTCGCCGGGGTCGAGCATCGCGAGGCGGGCCCTGTTCTCCGAGCCGGCGCCCTTGGCGGCGAGCGCGACCTCGACCTGGTCGCCGGGGACCAATTCGGTGTGGACCACGGCCGGGGTGTTGTCGCCGGTGTTCCGCCTGGCCCCGGCCGGGTCCGCCAGGATCGACGGGCGCAGCACGTTGCCCGGATTCCGCCAGGCGCGCCGGACCCCCTCGTCGACCATCTCCGTCACGCTCATGTCGCCCTGCCAGCGGACCGACATGCCCACTCGCAGGAACACGGTGACGATGCCCGTGTCCTGGCAGATCGGGCGCTTGCCTTCGGCGCACAGCCTGGAATTGATCAGAATCTGCGCCATGGCGTCCCGGGCCGGCGCCGACCGCTCCTTCTCGTAGGCCTCGGCCATGGCCCGGATGAAGTCGGGCGGGTGGTGGCAGGAGATGTACTGCAGGGCATCGGCGATGCTCTGGACAAGATCCTCGTTGCGTATCAGGGTCACGGCGGTCCGGCTCCGGCGGGGCTACTTCAGCAGGAAGTCCTTGGCGGCGTTGATCCTCTTCGCCAGGTAGTCCGAGCCGCCCCGGTCCGGGTGCATCTTCCGCATCAGGTGGCGGTGGGCCCGGCCGACGTCCTCGTCGCCGGCCGACTCGTCCAGCCCCAGGATCTCCAGCGCCAGCTCCCTCGTCATGGCCGGCTCCCCGCCGCCCTCGCCCGCCGCGCCGGCGGCGTCCGTCTGTTCGCGCCAGCCCTCGCAGGTCCGGTCCAAGTAGGCCTCCAGCACCCGGGCCGAGTCGGCGTCGGCGCGGCACTCGTCGTACAGGGCCAGCAATTCGGACCGGTCCAGCGCGCCGAGCCGCCGCCCCTCGCGGGCGCCCTTCAGCACCGTGCCGTCGAGGTCGCCGGTGTCGTGCCGCAGCTCCATCGCCAAAAACGCCGTGCGGATGGTGGATGTCTGCCCCGCGCCGCGCGGGGCGGCCGACGCCATGCGGCCCCTGATCATCCCCCAGAACGGCAGCAGGCGCAGCAGGGCCGGCAGGAAGCGCAACAGGAAGGCGCCCGCCGCGCCCAGCGGGGCGAGGATGAATTGCGCCGGCAGCCGCCCCATCACCACCAGCACGGCGGCCACCAGCAACGCGGCGGCGATGACGAACAGGATCCGCCGCTGGCGGGCGCTCAGGGAAAAGCGACGGCTTAGGGATCGGACCGCGTACCAGGCGACGACCGGCAGGACCAGCAGCGCCAGCAACCGAAAAATCACGGCGGCGTCCGTCAGCGCCGCAGCTGCCGTTCCAGCAACCCGACCGCGGGGCGGGCGCTCCGGCTGAAGTCCCGCAACGCCTTGAGTCCGCCCGCCGCGTAGACCGCCGCCGCCTTGAGCAGCTCCTTCAGCTGGTCGGCGCTGGCGGCGTCGAAGGGCGCCCAGGCCCCGCCCGACAGCCGGCACATCTCGGAGAAGGCGCGTCGGACGACCGGATCCGCCCCCTCCTGGAACATGAACAGCGGCACGTTCAAAAGGCCCAGCTCGCCGGCCAGCTGCGCCAGCATGTCGATGTTCTCCTCCATGGCGTCGCCGACGAACACCGCCGCCTTGACCGCGGCCCGGCCGTTCTCCGCGATGGCGTGCCGCAGCAGCCGCTCGATCTGCGTCAGCCCGGCCTCGCAACGGATGCGGGTCATGACGCGCAGCAGGCCGTCCGGGTCGGACTGCCAGCCGCTGGCGAAGAACTCCGCCAGTCCCCGGAAATAGCACAGCTGGACGTTCAGGCCGCCCAGCGCCTGGGCGCTCGCGAACATTTCGGCCTGCAGGCGGCTGGCGGCGTCCCAGGTCGGCTGGCGGCTGGCGGTGGCGTCGAGGCAGAACAGCAACCGCGCCTGGCCCGCCTTCTTCGGCATGCGCGCCAGCTTGTCGAGGAAGCCGCTCACCTCCCGGCCGCTGGAGACGGGCCGGACCGCGCCGCCGGCGGCCGGCGCCTTTTCCACGCCTTTCTTGGATATCTCGCTCATCGCCGCACCCGAGCGGATTGAAGCACCGCCGCCGCGCCGGCGGCAACGCCGGACGCCCCAAGTGGTGCGGACGGAGAGACTTGAACTCTCACACCTTGCGATACCAGATCCTAAATCTGGCGCGTCTGCCGATTCCGCCACGTCCGCACGGACCGGGCCGCAGCCCGTCGGTCGCATTATACCGCCCCGCCGGACGGGACGCCTGAAGCGGGGCCCGCTGTGTTGGGGCCCGCTGTCGCGCTCGCGCGCCGCGGTCGCGGGCGCCCGCGCGCGTTCGGCGGTATACTGCCGCTTCCGCCCACGCCGACCGGGAGCGCTTCATGGCCGACCTTGAAATCGCCCGCGACGATGCCGTCGCCACCCTGACCATGAACCGTCCGGAGGCGCGCAACGCCCTCAGCGCCGACATGCGCAAGGGGCTGGCCGACGCGCTGGTGGACATCGAGCAGGATCCATCCGTCCGTTGCGTCGTGCTCAAGGGCGCGGGGGAGCATTTCATGGCCGGCGGCGACGTGAAGACCATGGCCGACTCCTTCGGCGAGCCGCCCGCGGCCGTCCGCAAGGCGTTCCTCGAGCGCATCCACGAGCTGCACCCGATCATGATCGCCATGCGGCGCATGCCCAAGCCCGTGATCGCCAGCTGCCGCGGTGCCGCCGCCGGCGCCGGGGTGAGCATGGCGTTGGCCTGCGACCTGATCATCGCCGCCGAGGACGCGTTCTTCACCCTCGCCTACTGCCACATCGGAACCAGCCCGGACGGCTCCTCCTCGTACCACCTGCCCCGGGCCGTAGGCATCAAAAAGGCCATGGAGATCGCCCTGCTGGGGGACCGCTTCAACGCCCGCGCCGCCCAGGCAATCGGCATGGTCAACTTCGTCGTTCCCGCCGGCGCGCTCGAGGAGGAGACGGGCAGGCTCGCCGCGCGGCTCGCCGACGGCCCCACCCACGTCTACGGCAGGACCAAGGCCTTGCTGTACCGGTCGATGGAAAGCGGATTCGAGTCGCAGTTGCAGGCCGAGGCGGAGTCCTTCGCCGACTGCGCGTCGAGAAGGGACTTCCAAGAGGGGGTGAGCGCGTTCATCGAAAAGCGCAAGGCGGCGTTCACCGGGAACTAGCGCCCCGCCGGGTCCGGAAGCCGGCGGACCGTCAGAGGCCGCTCCCGGGCGCCGCGAGCGCCCGCTGGAGCTCCTCCACGCTCTCCTGCATTCGGAACAGCGTCTCGTTGATCTGGAGGCGGTGCATGTTGACCGACTCCATGGACTCCTCCATGTACTCGATGCGCCCGACCAGGCCCAGCACGGTGCTGTCGCCGCTGCTCACGGCGGCCCGGATCGACGCCAGGTCGTCGCGCATGACGGCCAGCCGGCCGACGGCGGCGTCCATGTCCGCCACCTGCCGCGTCAGGGCGGCGAGATCCCCGGCCACGGCGCTGATGCGGGCGCCGGCCTCCATCACCGCGTCGTTGGTGGAGGCCAGCGAGCGGCTGGTGTTCGCCGCCGCCTCGTCCTGGCCCTCGTTGACCGTCTTGAGGCGGGCGATTTCCCCCTGGATGTCCTCGAAGGTGCGGTTGTTGGCGCGCCAGTTGGCCCACAGCAGGTCGTACTGCTCGATGGCCCGCTCGATGTTCCGCATCAGATCGTTGCCGGTCTCCTCGGCCGCCTCCCCGGTCAGGGCGAGCTGCATCTCCAGATCCCCCATGCGCAGGCCGGCCCGCCGCTGGTCGACCTGGTAGATCTCGGTGTAGAAGTACCAGGCGCCCGCACCGCCGCCGCCGGCCGCCAGCACCAGCAGGACCAGCAGCAGGCGCACGGGCCAGCTGCTCGCGGCGGCCGCCCGGGGGTAGTGCCCGGGACGGGCCACCTCGTTGCTCTGGGCGCGCCGGGAGCTGTGGTGGGAGTCCACCGCATCCCGGTCCGGCACCATGCGCGGAATGTCGCCCAACTCGTCTTTCTTTTCCATGAGCCGCATTATCCCGCAACCGGCGGGCCGGCGCCATCCCGCGTCCCTCCGGTGTCCCTCCGGCTGTCCCTCCGGCGTTTCCTCGCCCGGGTGTTTCCGGGCGTTATTTGGCGTTTCCGCGCGTTTCCGCGCCTTTCCGCGCCTTTTCCGCGCCTTTTCCGCGCCGTGGTCAAGTTCCGCCCCCGGTGATACCATCGGCCCCGCCCCCCGGCCGGACCGGCCGGCGGCCGTCGACAACCACCACCACGAGGACAGATCATGGAACTGATGAATTTCATCGAATACCTGACGCGCTGGATCCATTATTTCGCCGGCGTCGCCTGGATCGGCCTCCTGTACTACTTCAACTACGTGCAGACCGAGTTTTTCAAGGAGGCCGAGGCCGGGACCAAGTCCCAGGTCATCGCCGGACTGGTGCCGAGGGCCCTGTGGTGGTTCCGCTACGGCGCGCTGTTCACCCTCCTGTCCGGGCTGGCGCTGGCGTATTTCGCGGCCACCAACGTCTACATCACCGTCGGCATGGCGCTCGGCATCCTGATGTTCCTGAACGTGTGGCTGATCATCTGGCCCAACCAGCAGACCGTGATCGCGTCCGCCAACCAGGTGATCGGCGGCGGCGAGGCGCTGCCGGCGGCGGCGGGCGCGCTGGCGAAGGCGGGGCTGGCCTCGCGCACCAACACCCTGTTCTCCATCCCCATGCTGTTCTTCATGGGCGCCTCGGGCCACCTCAACGGGACCGGACGGGATCTCCTCCTGAACGTGGGAGACGGCAGCGGCGTGAGCGCGCTGGCCTTCGCGCTGGCGCTGCTGATCATCGCGGCGCTCGAGCTCAACGCCATCTTCGGCAAGACCGGTCCCATGACCAGCGTCAAGGGCGTGATCCACTGCGGCATCGGGCTCGCCGCCGCGCTGCTCGCGGTCATCGAACTGCTGTAGGCGAAAAAACAGCCGGTCCCGCGGGAAGCGGGCCGGCTGCGCGAAAAACCCGCCTGCGCCGGACGCCGGGCGGCGTCCGGGCGCGGCGGGGACTACATCATGCCGCCCATGCCGCCGCCCATGTCGGGCATGGCGGGGGAGGCGGGCTTCTCTTCGGGGATCTCCGAGACCATCGCCTCGGTGGTGATCATCAGCCCGGCGATGGAGCCGGCCGCCTGCAACGCCGTGCGGGTGACCTTGGCCGGGTCGAGAATGCCCATCTCGATCATGTCGCCGTAGTCGCCGGTGGCGGCGTTGAAGCCGTAGTTGCCCTTCTGGCCGCGGACCTTGTCCAGCACCACCGAGGACTCCTCGCCGGAGTTGTTGACGATGTGCCGCAGCGGCGTGGTGGCCGCGCGCAGCGTCAGCATGATGCCGACGTTCTGGTCCTCGTTGTCGCCTTGGAGGCCCTCCACCTTCTGCAGGGCGCGCACCAGGGCGACGCCTCCGCCCGGCACCACGCCCTCCTCGACGGCGGCCTTGGTGGAATGGAACGCGTCCTCAACCCTGGCCTTCTTGTCCTTCATCTCGATCTCGGTGCCCGCGCCGACCTTGATCACGGCCACGCCGCCGGCGAGCTTGGCCAGACGTTCCTGCAGCTTCTCGCGGTCGTAGTCCGAAGTGGACTTGTCGATCGCGACCTTGATCTCCTCGATGCGCCCGTGGATCTTGTCCTCGGCGCCCGCCCCGTCGATGATCGTCGTGTTGTCCTTGTCGATCACGACCCGCTTCGCGGTGCCAAGATCGCTGACCACGGCGTTCTCCAGCTTGAAGCCGACCTCCTCCGAGATGACCTGGCCGCCGGTCAGAACCGAGATGTCCTGCAGCATGGCCTTGCGGCGGTCGCCGAATCCCGGCGCCTTGACCGCGGCGACCTTGAGAGTGCCGCGCAGCTTGTTCACCACCAGCGTGGCGAGCGCCTCGCCCTCCACGTC
>CAYSVD010000308.1:0-5144 GCA_964434395.1 uncultured Pseudohongiella sp.
GCGCTCGGACCGCTCGCTCGCGGAGATCGCCCGGCGCGGCCTGGACCCCGCGGTGCTGCGCCGGGGCGACCACGTCCACATCGACTTCGGCATCAGCTACCTGAACCTGCAGACCGACACCCAGCAGGTCGCCTACATCCTGCGCGAGGGCGAGACGGACGCTCCCGCCCCGCTGCGGGCGGCGCTCGCGGCCGGCAACCGGCTGCAGGACATCCTGACCGGCCATTTCCAGGTCGGGCGGAGCGGCAACGAGATCCTGCGGATGAGCCGGGAGCGGGCCGCGGCGGAGGGCATCGGCCCGATCATCTACACCCATCCCATCGGCCTGCACGGCCACGCCGCCGGCACCACCATCGGCATGTGGGACCGGCAGGAGGGCGTGCCGGGCAGCGGCGATCGCCCGATGCGGCCCGACACGGCCTACTCCATCGAGCTGACCGCGCTGTGGGACGCGCCGGAGTGGAGCGCGGAGCCGATCCGGATGAAGCTGGAGGAGGACGGCTTCTTCGACGGCGAGAGTTTCGAGTACATCCAGCCGCGGCAGACCGCATACCACATCATCCGTCCGGCCCGCTGATGCGCGTCCGGACATGCGATCCCGCCGGGGACCGCGAGGCGTTGCTCCGCCTGTGGCGGGAGATCGGCTGGATCGACCGGGACGACGGGGAGGACGCGCAGGCCTTGGAGAGTTTCCTGGCCGGCGGCCGCGCCCTGGTCGCCGAGCTCGACGGCGCGCCGGAATGCCTGGTCTGCGCCTGCGACGGCGCCGTCAGCCACCTGGGCCGGGACGTGCCCCTGTCCATCGTGTCGGCGGTCACCACCAGCCTGGTCGCCCGCCAGCGGGGTTGCGCCAGCCGGCTGACCGCCCGCGCCGTGGCGGACGACGCGCTGGCCGGCCGGCCGCTGGCCGCGCTGGGCATGTTCGAGCAGGGCTACTACGGCCGCCTCGGATTCGGCAACGGCCCCTACGAGCACACCGCGCGCTTCAGCCCGGAGCGGCTGACCGTGACGCGGCGGGCCGGCGTCCCCGAGCGGCTGTCGAAGCGGCATTACCGGGACGTCCATCAGGCCCTGACGGGCCGCCTGCGCGGGCACGGCGGCGTCGTCGTGTCGCCGCCCGAGCATGTGCTGGCCGAAATGGCCTGGACGGAGAAGCCGATGGGCCTGGGCTACCGCGACGCCGCTGGCCGCCTAAGCCATTTCGTCTGGGGCTCCCTCAAGGACGAGCAGGGGCCGTTCGAGATCAGCGCCATGGCCTGGCGCGACCGGGAGCAACTGCTGGAGCTACTGGCGCTGCTCAAGGGGCTGGGCGACCAGATCCTGCTGATGGAGATGCGCGAGCCGGCGCAGCTGCAGTTGCAGGACCTGCTGGCCGCGCCCTTCCGCGGCTGGAGCCGCACCGAGGGCGGCCGGTACGCCGAGGGCATCCGGGCCGAGGCCTACTGGCAGGCGCGCATCAACGACGTGCCCGCCTGCCTGGCCGCCACCCGCCTGCCCGGGCGGGAGCCCCTCGAGTTCAACCTGCGGCTCGAGGATCCGATCCGCGCCTTCCTCGATCCCGGCCACGGCTGGCAAGGCGCGGGCGGGGATTACGCGGTCCGCCTCGGCGAGCGCTGCGGGGCCGAGCCCGGACACGCCGAAGGGGCGCCCCTGCTGGAGGCCACGGTGGGCGGCTTCACCCGGCTGTGGCTGGGCGCCGCCCCGGCGGGCGCCGTCGCCGCCGCGGGCGAGATCGACGGCGAACAGTCCCTGCTGGACCGGCTGGAGCGGAGCCTGTCCCTGCCCCGCCCCGTGGTCGGCTGGGAATTCTAGCGCCGCCGGTCGGAGAGGAAGGATGGAGCAGGCGGGAAAGATCGTCGTCACGGGCGCCGGCAGCAGCGTCGGGCCCGGACTGCTGAGTCGACTCGCCGCCCTGCCCGGCGCGGAGGTCGTCGCCGCCGCGCGCTCGCGGCGGGCGCTGGAGGCGTTGCCCGCGTCGCCGCGGATCCGGCCGGCGCTGGTCTCATACCGGGACCGGCACTCGCTGGCGCGGCTGTTCGAGGGCACCCGCCGCGTCGTGCACCTGGCCGGCATTCTGATCGAGAGCCGCCGCTCGAAGTACGCCGAGGCGAACGAGGCCGCCGCCGCGGTCGTCGCCGCGGCGGCGGCGCGGGCCGGGGCGGAGCACCTGATCTTCGTCAGCGCACTCGGCGCGGACCCCGCGTCCCCCAACGCCTACTTCCGCTCCAAGGGGCGCGCCGAGCGGGCGGTCGCCGGGAGCGGCGTGGCCGCCAGCATCCTGCGCACCCCCATCCTGCTCGGTCCCGGCACCGCCGGCGGCAGGGCCCTGCGCGCGGCCGCCGGCGGGCGGCGGGTCCGCCTGCTCGGCGGCGGCCGCCACCTGCAGCGGCCGCTGGACGCGGACGACCTGTGCGAGGCCGTGCTGGCCCTGTGCCGGACCCGCCCGACGGGCGCGTCGACCTACGAGCTGGCCGGCCCCGAGACGCTCAGCCATCGGAACCTGGTCGTCCGGGCCGCGGCCGCCGCGGGCCGGACGGTGTCGATCGGGGCCGCGCCCTTGTGGCTGGCGAAGCTGGGCGCGGCGCTGGGCGGCGCCCTGCGAGGCGGCGGCGTCACGCCGACGGTCCTCGAGGTCATCACCGCCGACGAGATCGTCGACGCCAACGCCGACGCCGCCCTGGGGCTCTCCCTGACGCCCCTGGACGCCACCCTGAAAAAGATCGTCGCGCCCGAGGAGCCGCCATGACCGATGAGGACGCCGTCCCCGCCGCCCCCGCGGGGCCGCGCCGCCGCGCCGCCGCCGGCCGCGCGCTGTTCCTGCTGATCACGGCGGGATGCTTCACCTACCTGTATTTCCGACTCGACGGCGCCGCGGCGCGCGAGGGCCTGTCCCTCGCCGCCTACATGGCCGGCGTGTTCGCCGAAGTCCGGTGGCTGCCTTGGCTCGGGCTGATGATGGGCTACTCCCTGTTCTACTTCGCCATCGACACGCTGGTCATGACCCGGGCGCTGAACTGGTTTCTGGCCGACATCCGCTTCCGGGACATCCTGCCGATCCGCGCCAGCGCCTACATCATCTCCATCTTCAACGAGCAAATCGGCAAGGGGGCGATGGCCTACTACCTGAACCGGCGGGACAAGGTCCCCGGCTGGGAGGTCGGCTCGGTGATGCTGTTCATCATGTTCTGCGAGATCTTCTACCTGTTGGCCTGGGCCTCGGCCGGCTACGCGGTCGGGGGGCGGGATCTGCCGGAGGCCTTCGGGCTGCTACCCTACATCAGCCTGGCCGCCGCGGTCTTCCTGCTGGCGTGGATGCTGTACTTCGGCGCCGCGGCGGGCGGCGGCCTGCGGGAGAAGCCGCTACTGCGGGCCTTCCGCCTGGCCCGGCCGCGGCACTACCTAGCGTTTTTCCTGTTGCGCTCCCCGGCCCTGCTGGCGGCGGTCGTCGTCTACACCACCGCCCTGAACCTGTTCGGGGCCGACGCCTCCTTCCTGACGCTCCTGCCCTACCTGCCGGTCATCTTCTTCGCCGCCACCGTGCCCACGCCGATGCGGGCCGTCGCGATCACATTCTGGGTCATCCTGTTCCCCGAGGACGAGGGACGGATGGCCGCCTTCGGCGTAGTGCAGCACAACTTCTTCATCCTGTTCAACGCGCTCATCGGCCTGGTGTTCTGGCGCCGGGCGCAACGCGAGCTGTTCGGCTGAGCCCGTGGCCGACCTGCTGACGACGGTCCGGCTGTTGCTGGCGGCGCCGGTGGCCTGGGCCATGGCCGACGAGGAGCTGCTGCCGGCCTGGGCGGCGCTGGCCATGGTGCTCGCCGCCGCCGCCAGCGACTTCTTCGACGGGCGCCTGGCGCGGGCGCGCGGCACGGCCTCCGAGCGGGGACGGCTCTTCGACCACGGCGCCGACTGCCTGTTCGTCACCGCCGCGCTGGCCGGGGCGGCGGCGGCGGGCGCACTGCCTTGGGCGCTGCCGGTCCTGACGGCGCTCGCGTTCGCCCAGTACGTGCTGGACTCCTTCCTTCTGCACCGGCGCAAGACGTTGCGGGCGAGTTTTCTGGGCCGCTGGAACGGCGTACTCTACTTCGCGCCGGTCGCGATGCTCGCCGGCGCCCGGGCCCTGGACGGCGGCGCGGGGGGTGCGCTCGCGGAAGGCGCCCGGTGGCTGGCGCTGGCGTTGATCGTCTCGACCCTGGTTTCGATCGGCGACCGGGCGCTCGCGCCGCGCGGAAGCGGCTAAGGCCTACTGCAGCCGCATCCTGCCGGGCGGCGGCACCGCGCTGATCAGCCCCCAGTCGGCCCTGCGGGTGACCCGCTCCAGCACCTCGAAGATCGAGTTGAACACGTGCGCGCTCACGCCGATGCCGAGCGCGCCGCCGGAGGCCGTGCGGAAGCTGAGCCTGTGGTTGCCGGGGCCTTTGGCGTCCGGGTGGAAATCCACGCTGGCGACGACCGCCCCGTCCTCGCCCAGCGGGAAGTGCCGGCCGCCCTTGAACGGTTTGGAGAAGTCCTGGCGCGCGGCCGCCGCCTGCTGGCTCAAATCCGCCTTCATGAGCGTGTGCGCGTCCGGCGGACCCCGCGGGGCCTCCGGCTCGCCGGGCTCCATGGCGTCCGACTCGAAACCCTCCGCGATGCGGTAGGCGCTGGTCTTGGGCTTGAAATCGTGCAACAACCGGCTCGTCATGCGGCGCGTCAGCCACAGTCGGTACTCCTCCTCGTCCGAATTGGTGACGCGAAGCAGGATGCGGTCCTCCTTTGGATGGTAGCCGGCGTCGAACTGCAACAGATGGGACATGGTCCGGGGTTCCCCGCGCGGGCGCTCAGTGTGCCCCGGCCGGCGGCTGCGCGGCGCGGCCGGCCGGCCGGCCCTGGGGTCTGCGTGCGATGCTCATGCCGATCTCCTCCGCCGGCCCGTCTCCCCGACCCGCGGACGCGGATTTTACCATGGCGCCGCCGGGCGGGCGTTCCGCGACAGGCGGTCTTAGACAGTCTTGACTTAGACACCCTGACTCCCAGTCAAGAGGCGGTTTTTTGGCAAGAACCGATAAAAACATGATATTTTTCAAAATTTTACCTCAAAACCGTGCATCTCAGTCATTTCACCTGTGAGGCGCACCATGAAAGGAAGGAAATCCCCCCCC
>CAYSVD010000309.1:0-6915 GCA_964434395.1 uncultured Pseudohongiella sp.
GTTGCAGACCGCCCGCAAAGGCATCAGCAGCATGCAGCTTTCCAAGGAGCTCGGCGTGACCCAGAAGACCGCCTGGTTCATTCTCCACCGCCTCCGAGAGGCATGCGACATCCGAGCCATCAGGCTAAGAGGCGTGATCGAGGTCGATGAAACCTTCCTGGGCGGCAGGGAAAGCAACAAGCACGGAGCCAAAAAGCTGCGCGCCGGGCGCGGTCCCGTGGGAAAGCAACCGGTCGTCGGCCTGCGCCAGCGCGGCGGCAAGACGGTGGCGAAACCCGTCGACGGACGGGATGCGAAAACCCTGACCTCGGTCGTCGTCGAGCACGTGGAGATCCACTCGACGGTGGTCACCGACGAGTTCACGGGCTACAGCGGTCTGCCGCAGGCCGGGTACAAGCACGCCACAGTCAATCATTCCGCCAAGGAGTTCGTCAACGGGATGGCGCACACCAACGGCGCGGAGAGCGTCTGGGCGGTGCTGAAAAGAGGCTTTAACGGTGTCTATCACAACTGGAGCGTTCGGCATTGCCGGCGCTATGTGAACGAATTCACGTTCCGGCTCAACGAGGGCAGTTGCGACGTGGACACGATGGACCGGATCAAGGAGCTTTGCGCCAACACCGTCGGCAAGCGGCTGTCCTACGAGAGGCTGACATCATGAATTCCACGACGCCGGAATTCGACAGCGTGGTGAAGGCTTTGCTGAAACCAGTGCGGAAACGCAAAACGGATTCTTCGCGGCCGGGACCTCTGGTGGGACGAAATGCGTCACAGAGATCCGGGCCATCAAGCGGTACCCGTACACAGAAAACATCCAAAACGCCCAAGCGATGAGGCTCCCACAGATGCGAGATGCGGCCAGCAACTCCGACGTGACAGTCTACACCAACGAGCGTGGGGCTTACGCCAGCCTGGACAAACCCGGCTTCAGGCACGGCACGGTCAAGCACACCGCCCAAGAATACGTCAAAGGAACCTGCCACATCAACGGGGCGGAATCCTGCAGGTCGATGCTGAAACGCTCCATCCACGGGACCTGGCGCCGCGTCTCCCCCCAAGCACCTGCGTTGCTACATCGACGAGGTGGTATTCCGGCTGAACGAGGGAAACTGCCAGATCGACCTGATCGACCGCATGGAGGCGCTCGCCAGGCGGATCCAGGGACTCCGACTGTCCCACGCCGCCATGATCGGCGGCGCCGGACTGTCCAGGCGGACATTGATGTGGTGACCGTAAGCGCTATGGCGGCAGAACGGAAATCAAAGTGTCTGCATCGAGCCATCTTGAACGAAGCCGCCTTCGGCACGCGCTGATGCAAGTGTTGGATGTTAGACGAACAACCCATCGACATCGCTCAAAAAGGAGTATTCCATGCCAGCTCAACCCATCACCCACGAGAAGAAGGTCAATATCGCCATTGCGCACGCCCTTAAAAAACGAAACCCGCACTGGGATGCCGTCCATTCCGAAGACAGCGGGCTGCTGGAGCAAAAGAACCTTTCCCCAGATATATACATCGACCATGGGCGAGGCGATCCCATTATTATTGAAGGCAAGTGGCACTCTATAGCAGAGGCAGATGTGGAAACCGCCGCAAAGAACCGCATCGGGCAACCATTGCCTGGCGGAGGGGCCATCACTCAAGCGGTCGCCATCCGAATACCTAATGATTTACGTAAGGTTCCCGACCATGCGCGGGCTGAGCGGGTGGAATCTGCTGAATTTCATTACGCTTTTTATAGTCGAGGGCATTCCGCGGCTACGAGGGATATTTCGTCTCTGAGTTCCGGTGCATTCCATCGTTTCCCCAACGATGGCTGGCTACATGGAAACTTGACTGAAATCGGACGCGCCGTCGACCTGTGCTTACTTTCCGAGGATCTCGTAAAGCGCACACTGGATATCATGCTCAGCAACGTCAAAACCGCAGCTCGAATTTTAAAGAAACGTCAACCGGGAATTCTATCTGGCATCGCCGACAGGCTCAAACAAGGCGATGGCAAGCAAACCAGGCAGATGGCCATGACCATAGTCTGCAACGCCATGGTCTTTCATGAGGTTATCGCTGGGGGGAGATTCGAAAAAAGAGATGGGAAGCCGCTCGATCCGGTAAAGCCATTATCTGAGATGGCCGAACATCCGGGCGGAAGCATCAGCAAAGGCATGCTTATCGAGCAATGGACATATATCCTAGATAAAATCAATTACTGGCCGATCTTCGATATCGCAAGGGACATCATAAGCCCCATCAACAACAAGACTGCTTCCCTAATTCTGGATAAGTTGAATGCCGCCGCAGAGAAACTGTCTCGCATCGGCATAACATCTGTTCATGACTTGGCCGGGCGTATGTTTCAGCAGATGATCGCCGCTCGCAAAATGCTAGCAACATTCTACACTCTTCCGGAAAGCGCCGCGCTTCTAGCTGAGATCGCTGTTGGACGTCTGGATACGGACTGGAATTCCATCAAGGCTTGCCATGAGCTAAAAATCGGCGACTTCGCATGCGGGACGGGTACACTTCTTTCCGCCGCCTACCAATCGATATTGGCGCAAATGCGTGCCGCCGCGCACGATGACGCCAAAATACACAAATTGATGATGGAGAGGGGGATATGGGGTGCCGATGTTCTACCGGCCGCAACTCACCTAGCTACATCCCAACTCGCCAGCGCCCACCCCCAAGTGCTATTTGACGACGCTAACATCCACGCATTACGCCTTGGGCACGACCCGCAGGATGGCTTATTGCTCGGAGCATTGGAACTTATCAACGCATCAACTATCCAGACGCTGTTCGGTAAAGCGGGAAAGACGGCTGGCGGGAAACAGGCAGGAGAAGGAAAGAGGAGCATCGCTTTTCCAGCCGGTAAAACAGACCTGGTGATTATGAATCCGCCCTACCTAAAAGCTGATGCCAACAAACGGAAACTGCCCTACCCTCAGTTCGCGGCTTTTGGTGCTGATGCGAATGAAAGAAAGGAGATGAGTACGCGCCTTAAAACCTTTAAAAAGTCAGCTGGGCGAGGGTCTGGCCGCGGGAAGAGCGCAGACCGCGGCAAGAGCGCTGGCAACGATAGGGCCGGCATGGGAAGCCATTTCATTGATGTCGCGCATCACATGGTCAAGCCGGGAGGTCAAGTTGCTCTGGTGCTGTCGGCGGCTGCGCTGCGTGGAGCCAGCTGGCGGAATGCTCGGGAATTGCTCGCCTTTTTCTACCGCGACGTACTGATTCTCACCGTCATCCGTGGGGGGGGGGGCACTACAGCAACTTCTCGGCCGATACGAAGATGGGCGAATGCCTGCTGATTGCTACCCGGCGCCATCCAGGGGAGACTGGCGGCGACGCCGCCATGTACGTCAACCTAGAACGTCTTCCAAGCACACAGGCTGAAGCTTTCCATGTAGCTCGGGCCGTATCGGCAGCCGTGCTGGATGGGAGGCGGCATGCACCATTGAATTTGGGAAAAATGCCCATCGGAGTCTGGCATCGGGCTATTGAGGGTGTGGTGGATGGGGGAGGCTACGCCCAAGTGCGGAGCATGTGGGTCGCTGATGTCTGCAAGTCCTTAGTCCGCATGACACTTCGTCTGCGGCATGGGGTAGATGTAGACGGCGTTCCGCTCTGCCGTCTCGGTGACCTTGGTAAAAGGGGGCCATCCCATCTCAAAGTTGGGTACAGGGACGACAGCGAAAGCAAAGAAAAAGGTGGGGTCTTTGTCCTACACCCAGGCGCGGATAATGCGGAGTACCCTGCTCTCTGGGAGAATGACGAGAGAAGGCCGATCCGGCGTCTAATCGCACCGCCCAATCGACACGGCATCCCTCAGGCGGGCAAGGATAACGAGGCTAGGACGTTATATGAAACGTACGCATCAACCCTACACTTCAATCAGGATTTTCGGCTCAATTCCGAGAGCTTGGCCGCATGCGTCACCGTCGAAAAAACGCTTGGCGGCGCTACTTGGCCTGCATTCATTCCGGACGAACATCGGCACAACTACCCGCTACTGCTGTGGGCTAACACCACGTTAGGACTTATGACCTTTTGGTGGCTTGGAACTCGGCAACAGCTGGGAAGGGCAAGAATATCAATAGTGCGTCTGCCGGGTTTGCCGATACTGGATGCCCGGCGGCTGTCAGCGGACCAGTTAGATAGTTGTGATGCACTGTTCAAGAAATTTTGCGATCGCACGTTCCTGCAAGCACACCGAGCATGGGAAGATCCAGCACGGATTGAGTTGGATGAGGCGATGCTCGTAGGCGTGTTGGGACTTGACTGCGAAAATCTGGAATGGATAGCAAGGATTCGACGTACTTGGTGTTCGGAATGGACGGTGCGCGGTAGCAAGCCGGGGCCGCCAAATATGGAAAACGGTGCCGACGATGCCTTGGAACCTTTGGGGGCATAGGTTTCGTTTGTCCACTATCGGACCAAGACTGGGCTGGAACGGCAACACCAGCCCCTCGTCTACAGCATGCAACGCCCCCCGTCTGCCTTATTTCGCGCAGGGGGGGAGGATTAACCCCGGTCATCGACTTTTGCGTCGCGTGGCGGTGCTGTGGTGCGGTCAGGCCGCGGTTATGCTCGTTGCCGCCACCCAAGTACACAAGTATATAAGTCCCCAATCAAGCGTGTGCCAGTACTTCCGTGGCAGAATTTTGCTTGATTTGGCCTAAGTCCGACAATCTGCTAGTCCCATCCGGCGCGGCACGGCGGCGCAGGAGCGGCCCAAGGGGTTGGCGTGGTGCCGCAGGTCTCGGTGCCGGGCGGCTCCGCCCCGGCGCTGGCTTGCTGGCCGGTGTCACCGGTTCCGTGGGGCAGGGGGCCTGTCGGTCTTATCCGGCGCCCACGGCGGCGCTGGGCCGCCTTCCGCCGGGACCGCGGCTCAGGGTCCCGCCAGTCCCATCCGGCGCGGCACGGCGGCTCAGAGGCCTCGCAGGGACGCAGGGCGCGGCTTCGCCGGTTCCCTCTCGCCGGACTGGCGCCGCCTCTCCGGTCGGCGGGGGCACTGGCCGGTCGCCGCCAGCAGGCCCGTTCCGCTGGCCTTCCGGCTTCTCTGGGGGTAGGGCCACCCTGCGCCCACATGGCGGAGTCGGCCGCGTCCCAGGCGGGCTTCTCAGGGGCAGGGGCGGCTTGCCGGCGTTCCCGATCCGGCCCGGCCGGGACCGCCGGTCGCTGTCGTGCCGGTGTCGCCGCGCTGGGGCGTCGCAGGGGCGCTTTTCGCCGGGTCCGTGGGGCAAATGCCGTCCCCATCCGGGCGCGTACGGCGGCTCAGGGGCCGCTGGGCATGGCGTCGCCAGCTGTTCCGCTGTTGTGATGCGGCTCTGGAGTGGTGTCGCCGGCCTCGCCGCTGGAGTGGGGCGGCCCCCGGCGTTCCAGTGCCGGTTCCGCCGGGCTGGTCGCGCCAGCTGGGGCACCCATTCAGCGGTCGCCGTGTGGGCGCTCATGGTCGCTTCCCGCCGGTTCCGCGGTGCCGGCGCCGGCGGCGCGTCTTGGTCCGGTCCGCCGGCCTGTGAACGCCGGCGTCGCCGGCGGGGCGGGTGTTTCCGGTCGCGCCAGCTGATGTGTCCAGCCAATGGTCGCCGTGCGGGGCGCACAGGGCCGCATTCAGCCAGATCCTCGCGTCCAGGCCCCCGCCAGAGGCCGCCGCCGGCGATCCCCTACCGACGGCGCTCAAGCAACGGCCGAATGTGTCGCTCGAAGTGCTCTATGGGGGCATCGTGGTCCCCAACATTTTCCCAGAGCAGAAAGTGCGGCTCCATACCCTGAAACCAGTGCTGGATTTCACGCTTGTAACGCGGCGAGTTCGCCAGTCCATTGGTGAAGATCCACCAAAACGGAACCACGCTCTTGGGCTGATTGGCTATGGCCTGCGTCGATTTGATGATGCCTGGCATCATGTATTTGCAGGCCCGTTCGTGCGCGTTGCCCTTGTCCCTCTGCCGTTTGATCTCCGTAAAAACCATCCGTTTTGTTTCCCGGTGATGAAAGCCGTACTCCGGCTCGATGCCGAAACGCTTGATGCGGGTTCCCTTCGCCTTGCCGGAGCGCGGGATCTCCTCGCTCCCGTAAATGCCTTTTAGATGTTTCGGTCTGTGGATGGTTTCAATTTCGCTACCGCGCAGGTGCTGGCTCAAGAGGGCGTGAAAAACATCCTCGGCGCCCAGTCCCCTTGCGACGCCTTCTCCCTGCCATTTCCCGCGCTTTTCCAAGTGTTCGCGGGCCATCACGCTTCCAGCCCCCAGGATTTCCACCCGGTTGCGTTTTCACGGGCGAATAGCTCTATCTTTCGCTGCCGCGGGAACATCGCCTTGATCCGCTTCCGCACCTCCTCCGGCTTCTCCGAGTGTTCGGTCCGCTTCGCGCTGACGAATTGCCGGACATTGCGCGCCCCTCGCGGACCGGGGATTTTCCCGCGCTTGAACACTAGGCAAAGTTCGCACTGGCTCATCGTGTAGAATCCCGGGTTCACCCGCACCTTGTCCCAAACAAAAGCGACGGTGGCCCACGCGAAGCCCCACGCCTTGCCGAGATCGATCGCTTGGTCCAGATGCGGGCTGCTACTCCACATGAAAAGCAGACAATCGCACGCCGAGATGGTCCGCACAGGCAGATCCATCAGTTCGGCCAGCGTCAATGTGGAGTAGTGCCTCTCAGCGCCCCCCGAATCGCCATTGCCGGCCCCGGCATGCTGCAACTGTCCCTTGTAGTCCCATGGGGGGTCGGCGTAAATGATTTCAAATTCCCCCTTCGGCAACTCAGGGTAAACGACGGAGCGTCGCCGTCTTTCCCTTCGCGGCCCGCTTTTCAGGGCGCTTCCAACCGTATGGTCAAAAACCATCCTCGCGCTCATGCCGTCGACCTCAGCCCCGGGCGGGTGTCGGCGACAGGGCGCGTTCCGCATACGCCCC
>CAYSVD010000310.1:0-16198 GCA_964434395.1 uncultured Pseudohongiella sp.
GCGCCGGCGCCGTCCACCAGGGTGTAGACGATCGCCGTGTCGGACCCGTCCGCCGCCACCGTCGTCGCATCGTCCCTCACGGCGCCGCCGCTGATCCGGATCACGTCGCCCTCGGCCGCGTCGTAGCCCCTGACGACGTCGTCGCCGCCGGCGCTGCCGAGGAGCGCGTGGAATCCGAAGACGGTGGGGCCCGCGCCGCCGGTCAGGACGTCGTCCCCCGCGCCGCCCTCCACGTGGACGACGGGGCGCGCCGCGGCGTCGAAGCCCGAAACGTCGATCTTGCCGACATCCACCGAGCCGCCGTCCGCATCGGGCGCCAGCACGAACCGGATGCCGAGATCCTCGGTCGTCAGGGTCGCGGCCAGCCGCCCCGTCACCTTCACCGCATCGTCGAAGCCGTCGTCCACCTGCAGCCGCATCGCCAAAACGCCGTCCCCGCCGGTGTCGTCGAGCTCCAGGCGGATGTTCTCGACGTTCGCGATGCGCGCCCGCGGCCGAAGGCTCGCGCCCCCGGCGTCGGCCTCGACCAGCAGCGTGTCGTCTCCCGCGCCGCCGTCGAAAACGACGAGGTGGCCCTCCCGGGTCGTCGGGCCGGAGTCGACCGCGCCGGAAACGAATCGGAACGCGTCGTCTCCCGCTCCGCCGTCCACCTTGATGAATCCGGTGACGTCCACCGGCGCGACGATCGTGTCCGCGCCGGGGCCGGCGTCGATCGTCAGCCGCGGCGCCGACCCCGTCCGCATGCCGGCGTCGTCGAACTCGTCCTCCGTGAACGCCGCGGGCCGGATGGCGAACGCGTCCGCGCCGTCGCCCAGGTTGAAGGTCTGGCCGGTCCCGAGAGTTTCGGCGGCCTTCGAGCCGCCCGCGATCCCTTTCGCGTTCGAGACGGCGTCGTCGAAAGCTGTCGCGGCGACCGTCAGCATGCCGGTGATGCCGCCGATCTCGCTGTCCAGCTTCACTCCCCTGCGCGACCCGCTCGCGTCCAGCGCGATGACCTCGCCCGCCGACCGGGTGTACTCGTAGACATGCTCCGCGGTGCTGTTCGAGTCGTAGTCGTACTCGATCCGGACGGCGTTCCCATCGCCGTCGAAGGTCTCCGTCTTGCTGTCGTCCGTATCGCCGTCGCCGTCGTAGTCCCGCCTGACATGGACGGCCTGGTCCGCCTGCTGGTCCGCCGTGCCTTTGCTGTCGTCCCAATCGTCGTAGAAGTCGATGCGGATCTTGTCGGCGCCAGCGCCGTAAGCGTAAGCGTACGCCTCGGCCCGCTCGTACCTGCCGTCCCCGTCGCTGTCGAACTCGGTCAGCACGACCCGGCCCCGATCATCCCTCGCTTCGCGGCTGGAGAGATTGGCGGGAGGCTGGCCAATGCTGCCCCCGCCAGTACCGCCGCCCGTGCCGCCGCCGGAACCGCCGCCCGTGTCCCCGCCGGAACCGCCGCCCGCGCCGCCACCGGAACCGCCGCCCGTGCCGCCGCCGGAACCGCCGCCCGTGCCGCCGCCGGAATCGCCGCCCGTGCCGCCGCCGGAACCGCCGCCCGTGCCGCCACCACCGTCCGAACCGCCGCTCGTGCCGCCGCTCGTGCCGCCGCCGAGTGTCTGATCATTCAACGCGTCGATCGCCGCCTGCACGGTGGCGTCATCCTCGGTCACTGAGTCCAACACCCCGCTCAGTTCGGCGGGCGCACCGTCCAACATTCGGACCACCGAATGCGCCGCCGCCACCTCGGCCCTGTTGAGAAACGCGCGGGCGAAAACGTCGAACGGCGCCGACACGCCGGAACCGCTTAAGAAGTCCTGCGCCGCCAGCACCAGGACGGCTGCGGAGTCGCCGGCTTCAAGATGGGGGACCACGATATCCCGACCGACCGCCAACAGCGATGCATCGGCCCCGAGCAACAGGTTCCCCAGCCAAGCGTCCGAGAACTCGGCCGGGATCTGGGACGCCGGATACAGTTCCGTCCAGCGCACGCCGGCGGTCAGGGCTTCGGCCACCTCGAGCAGGGATCCCCCGCCGTCCGTGATCGCCTTCAGTTCCGCCACTTGGGCGGCGCCCGGCGCGGCGTCGTACGCCGCCACGGCCAGTTGTACGATGTCCTCAATGGTCTCGCTTTCAACCAGCGCCTCCCACGCTTCATCGCTCCGTTCGAGGAAAGTGCGGGCGAAGCCGGCGAACGGCCCCGACACATCGGGGGCGCTCAAAAAGTCTTGCGCCGCCAGCACCAAGGCGGCCGCGGAGTTGCCGGCTTCGAGGTGGGGAACCACGATGTCCCGGCCGACCGCCAGCAACGCCGCGTCGGCTCCGGGCAACAGGTTCCCCAGCCAAGCGTCCGAGAACTCGGCCGGGGTCTGGGAGGGCGGATACAGCGCATTCCAGCGCACCCCGGCGGTCAGGGCCTCCGCCACGCCGAGCAGGGAACCTCCCCCGTCGACGATCGCCTTCAGCCCACGCATCCACGCGGCATCCGGTGCGCCATCAATCGCCGCGATGGCCAACTGGACGATGTCTTCTCTGACTTCACTGCCGGCCATCTGCGCGACTCCTCGAACGCTCCCGGCGCCTCAGGACGTTCGCTGTTCGGCGCGCGCGCCCTTCAGTCACATCGGTGACGCGGATAGGATATGCGACCCGGCCTTCTCAATGTTCTTTCCCGAGCCACTCGAAGCATCCGCCGCCTCGCCTGTCGATCCGTAGCGAACGAAACCGCAAGGAGACCGCGCCGAATATACGATGCCGTCCCGCCCGCGTCAATCGACTTCGCGGCCTCCGGACTCCGGACAAGACCCGCGGCGACAAGACACGACAAGACACGCGACAAGACACGCGCGCTTGACACCGCCTTGCCCGCTACCTAGCATCCGCGCATGATCCGGCGAACGTCCGGTCGCATCCTCCAGCGACAACGTGAAGGCTGTCAGCCAATGTACCAAGCCATCCGCTCAGTCGTCGAAGCCGACTTTCTCGCCGTCAACAAATTCATCGTCGAGCAGTTGGAGTCGAACATCGGCCTGATCGAGAACATCGCCCATCACATCACCGACGCGGGCGGCAAGCGCATCCGTCCCCTGCTGGTCCTGCTGGCGGCGAAAAGCTGCGGCATCCGGTCGGAGGACCATGTGCCCATGGCCGGCATCATCGAGTTCATCCACACCGCCACCCTGCTGCACGACGATGTGGTCGACCTGTCGACGATCCGACGGGGCCGGACCACCGCCAACGCCGAATGGAACAACCCGTCCAGCATCCTGGTCGGCGACTTCATCTACTCCCGCGCCTTCCAGCTGCTGGTCAGACTGGACGACATGCGCGTTCTGGAGACCATCGCCGACGCCACCAACCGGATCGCCGAAGGCGAGGTGCTGCAGCTGATCTCGAAATCCGACCCCGATTTCTCCCGGGACGACTGCATGCGGATCGTCCGGGACAAGACCGCCGTCCTGTTCCAGGCCGCCGCCCGCTGCGGCGCGCTGCTGGCGAAGGCCGGCGAGGCGGCGGAGCGGGCGCTGGCGGATTACGGCATGCGCCTCGGCGCCGCCTACCAGCTGATCGACGACGCGCTGGACTACGACGGCGACGCCGGGGCGCTGGGCAAGAACGTCGGCGACGACCTGGCCGAGGGCAAGCCCACGCTGCCCCTGCTCCTCGCCATGGAGAACGCCGCGGAGGCGGACGCGCGGCTCATCCGGGACGGCCTGGCGCGGGCGCCGGTCGACGGGGAAACCATGGAGCGGGTCATCCGGGCGGTGCGGGACAGCGGCGCGCTGGAGCGCACCCGGGCGCTCGCCCGCGAGGAGGCGGACGCGGCCGCCGCCTGCCTCGAGCGCCTGCCCGCATCGCGCTACCGGGACGCGCTCGCCGACCTGGCCGGGTTCGCGGTCGGCCGCGACGGCTGAGAGCTCACTTGAAGATGATGCTGATGCCCGGGGAGGAGTCGCGCAGGATCGACTGGCTGTCCATGATCCGCACCCGCTCGCTGCTGGGACGGTAGATCTCCTCGTTCAGGGACACCAGCCGCGCCGCCGCGTCGCGGTGCCGCCGCGCCGCCTCGGCCTCGCCCAGGTCCTGGTGGACCTCGGCCAGCGCCAGGTAGAAGTCCGGCTCCTCCTCCTTCAGCCGCAGGGCGCGCCGGAACGCCGTCCGCGCCCGCTCCAGATCCCGCTCGAGGTAGGCGACCTGGCCCCGGGCGTAGTGGTAGTACGGATTGCGGTTGTTGAACCGCTCGATGGCGCGCTCGTACTCCCGCGCCTGCCGGTCGTCGCCGGTCGCGCGGTAGAACTTGGCCAGGTTGTTGATCGCCGCCGCGTTCCGGCTGTCGGCGTTGAACGCCATCTTGTAGCTGTATTCCGCGAACTCCCGCTCGCCGAGGCGGTTGTACAGCGCCCCGATGTTGTTCCACGCGATGGACAGCTCCGGCTCGACGTACAGGGCGTTCTTCAGGTACCCGAGCGCGCCGGGCATGTCGCCCCCGACCATGGCCTCCACGCCCAGGTTGTTGAAGTAAAGGGCCCGGGCGCGGCGGTCGCTGACCACCCGGGAGGTCAGCTGCTGCAGGGAGATCTCCGGGGTGAAGTCCACCACGTAGCGGCGCGAGGCGCTGAAGCGCCCGGCGGCGTTGATGTGCTGGCTGATCACCAGCAGCCCGCCGCGCCGGTCCCAGCTGGGCTGGACCTCCACCGTCTGGAAGCTGGCGTCGACCCCCGCGTGGCGCGCCATCGCCACGTACAGGTTCATGACCGAAAGGCAGTTCCCCTCCCGGGCGTGGAAGGCCTCCATCGCGGTGTGGGTCTTGGCGTCGGAGTAGCGGATGTTCAGGAACTCCTCGCCGTACAGCAGATCCTGCAGCTTGCGCACCCGGGTCTCCTCCCCGTCGCCCGGCTTCATGTGGCCGTCCACCAGCCGCCTGACCTCGTCGGTGATGCGCAGCGGCTCGATCTCCGGGAACGCGTCCCCGGTCTGGTCCAGGATGCGCCGGTGGATCGCCTCGTCGCGGGAGAATCCGGTCTCCAGGTCGATGGTCTTGCAGCCGGCCAGCGCGGCCAGCGCCAGGGCGGCGGGGAACAAGCGGCGGCGCCGCCCGGAATCGCTCATCGTCGTGTCCGTCAGTGGCGGGCCGGCGTGCGGCGGCCCGTCTTGTCAATCTTCATGAACTCGTAGCGGCCGTGGAGAAAGCGGGCCCCGTCCTCGCGGAGCCGCCGCAGCAGGCCGACCCAGCCGGCGTAGTCCGCCACCGGCGCCGTGTCCCTCCCAAGACCGGCGTAATCCAGGTTTTCTCTCAATCGGACGGTCCCCGGCCCCCAATTGCCCTCCCACAGCGCCTCGCCGGTCCCGGAATCGTAGCGGTACTCCAGCGCCGCGAAGGTCTGCGCGATCCGCATGTTGTCCGCGGTGAGGAAGCGCACCTCGTAATCCGCCGCGAACCCGAGCCGGCCCGGCCCGCGTTCGGTCCAGCGGACGCCCTCGTCGACGATGACGCTCTTGACGACCGGCAGGCTGCGCACGTGCTCGAAGGGCGCGGTGTCCGCCTCGAGGACGGCGCGTCCGGCGTCCGTGTCCCGCAGGGCGGCCGAGATGCGCACCCGCCGCTCCCCGTCGATGTCCACCATGGCGTCGGAGGCGGTCGCCTCGGAGCGCTCGACGAAGTCGAACAGCGTCTTGAGCTCGGCCGGCTCGATCGGCGGCAGCGACCACCGCCCGCCGTCCCGGTCGACCAGGGTCAGGGCGCGTCCGTCGAAGCGCGCCTCCGCCGCCTCGAACGGCAGGCGGGCGGTCTCCCCCAGCGCCACCCCGCCGGGCACCACGATCTCCCGGATGGTCGAGGCGGAGAACTCGTCGCCCAGCGTCTCCTTCAGGAACGCGGCCGGCTCGTCCCGGGCCGGGCGCCGGCGGGCGCCGTCCCGGAACAGGGAGTCGGAGCCGCGCCGGACCCGCCGGCCGAGCCAGTCGATCTCCGTGACCGGGCTGTCGAGGCGCCGGGCCTCCCGGCTGTCGAGCGCCAGGCGCTGCGCGGCCGTGGCGTACAGCTCGCCGGCCAGCGGGAGCTCCCCGGGTTCGGACAGCCGCCGCGCGGCGAAGCCCTCCGCCCGCGCCGCCGCCGCCACCGCGCCGGCGCTGTCGTCGTCGCCGCGGTGGTGGGTCAGGAAGATCCGGTCGGCGGCCGGCGCGTCCAGCCAGCGGCGCAGGAACGCCGGCCCGTCCGGCGCGCCGCCGCCGCCGAGCACCGCGATCCCGCCGATCTCGCCCGCGGCGAAGGCCGCCTCCCAGAAGCCGATCTCGCCGCTGTCCGGCATGGCGCCGCCCGGCAGGTCGGGGAAGCGCCCGAGCCGGGGCCGCTCGATCCGCGCGCCCGCCAGCCTCCGGTCGTTGAGGTTGGGGGCCACGTCCACTCCCCGGGCCTCCAGGGCGCCCGCCAGGCGCGCCAGCAGGGGGTCCGGCGCGGGGTCGGGCGCCGCGGCGCCGGCCGGCCAGGGCAGCAGCAGCAACGCCGCCGCCCACGCCCGGGAGCGGCGGCGTTCAGTCCTCGGCGCACGCGTCATAGTCCTCTCCTCTTCTTTCGCGCATCAGCCGGGTCCGCAGCGCGCTCACGTACTCCGGCTCGCCGAAGAAGTGCACCGGCTGGGCCATCTCGCCGATGAGCCTTTCCGCCTCCCCGTGCTCGCCGGCCTCGATGGCGTAGCGGACCGCCTGCTCCATGATGAAGCTGTCGGCCGGCAGCAGCTCGAAGGCCCGGCGCTGGAAGGGCCGGCCCGCGCGCCAGTCCCCGCCCGCGAGCAGGTGCAGCTGGCCCATCGCCAGGTTGGCCTCCGCGTTGTCCGGCGCCAGCGCCAGCGCCCGCTCGAAATGGTCCCTGATGTCCTCGACGATGAGCCGGCGGCGGGCCTCCGGCCAGACCTTGCCGCAGTCGACCAGCTCCGCCTCCCAGTACTCGCCGTAGTCCATCAGGATGTCCGGGTCGCGCGGCGCCAGGGAGGCCGCGTGGGCGAACAGCCGGGCGATCTCCTGGTCCATCCCGTCCAGCTCCCGCATCCGCAGCGCGTCGCCGAGCCCCGAGTGGCCCCGGGCGATCCCGCCGTCGAGCTCGGTCGCGGCCTGGAAATAGCGCTGGGCCTCCTCGAAGCGCCCCGAGTTCAGGGCCAGCTCCCCGAGCCGCACGGCCAGCGCGGCCGGCGGCGCCCGCCGCGCCTCGAAGGGCGGCGGCGGGGCGAGCTCCCCGTGGGCGATCGCCCCCGGCTCCCGCTCGCCGGCCAGCAGCCAGCGGTGGAACTCCCCGTCCAGCTCCCGCGCGGTGAGGTCGAAGGCGAGGTCGAAGGCGAAGCGCGGGTTGCGCCCGTCCAGCAGCAGCCCGAGGTAGGCGTCCAGCTGCCCGCGCCGGTCCGGGAAGGTTCCGTCCTCGTGGCCGTGCCGGAAGTAGTGGAACAGGGTTTCGGACTTCAGGTTGGCGATCCGGATCAGCCGGGGGGAGGCCAGCGCGTCGTCCCGGTACAGCAGCCGCTCCATGGACAGGGTTCCGCTCAGGTCGGCGATGACCTCGTAGGCCCCGCGCCGGGGCCGCTCGGGCGCCGCCCGTCCGCCGCGGATCCGCAGCTGCGCCAGGTAGCCGGCCAGCCCCTCCTCGTACCAGCGCGGCAGGCGCAGGTCGAGGAAGTTGCGCGTCAGGAAGTGCGCGTAGTGGTGCAGCGCGTCCATCTCGGAGCGCTCGTCGCCGAGCGTCAGCGCCATGAAATTCGCCCGCGGCGTCGCCCGGAAGACGGCGGGCTCGCCGCCGATGGCGAAGCCCTGGAGATCCTCCGCGTCCTCGAACAGGTACGCGTGGAGCGGGATGCCGTCCGGCGGAAAGGGCGCGCGGCCCTGGACGACCCAGGCGGCGACCTGCCGCCAGGCCGCCAGCCGCGCGGCGAAGCGCTCCGTCCGCCGCGCCGGCGCCTGGCTGAGGAAGCGGAAGCCGGGGGTCTCGGCGAGCAGCCAGCGCCCCTCCAGCAGCTCCGGCGGCTCCGCCCGCCCGGCGGCGGACAGGAGCAGGCCCAGGGCGAGGCAAGGCCCCGCCGGCAGGACTCGAATGCGGCGCGCCGCGCTTGTCATGACATCACCCGGCCGCCCCGCGGCGGCGTCGGACCTTCGAAATGTACCACGCCGGGGGCCGCAGGGCCCCGCGGCTCACATGGCGGCGTAGTTCGGGCCGCCGCCCCCCTCGGGCGCGACCCAGCGGATGTTCTGGGCCGGATCCTTGATGTCGCAGGTCTTGCAGTGCACGCAGTTCTGCGCATTGATCTGGAAGCGCCGGCCGCCGCCGGGTTCGGCGACGACCTCGTACACCCCCGCCGGACAGTAGCGCTGGGCCGGCTCGTCGTACATCGGCAGGTTGAGCTCGATCGGCACCGAATCGTCCTTGAGCACCAGGTGGCAGGGCTGGTCCTCGGCGTGGTTGACGCCGGACAGGAACACCGAGGACATCTTGTCGAAGCTGAGGACGCCGTCCGGCTTGGGATAGTCGATGGCCGGGCAGTCGGCGGCGGGCCTGAGCCGGCAGTGGTCCCGGCTCCCGTCGCGCACCGTGAAGGGCAGCCGCCCGCGGAAGACGTTCTGGTCGAGGAAGTTGAAGGCCGCCCCGCCCCAGAAGCCGAAGCGGTGGAAGGCGGCGCTGAAGTTCCGGCTCCGGCGCAGCTCGGCGCGCAGGGCCGAGCGCCGGAAGCGCTCCGCGTGGTCCGTCGCGGGCGGCGCCCCGTCCCCGGCGCGCAGGGCGGCGAACAGGGACTCGGCCGCCAGCATGCCCGAGCGCATCGCCGTGTGGCTGCCCTTGATCTTGGCGGGGTTCAGCGTGCCGGCGTCGCAGCCGACGAGCAGCCCGCCGGGGAACTCCATCTTCGGCAGCGAGTTCAGCCCGCCCTTGATCAGCGCCCGGGCGCCGTAGCCGACGCGCTTGCCGCCCTTCAGGTGCCGCTCGATGACGGGGTGATGCTTGAAACGCTGGAACTCGTCGAAGGGGCTGATGTGCGGGTTCTCGTAGCCCAGGTCCACGATCAGCCCCACCGAGACCCGGCCGCCGGCGGCGTGGTAGAGGAAGCCGCCGCCGCCGGCGCCCGCGCCCGGGCCGTTCATGGGCCAGCCCGAGGTGTGCACCGCCAGCCCCTCCCGGCGCCGCGCCTCCGGGATCTCCCAGACCTCCTTGAGGCCGATGCCGTAGTGCTGCGGGTCGCTGTCCCGGTCCAGTCCGAAGCGGCGGATCGCCTCCTTGCCCAGATGCCCGCGGCAGCCCTCGGCGAGCACCGTGTATTTCGCGTGGAACTCGAAGCCCGGTTGGAAGGCGGCCTTCCGTTCGCCCTTCGCGTCGACGCCCATGTCGCCGGTGACCACCCCCCGCACCCGGCCGTCCTCGCCGTACAGCAGCTCGGCCGCCGCGAAGCCGGGGAACACCTCCACCCCCAGCTCCTGCGCCCGCTCCGCCAGCCAGCGGCACAGGCTGCCCAGCGAGACGATGTAGTTGCCGCGGTTGCGCATGGGGCGCGGCACCAGAAACTCCGGAAAGCGGAAAGCGGAGCGGGGCCCGGCCAGGTGGTAGATGCGGTCGGCGGCGACCGGCGTGTCCAGCGGCGCCCCGCGCTCGGCCCAGTCCGGAAACAGCTCGTCCAGCGCGGAGGGCTCGAAGACCGCGCCCGACAGGATGTGGGAGCCCACCTCCGCGCCCTTCTCCAGCGCGCACACGCTCAACTCGGCGCCCGCCTCGCGGGCCAGTTGCATCAGCCGGCAGGCGGCGGCCAAGCCGGCCGGGCCCGCGCCGACCACCGCCACATCGACCTCCATGGACTCGCGCTGCATGACTCCTTCCTGTCGGGCTCCAAGGCGCCCCGATTATCGCCAATGGAGCGGGGCGGCGCAAAAACGGGGGAGCCGCGGCGGAACCGGAAAATCAGGGGCGGGCGTCCGCGGCGGACGGACCGAGGGCGCCGCCGAAGAACCCTCCGCGCTCCGCGAAAATGGCGCCCCGCCCCGTTTCGTCCACAATTTGTTGCAAAGTCTCCGCCGGGACTCGGATACAATCGTCGCCCCGGCCGTTCGCGCCGGAGCGGCCGACAGGATCCAGCCATGACACGACACGCCGCCCGCGGGCCGGTCCGGCGCGGGGCGCTCGCCCTGTGCGCCGCCGCGGCCTGCCTGGGGCGGGCCGAGACCCTGCCGGCGCGGGACGGCACCACGGTCGTCTACGAGGCCGCCTACTTCAGCGAGTACCGGCCGGTCAGCGTCAACGACATGGTCAGCCGCATCCCCGGCGTCGGCCTGGCGCTGGGCCGCGGCGGGCGCGACCGCCGGGGGCTGGGGGCGGGCGAGAACGAGATCCTGATCAACGGCCAGCGCCAGACCGGCAAGAGCAACGAGGGACGCAGCCAGCTGAGCCGGATCGCCGCCGATCAGGTGGACTACATCGAGATCATCCGCGGCACGTCCGGGGAGATGGACGTCCGCAGCTCCGGCCAGGTGATCAACGTCGTCCTGCTCGACGGCCGGTCCCGCCCCAGCGTCACCGCCGAACTCAACGCCGACTACAAGCAGGACGACACCTACCACCCGGGCGCCAAGCTGTCCTGGGCCGGGCAGTCCGGCTCCTTCAACTACCTGTTCGCCGCCGAGGCCGAGCCGCGCTACGAGAACCGCCGGGCCGCCGAGACCAGCCGCGACGCCGCCGGCCGGTTGCTGGAGACCCGCCGCGAGGAGAGCGTCAGGGACCAGACCGACTACGAGGCCAGCTTCAACCTGGGCTGGCGGCTCGCCGACGGCGCGGCGCAGCTCAACGGCCTGTACGGGGAGGACTCCCCGCCCGAGGACAGGCTCCGCGTCATCACCGATTTCAGCGGCGGAGCCGCCGCGGTCCGCCGGGAGCGGGAGTTCATCGACCGCGTCCGCTCCAACTGGGAGCTCGGCGGCGACTACGAGCGCTCCTTCGACGGCGGCGGCACGTACCGACTGCTGTTCATCGTCAACGACCGGGAGTTCCGGAGCGTCCGCGAGCGCTTCGAGGCGGCGGGCGGGGAGGAGGAGAAGAACCTGTACCTGCGCTCGGCCGGACGGGACCGGGAGCGCATCGCGCGCACCTCCTACTCGTGGGAGCTCGCCGACGGCCAGGGGCTGGAGCTCGGCGTGGAGCGGGCCCAGACCATCCGCGACGGCGACATCCGGCTCGGACTGGCCGGGGACGGCGCGCCCTCCCCGCTGACCGGCGGGCTGGTCCCGTCCGACATCGACAACGCGCTGTCCACGGTGGAGGAGATCCGCTACGAGAACTTCGTCGTCCACAACTGGCGGCTGGGCGACAGGATGTCCCTCGAGAGCTCGCTGGTCTACGAGTTGTCCACCATCTCCCAGACCGGCGACGTGGTCAACGAGCGGGACTTCCGCTTCCTGCGCCCGAAGCTGGACTACCGCTTCGACATCACCCCGTCCCTGCAGCTGCGGGCCACGGCGGCCAGGGACGTCTCCCAGTTGAGCTTCTCCGACTTCAGCAGCTCCTCGGACGGCGGCGACGACGACCGCGACATCCAGGCCGGCAACCCCGACATCGCGCAGGAGCGGTCCTGGAACTACGGACTGAACCTCGAGTACCGGCTGCCCGGCAACGCCGGGGTGCTGAACACGGAGCTGTACTACCACGACATCTCCGACGTCATCGACCGGATCGACGTCACAACCGATCCGCTGGACCCCGCCTCCGCCCGCGGCAACATCGGGGACGCGGTCCGCTACGGCATCGACGCCAGCGTCAGCGCCCGCCTCGGCTTCGTCGGATTGCCCTCGGCGTTGCTCACCGTGGGCCTCGGCGCCCAGGACTCCGAGGTGACGGACCCCTTCACCCGCGTCCAGCGGCGCCTGCGCTGGAGCGAGCGCTGGCGCGGGCGGCTCAACTTCCGCCACGACGTCACCCGGTGGAACCTGAGCTACGGCTTCGGCTACTGGAATTCCGACAACCAGGGCGGCGGCCGCGCCCAGATCGACATCGCCGACATCGAGCGGGAGCTGCGCGACCACGGGCTCGGCCTGTTCCTGGAGACGAAGGCCTTCGACGGCGTGACCTTCCGTTTCGATGCGCGCGACGCCAACGATCCGGCGCGTTGCCGCGACCGCATCCGCTTCGCCGGCCTCACGGCGGACGGCATCGTCGACGAGGTGGAGAACCGATGCTGGCGCGACGGTCCGAACTACTCGCTGAAGGCGCAGTACACTTTCTAGCGGATCGTCGGACTTAGGCCAAATCAAGCAAAATTCCACCATGGAAGTGCCGGCACGAGCTTGATTGGACGAATTTGTGCGTCATAAATACTCAATGTTGGCGTTTTCGACCGACGAAAACGGTCATGAACGGGACTTTTCCGTTGCGGGACTTTTCTTGCGCTCGAGTCGTCTAAGTCCGACAATCTGCGCTAGCGCGTCGTGACGGTGGATTCCCCTGCCGCCGCCGCTCCAGGACACAAGCCCCGGCGTTCCGCGCAGCCCGGGATCGCCGGAGGGCGGCGTTGCTGTTTCCGCGTTGCCGCCGCCCTGATGTCCGTCGGTTCCGGTGCGTCCTCCCTTCGCCGGTTCCCCAAGCGGGCGCCGGGGCGGCGGGTTGCACCAAGCGTCGAGGCCGGCCGGCATGACGGCGGCGTACGCCGCAGGACGGGAAACGACGGGCCGGCACGGTTCGGCGGATGGGTTGTCCGGGCGCCGTCGCTGGCTCGCCCACACGGGGCGGTCCCCGCTCGTCCCTTGGCGGAATGAGGCTTCCCTATGCCGAGCGCGTCTGCCGGTCTTGCCCCGATGGGCCGCCTGGGGCGCCGGCGGCGGCGAAGCCCCGCGGTCGAAAGGTGGTGGCGGGAGGCTGGTGGGGGTTGCGTTGACGGCTGGGGTGCGCGTTAATCCCAATCTGGCGGACCTGTTTTGGGTCTTTGAGAAATGGCGGTGCAGAGCGCCATCCTTATGAGGGACCGTGCAGCGGGAAGCATATTCCCGCGCCGGCAACCGGGAGGATGATGTGGACAACGTCAGCATGTTTTGGGCGATCTTCGGGTCGATCTGGGCTTTGTTCGCGCTCTTGGCGGGCGGATTCTGGACGGGCTTCCTCCACCTTGCGCGGCGGGTTGATGCCGTGAACAACAATCTTGCGCAGAAGATTGATGCCGTTGATGATAGAGCGGAAAGACGGGTTTCAGAGGCCGAGACTAGATTGCGCGATGATATCAGGAGAGTTCCTGCTTGGGGGTCGGGCGGCGCGGTGGAAGTGGGATCGCAACGCACAGCGGCGCGATCCGATTCGAGATAGTCGAAGCGGTCCGCCTCATGATTCCGCCGGGTGACCCGCTACGGTTGTCGCCCAGCGTTGCCCTCCGCCTCGGCCGTCTCCGCTCCACGCCAGCCGCTCCGTCCCGCTTGGCCTCGGACCGTCCGCCTGGCGCGCGATGCGAGCCGCCAGCATGAAAGCCGGGGCGGTCCCGATGCCGACGCATCCGCCCTTCCGCCCGCCGCCGCACGGGACCGGCAGATTCGCCTCGGGGCGGCCCGCAGTTTTCGCGGGACAGCCGGGAAAGCGATGTGGCGCTGGGGCTTTCATGCCGACGGGAAGCCGCGCTGGCACGCGAACCGCGGCGCATCCGGCGGCGCACCGGGACCGACGCGACGAAACCGGCGCCCCACCCCGTCGCAGGAACGCCCCGCTTTTTCAGCGCCGACCGGCAGGGCGTCCCGAGCGGCTCCGGACAATGAACGGCTGGCCTAGCGGATTGTCGGACTTAGACCAAAACCGAGCGAGATGTCGCCGCAAGGGGGCGAACGCATGGCCAGCCAACCTGCCGGATTTGTACCGAAATGCGGCGACAACTGCCGTTTTCGATCAACGGCCATAAACTGGCATTTCCCATCGGCCGCCCCCAAGTCCGACAACCTGCTAGGCCGCGCCGGCCGTCACGCCAGATAGAACGCCACCGAGGCGACGAGCGCCGCCAGCAGGCCGCCCTCGAGCGCCGCCAGCAGGCGCCGGCCCTCGGGCCGCAGGCCGCTCAGGTAGCGGTTGACGGGGACGATGATGTCCGAATAGCGGTGGCTGATCATTGGGTTTTCCGCCGGCCCCGCGGGCCTCGCCGTGCTCCGGCCGTCGCCGTTGTCTCAATAGACGCCCGGCTTCCCCGAGCGTTACGCCGCCGCCTGCCGGGAGAAGGCGGTCCGCCGTCCCCTGTGATACGAGCCGCAGGGCGAAAACCCGCCCTACCCGTCCGTCCGCCCGTCCACCTTCGTGAAGATCATCATGTGCTGCCAGGGCAGGAAGTCCATGGTGTCGGTCCACTCCAGCCCGAACACCGACATCTCCCTGACCGCCTGCAGCTCGGTCATCTTGTGCAGCGGCCGGATCGGCACGGCGGGATCCTCGCCGCGGTACTCCACCAGGACGACGCGCCCGCCGGGCCTGAGCGCCCGCCAGATGCCGCGCATCATCTCGAAGGGGTGGGAGAACTCGTGGTAGGCGTCCACCATCAGGGCCACGTCGACGGACTCCGGCGCCAGGCCGGGGTCGTCCGCCCGCCCCTGCACGGGCAGGATGTTGGCCGCGTCCTCGGCCGCCATGCGCGCCCGGATCATCTCCAGCATCTCCGGCTGTATGTCCACGGCCAGCACCCTGCCCCGGGGCACCGCCCGGGCGATGCGGAAAGAGAAGTAGCCGGTGCCGGCGCCGATGTCCGCGACCACGTGGTCCGGCTCGAGACCCATGGCCGCCACCACCTCGTCGGGCCGCTCCTCGGCGGTCCGCCGCGGGCGCTCCAGCCAGTCCGCCGCCTGGTGCCCCATGACGAAGGCGATCTCGCGCCCCATGTAGAACCGGCCGGTACCGGCGGTCCGCCGTTCAGCGGTCTCGTAGCCCGGGTGCTCCGCCGCCGACAGCGGGCCGCCGCCGGCGAGCAGCGCGAGGGCGGTCAGAGCGAGGATCGGTTTTTTCACGGCGGCGTCCACGAGGCGGATGCGCGCCATGTTGCTGGAAAACGTCGGGGCGGTCCACTCTACTTCCGCAACACTCTCTTCCGCAACACTCCCCGGCGGCCCGCCGCGGCATCCCGCGCGTCGCGCGGCCCCGTGCTATCATCCGCGCCGCCGCGGGGCCGCCGGCCGGGAGAAAACGCAGTCATGAGCGCGCCGCTGTCGGACATCCGGGTGCTGGATTTCGGGCGCTACATCGCCGGGCCCTACTGCGCCACCCTGCTGGGGGATCTGGGCGCCGACGTGATCCGGATCGAGAAGGTGGACGGCTCCGAGGACCGCTTCGTGTCGCCGGTCGGCGCCGACGGGGACGGCGCCCTGCTCATGCAGCTCGGCCGCAACAAGCGCGGCATGACGCTCAACCCCATGAAGCCCGAGGGCCGGGAGATCGTCCGGCGGCTGGCGGCGACGGCCGACGTGGTGGTGGCCAACCTGCCGGCGGACACCCTGGCGGCCATGGGGCTGGACTACGACAGCCTCAAGGCGGTCCGGCCCGACATCATCCTGACCGCGGTCTCCGCCTTCGGCGGCGACGGCCCCTACGCCCGGCGGGTGGGCTTCGACGGGCTCGGCCAGGCCATGTCCGGCAGCATGCACCTGACCGGCTCGCCGGAGCGGCCGGTCAAGGCCTACGCGCCCTTCGTGGATTTCGGCACCGCCGGGCTCGCCGCTTTCGGCACCATGGCCGCCCTGTTCGAGCGCCGGCGCAGCGGCAGGGGCCAGCTCGTCGAAGGCTCCCTTTTCAGCACGGCGCTGAACATGATGAACGCCACCGCCATCGAGCAGGCCCTCATCCGGCGGGACCGGACCGCCACCCTCAACCGCTCCCAGACCTCGGGGCCCGGCGACACGTTCAGGACCCGGGACGGCTGGGTGCTGGTGCACACGGTGGGAGCGCCCCAGTTCAGGCGCTGGGCCGAGCTGATGGGCGAGGAGCGCTGGCTCGAGGATCCGCGCTTCAAGGACGACATCAGCCGCGGGGACAACGGCGAAATCATCAGCGAGCGGCTGGCCCGCTGGTGCGCGGAGCGGACCACGCGGGAGGCGCTCGAGGCCATGGAGGAGGCCCGGCTGCCCGCCGGGCCCGTCCTGTCCCCGCAGCAGGCGCTGGACGACCCCCACGTCGCCGCCCGCGCGCTGCTGCAGCCCGTCGACTACCCCGGCCTGCCCGCCCCGGCCCCGTTGATGCGGACCCCGGTGGAGCTGTCGGAGACCC
>CAYSVD010000311.1:0-4868 GCA_964434395.1 uncultured Pseudohongiella sp.
TCCTGCTTCTCGCCGCCGGGACCGCCGGCGCGGCCGACGCGCCCGCCACCGGCACCTACACCGAGGCCCAGTTCGAGCGGGGCGAGGCCCTGTACCGGCGCGAGTGCGCCGCCTGCCACGGCGCCGGACTGGAGGGCGCCGCCGCCGGGGCGCTCGTCGGTCCCGTCTTCCGCAGGACCTGGGCCCGTCCCGGCGCCGGCGTGGCCGAGCTGTACGAGCGCATCGCGGCCACCATGCCGCCCCGGCAGGAGAGCCGGCTGAGCGAGGAGGAGAACCTGGCGGTCCTCGCCTACATGCTCGGCCGCAACAACGTGCTGGAGGGGTCCGAGGCCCTGCGCGCCGACCGCGGCTACCTGGCGGCCATTCCCATCGCCCGCGGGGACGGGGCGCCGGCCGGCGCGGCCGCCTTCCTGGAAGGCCCTTTCGGCATCGCGCCCACCGGGACCGGGCCGGCGTACGGCGACCTGGCCGGGGCCGCGGACAACGCCCGCGACTGGCTCTACCACAACCACAACCACCGCGGCACCCGCTATTCCCCGCTGGACGAGATCAACACCGGCAACGTCGGCGAGCTGGTCCAGGTCTGCGCCTACCAGATGAACGGCCGCGCCACCATGCAGACCGGCCCCGTCGTCCACCAGGGAGTCATGTACGTGACCCACGCCACCCACACGGCGGCCGTCGACGCGGCCACCTGCCGCCGGATCTGGAGCCACGACTGGACGCCGCGCGACCGCATGGTCTGGGGCAACAACCGCGGAGCGGCCATCGCCGACGGCTACGTGGTGCGCGGCGCCCCGGACGGCTACCTGTTCGCTCTCGACGCCGCCAGCGGCCGCCTGCTGTGGGCCCGGCAGGTGGCGGACCCGTGGCTGGGCGAGACCATCACCATGCCGCCCATGATCTTCGAGGACACGGTGCTGATCGGACCGGCCGGGAGCGAGAACGCGATCTCCGGCTGGGTCGGCGCCTTCTCCCTGGCGGACGGGGAGGAGGTCTGGCGCTTCCACACCGTGCCCGAGGCGGCCGCCGGCGGCGGCGAGACCTGGGGCAACCCCCAGGGCATCGTGCTGGGCGGCGGCGCCGTGTGGACGCCGCTCAGCATGGACCCGGCGGCGGAGGAGCTCTACGTGGCGGTCACCAACCCGGCGCCCGACCTGCCGGCCTTCCTGCGGCCGGGCGAGAACCTGTACACCAACTCCATCGTGGCCCTTTCCGCCCGCACCGGCGAACTGAACTGGTACCGGTCCATCGTGCCGAACGACGACCACGACTGGGATCTGACCCAGGTCTCGCCGGTGCTGAACGCCGGCGCCGACGGCGTGCCCTTCGACATGGTCGCCACCGTGGGCAAGGAGGGCATCCTGCGCGCGCTGAACCGCCGCACCCGCGACGTGCTGTACGAGACGCCGGTGACGACCATCAAGAACCACGGCGTTCCGGTGACGCCGGAGGGCGTGCACGCCTGTCCGGGGGTGACCGCCGGCGTGCTGTGGAACGGGCCGGCCCACCATCCCGGCGAGAACCTGCTGATCACCCCCGCCGTCGACATCTGCGCGTGGTTCTACGCCTCCCCCGAGGTGCGCTTCGTGCCGGGGCAGCTCTACATGGGCGGACGGGTGCGCTCCGACCGCGAGATGAGCGGCTGGCTGACGGCGGTCGACGCGGTCAGCGGCGAGGTGCGGTGGCGGTACCGGAGCGTCCGTCCCATGGTGGCGGGGGTGACCGCCACGGGCGGCGGACTGGTGATCAGCGGGGAGCTGACCGGCCACCTGGTGTTGCTGGACGCCGCGAGCGGCGAGCTGCTGCGCCGGATCCGCGTCGGCGCGCCGGTCGGCGGCGGCATCGTGACCTACGAGGTGGACGGCAGGCAGTATCTCGCGGCCGCCTCGGGCAACGCGATGCTGACCTTCGACACGGGACACCGCTCGCCCCGCATCGGCAGCGTGATCGTCTACGCGCTCGCGCCGGGCCCGGACAGGCTCGGACCCCCCGCCGCTCCCTGAGCGCTGCGACCGCCTCCGGCGAACGGCCGGGCTCCTCCACGGTCTCGCCGGCGCGGTCGCGCGGCTGAACAACGTCGGAAACCGCCCGCGTCCGGTTCCGGCGCGCCCTCATGCGGTCTCTATTCTGAAGTCGCGGGGGAGCATGGACCAGTGCCTCAGCAGCGTTTTCACGTGCGCATCATCGGCGGGCAGCGTTTTCAGGGCGGCGGGCCAAAGCGCGCGGGCCTTGTCCATCACGTCGTCAAGATGCGGCCTGACGGCGCGCCAGGGAACGCCCGTCTTGCCGGCCCAGTGCCTGAAGTGATCCATCGTTACTGCATGCCATTTTTTGGTTCCGGCGAGGTTGAGCGCGAATTCCCTCTCCTCTTCGATATAAACGCTCGTCGTCAGGATGTCGTAGGCGGGTGAAAGCCGGGGAGTGAGCTTGTCCCGGTACAACAGGCTCCAGTTCTTCAGATGGGCGTCGCCGTTGGCGAGCAGGATATTGACCAGCAACCGGCGGGCGAACTGACAGACATCGGCCAGCCCGTCGCCGGAGTAACGATAAAGCGCCCTGCCGATCTGCTCGTAGTTTGCGGTGCCGTATTTGTCATGTGGGTAGGTCGCCATGGCTTGCGCGAGGTCCTCCATATGGACGCGCCCGTCGCCCCGACGGTCGAAGCGTCTAACTGCGAAAGCCTGCTTTTCGTCGGGCAGGTCGATCCGCGGCAGGTTGTCGAGACCGTCCAGGTCGACCAGCCTGATTTCCGGAATCTCGATGCCGGCCATGGCCGCCAAGCACATCGCGGTGTATTCGTTGATCGGCACGTTGCGGTACCGGGTGAAAGGCGTCTTTATGATCCAGTCGCCCAGTGCCGCCTTTGGACAGAGTGTAGCGCTTGTCCGTTTCTTTCATGGAAAATTTCATCTGAACGCCAGCGAGAGAAAACCGATTTTCCTCGATGCCTTCCCTGAACCTTACAGCCTTCACTCCCCGGCGGGCCGGCAAAACGCCTTCGGGCGCCTCGTCGGGAGCCAGCGGCGACGCGACCAGCGCGCCCGGCAGATCCCCGCCCAACCAGGCGAAAAGATTGAATTCGCTGTCGATGTGGACCTTCAGCCCCCGCGCGATCAGTTCGCGCAACGCACCTTCAGGCAATAGGTTGGACAGCACCGGATGCAGTTTCACGTTCCTTGTCCACGGCTCGGACAGGTTTTTTTTCGGTCTGCGGAAACGCTGGATGAGTGGTCAGGCTGAACGTGGGACGTTCCGGATCGCCGGCGTACTCGTCGGCGAACCTCAAGGTGTTGCGGCCGTTGCTGAACCCGGCCAGATGGCCGACCAGCCGACCGTGCAACGTCAGCTGGAGGATGCTGACTTCTTCCTGACGAGCGCTGACTGACCTCACACCATCGGGCGACGGAACGTCCCCGCGATGACCAGATGTTATGGACGCGTTTCGGAACGATGTGACTGCGGCGTCCCTGAAGATGAGGTTCCACCCGTTCGTCTGCCGTCCTCGAATTCCTCGACGGAATCCCGCCGGGTTTCATCAGGATCTTGCCGCCGGTACGATTTAGAACTAGTGGGGCTTAGTGTCAGAGACCTCTCAATCACGCCTGCGAAGGCTTCGAACCCCCCGAGAGCCTTATTCAGTCTGCCGGCCAATTCCCTCTCACGCACTTCCGCATCAGCAAAGCGTTGGTTGATAGCGGAAAAACCTTCTGCTATTTGAGTTCGCAAACCTTCGATTGCCGACTTTAGGGTGCTTTCAAGGGATTGGAGCAAATTTGTGCCCCGTTCCTCGGCTTCTTTGACCCGCCGCTCGGACCGTTCCTCCGCCTCCTTGGCCCGTTTTTCCGACTGCTCGTTCACCTTTTCCAACTGATTGCTTAAACGATCCAACGCCTTGTCATGCCGCCTTATTAGGTAGACAATCGCCCCGATCAGAGCCCCGACTCCGACCAGGCCAACGATCATCTGCCAAAAATCCAATGGCAAGCCCATGATTTTCATTTTACTCTCCTAGTTGCTGGCGGGATTCCCCAGTATACTGAATATGCGGCATCCTGCTGTCAATCATTTGGGAACTATCATTTGGGAACTATATACTTGTGTACGCAAACGAGAAAAAAGGCCAAGCAAAGGCGCAAAGGCATGATCCCGCGAGTCGGATAAGCCTCGGCGGCGGCATCTTTCATTCGAATTCGTCAAGGCAACGAGCCTTGCGTACACAAGTATATAGTTCCCAATCATTTTGTCAGTTTCGCTGGTCTTGCGGCAGTCTCGGCGCCGCGTTTGTCTCGGCGCCGCGTTCCAACCTAGAGAACTGTGGATTCTGACCAATTTGAACACCGATTCCGGTCAATTTGAACACTGGCTCGGGCCGGAACACTGGCTCGGGCCGGAAGCACGGCCCGTCCCTTGAAGCACGGCCCGTCCCTTGCCGTCCTGGCCGGCCCGGCCCTGCCACTTTTCGCCGCTGGAACCGACAGCGCGTCCGCCGCCGCGTCCGCCGGTCCTGTCTTCCGCAGGTTCTGGGCCCGCCTTGGCGCGGCCGAGTGGTGCGAGCGCATCGCGGTCGCCATGCCGCCTCGGCGGGAGAGCTGGCTGGGAGAGGAGGAGAACCCGGCGACCCTCGCCCGCATGCCCGGCCGCGACGACGTGCCGGGGGGCTCCTGTGGCGGGGACTCCAAGACCCTGCGCACCGACCGCGGCCGCCAGGCGGCTGTTCCCATCGCCCGCGGGGACGGGATCAGACCACCCGCCGCTCCCTGAGCGCCGCGACCTCCTCCGGCGAATAGCCGAGCTCCCCCATGATCTCGCCGGTGTGCTCGCCCAGCGTGGGCGCGCGGCGGCGGATCTCGCCCGGGGTCTCCGAC
>CAYSVD010000312.1:0-9872 GCA_964434395.1 uncultured Pseudohongiella sp.
CCCCGCGCTTCCGCTCCTTGATGGAAATCGCCTTCAGCAACCGTCCGCGGAGCCCCAGCCGGCGGATCCATTCGCCCAACAGCGCCGCGCCGCCGTAGTCGGTCTCCCCCCGGCCATCGGAAAAATCGAGATCGACACGACCTTCCACGCGAATTGACTTGCTTTCCATACAGCACCCCCAAGGTGAAATCGCCGATTTACCGCCTTGTAACGGCAACCCCTTGGAAATGTTTAGCTTTTTTCAGGCATTGGGAGCGAAAAAATCTTCCTTAACCGGGAATCTGGGAACCTTTGCATCACCTTGCATCACCTTTGCCCAGACATTGCCCAGACTCTCCCCCGGCGGGTGTGGTATGGTCCCCCCGCTTGTTCCGTTTTCATCCTCTTCGGCCCCGCCGGAGAACCACAGGGGGAGCGCCATGGAGCCTCAGGACCGCGGACGACGAAAAGTGCTCAAGGGCGCGCTGGCGGCGGGCGCCGCCGCCGTGCCGGGGGTGGTCATGCCGGCCCTGGCCCAGGGGGAGCGGCTGGTGCCGTTCACCGACGTGCCGGAGGGCTTCCAGGCGCCGCCGGTGGCGCCCAACACCGTCCACTGGCTGGACACGCGGGAGATCACCACCTTCCTCACCGACAACGACGACTTCTACCTGGTGCAGCACTACGGCCAGCCGGTGATCGACAACGACGCCTGGCGCCTGCGGGTGACCGGCATGGTGGACAACGAGCTGACGCTGTCGCTCCGGGACCTGACGACGGGGGACGCGTTCGAGCAGCATGTGGGCTTCGAGTGCGGCGGCAACAGCGGGCGCCTGCTCCACGGGCTGGTCGGCAACGCCAACTGGCGGGGCGCGTCCCTGCGCGCCGTGCTGGAGCGGGCCGGGATCCAGGAAGACGCGAAGGAGGTGGTGTTCTTCGGCGCCGACACCGCGATCGAGGAGATCCGCGGGCGAGAGGTGGAGAAGGCCTTCGCCCGCTCGCTGTCGGTGGAGGACGCCATGCGCCCGGAGAACATGCTGGCCTTCGCCATGAACGGCGAGCCGTTGCCCCACTACCACGGCAAGCCGCTGCGTCTGCTGGTGCCGGGCTGGTACGGCGTGGCCAACGTCAAGTGGCTGACCCAGATCCACGTCCAGGACACCCGCTACATGGGGCTCTTCATGGGCCGGGACTACGTGACGCTGAAGCGGGAGGCGGTGGGCGGCGTGGAGCGCTGGGTCGAGAACTCGGTCACCGCCATGAACCTGAAGTCCGTCGTCGCCCGGGTCACGGAGCGGGGCGGGCGCTTCAGCATCCAAGGCTTCGCGCTGAACGACGGCTCGCCGCTGCGCGGCGTCGAGGTGAAGATCGACGACGGCCCCTGGCGGCCAGCGCGGCTGGACCCTCGCAACACCCGCTACTCGTGGAAGCTGTTCGCCTACGACTGGGAGAATCCCGCGCCGGGCGAGCACGTCGTCGTGTCCCGGGCCGTCGACGCCGCCGGCCGCGCGCAACCGCCGGCGGCGGAGCTGCCGGAGAAGGTCAGCCGCTGGGAGGAGTTCGGCCAGTTCCCGAGGACCGTGCGGATATAGGGTGGACTCGGTCAGCGGGCTGATCCTGACGCGGCAGTGGAGCGATTCGCCCGAAGGCCTCACCCTGGTCTTCTGGCTCGCCACGGACGAGGGACCGATCCGTTTCGAGGCGTCCGGCCAGGAGGCCGTGTGCTTCTTTCCGGCCGAGTTGCGCCCGCGGGTCGAGGCGGCCCTGCCGGACCGGGACGGCTGGCGCATCGGCGCGACCCGGCTCAGGGACTTCGAGCGCCGGCCGGTCTCCGCCCTGTACTTCAAGAGCCAGCGCCGGCTGTTCGACGCCCGCGACCTCCTGGCGTCCCGCGGCGTGCCGTTGCTGGAGGCCGACATCCGGCCGACCGACCGCTTCCTGATGGAGCGCTTCGCCACCGGCAGCGCGGCCGTGTCCGGCGAGCGGCGCCGGCGCGGGCGCTTCGGCGCCATCGCCGGCGGCAGGCTGGAGCGGCGCCGGGCCCGGCCGCCCCTGCGCGCGGTCTCGCTCGACATCGAGACCGACTGGCGGGCCGAGACCCTGTACTCCATCGCCCTGTACGATGCCTCGCAGGCCGTCGTGCTGATGATCGGGGACGGCCCGCCCGGGCGCCGCGGCGGCGATCCGCCCTTCACGCTGCGCTTCCACCCCGACGAGGCCGCCCTGCTTAGGGACTTCCTCGGGTTGCTCGAGCGGCTGGATCCCGACGTCATCATCGGCTGGAACGTGGTCGGCTTCGACCTGCGCCGCCTGCAGGACTTCGCCGACCGGGCCGGGGTTCCGTTGCGGCTCGGGCGCGGCGGCGAGACGGCGAGCTGGCGCCGGGCCCGGGACGGCGGCGACCGGCGCTACGCGCTGATCCCCGGCCGGGTGGCGCTGGACGGCATCGACCTGATGCGCGCGGCGGCCTACCGTTTCGAGAACTTCTCCCTGGAGTCCGTCGCCCGCCGGCTGCTGGGCCGCGGCAAGCTGGTCGAGGACGCCGACCGCCGCGGGGAGGAGATCGAGCGCCTGTTCCGCGACGACAAGCCGGCGCTGGCCCGCTACAACATCGAGGACTGCCGGCTGGTCTGGGACATCTTCGAGCGGGAGGATCTGATCGGATTCGCGGTCGAGCGCAGCCTGCTCACCGGACTGGACCTGGACCGCCAGGGCGGCTCGGTGGCGGCGCTGGACTTCCTCTACCTGCCCCGCCTGCACCGCCGCGGCTTCGTCGCGCCGGCGCCGCCGCGCGAGCCGGCCGGCGGCAGCCCGGGCGGCTACGTGATGCCCTCCGTTCCCGGCATCCACGACAACGTCGTCGTGCTGGACTTCAAGAGCCTGTACCCCAGCATCATCCGCACCTTCCACGTGGACCCGCTGGCGCTGGCGGCGGGACTCGAGGAGGAGGACGCGATCGCCGGCTACGACGGCGCCCGCTTCTCCAGGACGCGGCACATCCTGCCGGCGCTGATCGAGGAGCTGTGGTCCGCCCGCGAGCGGGCCAAGGCGGACCGCAATCCCGCCCTGTCCCAGGCGATCAAGATCATCATGAACTCCTTCTACGGCGTGCTCGGCAGTCCGGGTTGCCGCTTTTTCGATCCCCGGCTGGCCAGCTCCATCACCCGCCGCGGCCACGACATCCTCATCCAGAGCAGGCGGTTCATCGAGCGGCAGGGCCTCAAGGTCATCTACGGCGACACGGACTCGGTGTTCGTGCACGTCGGCGCGAAGGCGTCCGGCGCCGAAACCGGCGCCCGGCTGGCCGCCCGGCTGAACGAGTGGTGGCGGGAGAAGCTCGCGAGGGAGCACCGGGTCGAAAGCCGCCTGGAGATCGAGTTCGAGACCCACTACGTCCGGTTCTTCATGCCGACGGTGCGGGGCTCCGACACGGGCAGCAAGAAGCGCTACGCCGGGCTGCTGCCCGACGGCGAGGTGCGGTTCAGGGGGCTGGAGACCGTGCGCAGCGACTGGTCGCCGCTGGCCCGGCAGTTCCAGCAGGTGCTGTACCGGAAGGTGCTCGCTGGGGAGCCCTGGCGCGACTTCGTGCGGCAGACCGCCGCCGACGTGCTGGCGGGAAGGCGCGAGGCGGACCTGGTGATCAGGAAGCGCCTGCGGCGGCGGCTCGGCGATTACGTGAAGAACGTCCCGCCCCACGCGCAGGCGGCCCGCAAGGCCGAGGAGGTCCGCCGGCGGCGGGGCCTGCCCTCCCTGTACGAGTCCGGCGGCTGGGTGGAGTACCTGATGACGACCGCCGGGGCGGAGCCGAAACAGTACCGCCGCACCCCCATCGACTACCCGTTCTACATCGACCGGCAGCTGGCGCCGGTCGCCGATGCCATCCTGTCCTTCGCCGGCACCTCCATGGACCGGATCCTCACCCGGCAGCGGGGCCTGTTTCAGGACGACCGCGAAGACTGACGACCGGCCAGCCCCTGTCGGCGGCGGCGGCCGCCAGGGCCCGGTCCGGGTCGACCGCCACCGGCTCCGCCACCCGCTCCAGCAGGGGCAGGTCGTTGATCGAGTCGGTGTAGAAGACGCCGTCCGCCATGCGCAGGCCGTCGCGCCGCCCGGCCAGCCACCGCTCCAGCTTCTCCACCTTGCCCCGCCGGTAGCAGGGCGTCCCGTCGATCTCGCCCGTGAACCGGCCGGCGGCGGTCTCGAGCTCGGTCGCCAGCAACGTCCGCGCGCCGAAGGCCCGAGCGACGGGGCCGGCGACGAAGGCGTTGGTCGAGGTGATGACGACGCAACGGTCGCCCGCCGCCCGGTGGCGGCGCACCAGCGCCTCGCCCGCGTCGAGCATCATCGGCCGCGCCCGCTCGCGGACGAAGCGGTCCCGCAACGCCCGCTGCCGCCGCGGCGAAAGCCCGAGGACGGGGCCGAGGGCGAACCGCACGTAGGCGCGGATGTCCAGCGCGCCGTCCAGGTACTGCCGGTAGAAGCGCTCGTTCCCCTCCCGGTGGCGGACCGGGTCCGCCAGCCCCTCGTCGATCAGGAACTCACCCCAGGCCCGGTCGCTGTCGCCGGCCAGCAGGGTGTCGTCGAGATCGAAAAGGGCCAGACGGGCGGGCATGGACGGGCGCGGGGCGGCGGAGGCGGCATTGTACCCGGCGCGGCCCGGAGCCGCCGCAAGCGTTTGAATAAAAAGCGCTTTCGCGCCTCCGCCGGCCCCCGGCGATTGATTCGCCGGGGGCCGGTGTGACACAATGCGCCCTCCGCCGCCTAGGATGCCGCCCTGCATGATCGATTCCGACGGATTTCGCCCCAACGTCGCCATGGTCGTCTGCAACCGGCGGGGCCGGGTGCTGTGGTGCAGGCGCGCGGGGCGGGGCGGATGGCAGTTCCCGCAGGGCGGCATCATGGCGCGGGAGTCGCCGGAGCAGGCGCTGTACCGCGAGCTGGACGAGGAGATCGGCCTGTCCGCCGACGACGTGAGGATCCTGCATCGCACCCGCGACTGGCTGCGCTACCGGATTCCCGAAAACCGCATCCGCCGGCGCCAGAGCCCGCTGTGCATCGGCCAGAAGCAGAAATGGTTCCTGCTGGGCCTGGAGGCGGACGATGCCCGGGTGGCGCTGGACCGCTCCGACGAGCCCGAATTCGACCGGTGGGAATGGGTGAACTACTGGCATCCGGCCGACCGGGTGGTGGACTTCAAGCGGGCGGTCTACCGGCGGGCCTTGCGGGAACTCGCCGGCCCCCTCGACGACTACGTGAGAAAGCCCTGAGGCGGTCCGGCGCGCCGGGACGGCCCGGCGGGAACGGGCGGGCCGACCGGAGCTGAACATGTCCATACCGCTGCGCGGCATAGTCGAGGAGGTCCGGCGGGCGGCGGAAAAGGATCTCAGGACCGCGCTCGACATCATCGCGCGGCGCGTGAAGTCCGCCCTGGACGCCGGGGTCTGCTCGGTCTGGCTGCTGGATCCCGACATCAACTGCCACGTGCTGATGGCCTCGGAGGGGCTCCGGCCGAAGGCCGTAGGGCGCGCCAGCCTGCCGGTCGGCGAGGGGCTGGTGGGGCTGGTGGCCAAGCACGCCGAGCCGGTCAACCTGCGCGACGCCTCCGAGCACCCCGTCTACCGACACGTCGAGGAGACGGGGGAGGAGGCTTTCCGCTCCTTCCTCGGCGTGCCCATCATCCACCTGCGCTCCGTGCTCGGGGTGCTGGTGGTCCAGAACGAGGAAGGGCGCCGCTTCGAGGAGGGCGAGGAGGCCTTCCTCATCACCCTGTCGGCGCAGCTGTCCGGCATCATCGCCCACGTGCAGGCCACCGGCGCGGCCGCGGGCATCAGTCCGTCCGGCCACCGGGTCTCGAGCACGGTCTTTCCCGGCGTCTCCGGCGCGCCCGGCGTCGCCATCGGAAAGGTCGTGGCGGTGTTTCCCCATGCGGACCTGAGCCGGGTTCCCGACCGGCGGGCCCGGGATATCGACCGCGAGGTCGAGCTGTTCGGCGCGTGCCTGAACATGGTGCGCGAGGACATGCGGCAGCTCCATGAAAAGCTGGCCGGCCATGTGGCCGAAGAGGAGCGCGAGCTCTTCAACGTCTATCTGCACATGCTGGACGACGACGCGCTGGGCAACGAAGTGGTGGAGCGCATCCGCCAGGGCTCCTGGGCCCAGGGCGCGCTGGCCCACGTCGCCGGCGAGCACGTGCGCAATTTCGAGAAGATGGACAACGAATACCTAAGGGAGCGCTCCACCGACATCAAGGACCTGTGCGCCCGGATCCTGTCCTATCTGCAGGCGAAGGAGCAGGTCAAGACCGAATACGACGAGGACACCATCCTGGTGGGCGAGGAGCTGACGCCGTCCATGCTGGCCGAGGTGCCCGAGGACAGGCTGAAGGGCCTCGTCTCGGTCACCGGCTCGGTCAACTCCCACCTGGCCATCCTGGCGCGCAACATGGGCGTGCCGGCGGTGATGGGGGCGGTGGACCTGCCCTTGAGCCGGCTCGACGGCAGGGAGGTGATCGTCGACGGCTACCGCGGCGAGATCATCAGCAACCCCTCCGAGCAGATGCGCCAGCGGTGCCTCGACACCATCAGGGAGCAGGCCGACTTCATCACCGGGCTCGAGGGGCTGAAGAACCTGCCCTGCGTGACGGCGGACAAGCACCGGGTGCGCCTGTGGGTCAACACCGGCCTGATGTCCGACGTCATGCGCTCGCTGGACCACGGCGCCGAAGGCATCGGCCTGTTCCGCACCGAAGTGCCGTTCCTGCTCAGCGAGCGCTTTCCTGGCGAGCAGGAGCAGATGGCCATCTACCGGGAGCAGCTCGAGGCCTTCGCACCCAAGCCGGTCACCATGCGCACGCTGGACGTGGGAGGAGACAAGGCGCTGCCGTACTTTCCGATCGAAGAGGAGAACCCGTTCCTCGGCTGGCGCGGCATCCGGGTCATGCTGGACCACCCGGAGATCTTTTCGGTGCAGATCCGCGCCATGTTGCGGGCCAGCGCCGGGCTGGGCAACCTGCGGATCATGCTGCCGATGGTGACCAACGTAAGCGAGGTGGAGGCGTCGAAGCTGCTGATCAAGCGCGCCCACCGGGAGCTCATCCAGGAGGACCTGGACATCCGCTTCCCGCCGATCGGCGTCATGATCGAGCTGCCGGCCGCGGTCTACCAGACCCGGGCGCTGGCCAGGCAGGCGGACTTCATCTCCGTCGGCAGCAACGATCTCACCCAGTACCTGCTTGCGGTCGACCGCAACAACCCGCGCGTCGCCAACCTGTACAGCGCCTTCCATCCCGCCGTGCTGAGCGCGCTGCATCACGTGGTCGTCGAGACGCGGAAAGAGTCCCGGCCGGTCGGCATCTGCGGCGAAATGGCGGGCGATCCGGGCGCCGCGCTGCTGCTGATGGCCATGGGCTTCGACATCCTGTCCATGAACGCCGCGGCCCTGCTGAAGGTGAAGTCCGTCATCCGCAGCGTGAGCCTGGACGCGGCGCAGGATCTGCTGGAGCAGGTCATGCAGATGGACGACGCGCAGATGATCCGTAGCGCGGTCGACCTGACCCTGTACCACGCCGGAGTGGACCGGCTGCTCCGCTCCTCGCGGACCAACTAACAGCCTGCCGGACCGGAGCGATAAACGGCGGAGTCTTTTTTGTCGGTCGATAACGCCGATACCGCGCGTTTGCAACTCGCGAAACCCGTCCGATCAACCGCGCGTTCGACCTGTCAAAACAAGACTTTCCCCGGACCGGACCACAAGTCCGACGGTCCGTCGGGCGCCCGGCGCGGAACGCGCGGAGGCGCCGTTCGCGGGCCTTAGGGCAGGAGGGGCCCCCTCACCGAGCCGTCCTTGCGGATCTGCAACGGCGGCAGTTTCGGCTTTTCGTTCCTCAGCAGTCGCTCGATGCTGAGTCCCTGTATGATCGGGTAGACCCCGGTGAGATCCTCGTAGGTTCCCCGGTCCCGGTTGTTCTCCACCGTCCGCATGAACTCTTCGAAGCAGACGAAAACGCCTGCGGTCGCCCCGAAGTTCTTTACCGTTTGCATCAATGCCTTCACGGAGTCCGGCGTCACTTTTCCGCTCTTCACCTGGACGATCGCTATGGACTTTTTCGGCTTCCGGTCCAGACCTTCGAACTTCATAAACTCTATCACCCCGTCGACCCCCTTGTCGGCGCCTTTGTCTCCAGGGTTGTTGAACATGCCGTGGGCGCCTATCGCGCCGCACACCCACTTCTCGAATTCGAACGGATCCTTTTTGGCGAGATCTTTGGCCGATGCCAAGTCGTACGGCGTGCCGCTGACATCGACCTCGCCGGGCTTCAGGTTGGGGAAGTTGTTTAGTATCCGCTCCCGGACCAGGCCAGCGGCGAAAACGGAGATGTCTATTCCAATCCACTTCCTTCCCAGCCGCTCGGCGGAGTGCAGGGTGGTTCCGCAGCCGCAAAAAGGATCCAGCACGACATCGCCCTCATGCGTCGACGTTTGAATGATCCTGTCCAGCAACGCCAGCGGCTTTTGCGTGGGATAGCCCAGCGACTCGGATCTCTGCGATCCCCCCTTCTTCCTCACTGGGGTGATGTTGTCCCACCAGTCCGGCGATGTCGTCCCCTTGTTTTTATCCAACCACACGCTCTTGAGGTCTTTGGGCACTCCTTTCAGCGAGTTGAAAACCCCTGGGTTGCTTCGTTTTAGGTTTTCATAGGTGATCCGGCCGTTCTCGTCGAAATATTTTTCGTACCTTTTTATGCTGGAGGGAGAAAGCGGACTGAGCGCGATGCTGTTCGTTCTGCATTTTCCTCCGTCTTTTGCATACCAGAATATCGTGTCATGCGTCCTCTTGTAGTAATCCGTCTTCCTCCTGCCCGCCGGATCCGTGTAGCACCAAACCAACTCATTCCTGAAATTCTTCGCGTCGAATATCACGTTCAGTATCAATCGCAGATAGTAATTCGCCGTCGGATCGCAGTGCAGGTATATGCTTCCTGTGTTTTTCAATACCCTGCGCATCGGGATCAGCCTGCTGATCATGTTGATCAGGTATGCGGATGTCTTGGATCCTCTGCCTGAACCATCCGATATCCGGGCGGAAAGCCGGACAACATCCGCCAGAATCCTTGTCTTGACCCCGGAATCGAGTTTTTCCAGAAATTCATCCTCCCTGTCGCTCCATTCCCACGTATCCTTGAACGCGACGACGGGCTTCAAAGTCTTGTACTCGCCCTTGAACGGCAGGTTGTACCTGCTGTTGGAGTTGAACGGCGGATCAAGATAAATCAGGTCCACGCTTTCGCTCGGCAGCGCGATCTCGTCATTCAACACGTCGATACAGTCGCTCGCGTAGATCTTCCTGCTCATTTTCGTCACGTCGCACCCCCCTCGGATTTATCCGGACCGCCCGCTTTTCCCGTTTCAGCCGCTGGCGGGTGTATCCGTTTATACATATTCAACGCTTTCGATGCAAATCCCGTCCTCGCCCTGAGACGCCCCTGCGGAACCGCCGTCAAAGGAACTCCACCAGCCCGGATTCAAGGTCGTATTCCGCCCCCACGATCCGCAGGCGGCCCTTCGCCACCAAGCCGGCAAGGATCGCGGAGTCCTGCTCCATCCTGCTCACCGTGGCGGCGATGTTCGCTCGGACCGCCCGGGCCAGCGTATCGCCGTCGTCCGCGTCGCGGGCGACCAGGCTTTCAACCCCGGGGCGGATGCGCTCAACAACGGCCTCAAGGCCCGGCGAAAGGCGGGTCTCCGGCCGCCGCAGCTGCCCTATCGCCGCCTCGACCGCGCCGCACCGGGTGTGGCCGAGCACCACCGCCAGCCGGACGCCGAAGCTTTCGGCGGCGAACTCCACGCTGCCGATCTGGGACGGCGCCGCGATGTTGCCGGCCACCCGGACGACGAACA
>CAYSVD010000313.1:0-14702 GCA_964434395.1 uncultured Pseudohongiella sp.
GCGGCCTCCCGCCCCGGTTCGAAGCGGTGGCGCCCGCCCCGGCCGCCCATCTCGAGCAGCGACTCCACGTCCCCCTTGACGTCGAAGAAGTCGGTCGCCTCCCGCCCGTGGGCCCAACCCGCCGGAAACCGGGCGCCGCAGGCCAGGCCGGCCAGCATGGCGGTCTGCGCGATGCCCCCCGCCCCGTCGGCCGCGAACACCGTCCCGGACTCGAACAGCCGCAACCGCCCGCGCCGGCGGTTCGCATTGCGGCGCAGGGCGGCCAGCAGGCCGGGCAGCAGGCTCGGGCGCATGACGGACATGTCCTCGGACAGGGGATTGCGCAGGACGACCGGCCGGACCTCGGGACCGGCGACCAGCGCGGACAGCGCGGGATCGATGAAGCTGTACGTCATCGCCTCCTGGTAGCCCAGGGCCGCCAGCCGCTCGCGCAGCCGCGCCAGGCCGACCCGCGCCTCCGGGGGGGCGGACGGCGCGCGGTCCCCCGTCCCGGGGGCCAGGGGGATGTTGTCGTAGCCGTGGACGCGCGCCACCTCCTCGATGAGGTCCGCCTCCATGGCGATGTCGAACCGGAAGGACGGCGCCGCCACCCGGAGCGCGGCGTCCGCGCGCTCGGCGACCTTGAAGCCGAGCCGGGTCAGGATGTCCACGATCCGCTCCCGGGGCACCTCCGTCCCGAGCAGGCGGGCGATGGCCTCCGGCCGCAGTCCGACCTCCACGGGCGGCGGCAGGTTGCCGACCGCCTCGGCGACCGGCCCCGCCTCTCCGCCCGTTATGTCCAGCAACAGCCTGGTGGCGCGCTCCATCGCCAGGCGCTGCAGTCCGTGGTCCACCCCCCGCTCGTAGCGATGGGAGGCGTCGGTGTGCAGCCCGTAGCGCCTGGCCTTGCCGCCGACGGCCCGCGGGGAGAAGCACGCGCACTCGAAAAACACGTCCCGGGTCCGCGCCGTCACGGCGGTGTCGAGACCGCCCATGATGCCGGCCAGCGCCACCGGCCGCTCCGCGTCCGCGATCACGAGCGTGCCGTCGTCGAGCTCCAGCCGCTTGCCGTCCAGCAGGGTGATGGACTCCCCCGGCCGGGCGAGGCGCGCCTCGACGCGGCCGGCCAGCCCGGCGAGGTCGAACGCGTGCATCGGCTGGCCCAGCTCCAGCAGCACGTAGTTGGTGACGTCCACCACCGGATCGATGCTGCGCAGGCCCGAGCGGCGCAGCCTTTCCCGCATCCACAAAGGCGTCGCCGCCGACAGGTCGACCCCCCGCACGATCCGCCCGAGGTAGCGCGGGCACTCGTCCATGGCGGCGACCCGGACGGGCAACGCGTCCGCCAGCCGGCTTTCCACCGGCCGGATGTCCGGGGGGGAGACGGGCTTCTCGAACAGCGCGCCCACCTCCCGCGCGACGCCGGCCACGCCCAGGCAGTCCCCCCGGTTGGGGGTCAGGTCCAGGGAGATGCTGACGTCGTCCAGTCCGAGGAACGCCCTGAGATCCTCCCCCACCGGCGCGTCGTCGGGCAGCTCGTGCACGCCGGCGACGCCCGCGGCGCCGTCGGCGAGCCCCAGCTCCCCGGCCGAGCACAGCATGCCCTCGGAGCGGACGCCGCGGATCTCCGTCGGCTCGATTTTCCCGCCGGACGCGCCGTCGTGAAGCTCGGCGCCGGGCCGCGCCAGCGGCGCCTTCATGCCCGCCCGCACGTTGGGCGCGCCGCAGACCACCTGCCGGCCGCCGCCGCCGTCGTCCACCACGCACAGGCTGAGCCGGTCCGCCCCGGGGTGCGGCCCGACCGAGTCGACCCGCCCCACCACCACCCCGGTGAAGCGTCCGGCCACGGGACTGACCCGGTCGACCTCCAGCCCGGCCATGGTGAGGCGCCGGACGAGCTCCGCGGTCCGGCAGTCCGGATCGACCCACTCGCGCAGCCAGTTCTCGCTGACGATCACGCCTTCCGCCCCCGGTCAGTTGAACTGCCGCAGGAAGCGGATGTCGTTCTCGAAGCAGGAGCGCAGGTCGTCGATGCCGTAGCGCAGCATGGCCAGGCGCTCGACCCCCAGCCCGAAGGCGAATCCGCTGTAGCGGTCCGCGTCGACCTTCGACATCCGCAGCACCTGCGGGTGCACCATGCCGCATCCCATGACCTCGAGCCATCCGGTCCGGCCGCAGATGCGGCATCCGCCGCCGCCGCAGGCGACGCAGCCCATGTCCGCCTCCGCGGACGGCTCGGTGAAGGGAAAGTAGGACGGGCGGAAGCGGATCGGCATGTCCGTCTCGAAATAGGCCCGCAGGAACTCCACCACCGTTCCCTTGAGGTCCGCGAAGGTGACTCCCTCGTCCACCAGCAGACCCTCCACCTGATGGAACATCGGGGTGTGCGTCAGGTCGGAGTCCCGGCGGAAGACGCGTCCGGGACAGATCATCCGAAAGGGCGGGCTGCCGCTCTCCATGACGCGGACCTGGACCGGGGAGGTGTGGGTGCGCAGCACGGTCCCCGGGGCCACGTAGAAGGTGTCGTGCATCGCCCGGGCCGGGTGATGGGCCGGGATGTTCAGCGCCTCGAAATTGTGGTACTCGTCCTCGATCTCCGGCCCCTCCGCGACCTCGTAGCCGGCGGCCTGGAAGATCCCGGCGATGCGCTCCAGCGTGATGGTGACGGGGTGCAGGCCGCCCGGACTCTGCCGGCGGCCCGGGAGGCTGACGTCCAGCGCCTCGCCCGCCAGGAGGGCGTCCAGGCCGGCGTCGGCCAGAAGCCGGCGGCGCGCCTCGAGCGCCTCCAACAGCGCCCGCTTCGCCCGGTTGACCGCCTCGCCCGCGGCGGGGCGCTCGTCGGGCGGCAACCCGCCCAGGGACTTGAGCATGCCGGTGAAACTGCCCTTGCGCCCCAGGTATTCGACGCGCAACGCGTCCAGCGATTTCTCGTCGGCGGCGGACTCGACAGCCTGCAACGCCCGGGCAAGCTCGGAATCGATATCGGCCATCTCGGGCGCGGCTCAGGCGGTCGGACCAGCCTTCGCCCGCTCCACGATCGCGCCGAACGCCGCCTTGTCGTGCACGGCCAGGTCCGCCAGCACGCGCCGGTCGATCTCGACGCCGGCCCGCTTCAGGCCGGCGATCAGCCGGCTGTAGCTGATGCCGTGGACGCGGGCCGCCGCGTTGATGCGGACGATCCAGAGCCCCCGGAACTCGCGCTTCCTCACGCGACGGTCGCGGTAGGCGTACTGGCCGGCCCGGGTCACGGCCTGTTTGGCGACCCGGAACACCCGGCTGCGCGCGCCGTAGTACCCCTTGGCCTTCTTCAGCACCTTCTTGTGGCGGCGCCTAGCGGTTACCCCGCGCTTGACTCGAGCCATGGCCGTTCTCCTGCTCCGGTTGCGTTGATCGTCACTTGTCGCGCAGCATGCGCTCCACCGCGGGCGCGTCGGACGCGTGGACCGACGTCATGCCCCGCAGCCGGCGCTTGCGCTTGGTCGCCTTCTTGGTCAGGATGTGGTTCTTCATGGCCTGCCGGCGCTTGAAGCCGGACGCGGTCTTCCTGAACCGCTTGGCGGCCCCCCTGTGGGTCTTCGGTTTTCCTGCGCTCATCGTCGGTCACTCCGTGGTGTCGGTTTTGTCCGCGTCGGTTTTGTCCGCGTCGGCCTTGTCCTGCCGCGCCGCGCCGGACGCGCGGACTCGGACCTTCTTTTTGGACGGCGCCAGCACCATGATGATCTGGCGCCCCTCCATCTTGGGCTCCTGCTCGACCGAGCCGTACTCGGCCAGGTCGTCCCGGATCCGCTCCACCAGCTCCTGCCCGATGTGCTGATGGGCCATCTCCCTGCCGCGGAACCGCAACGACACCTTGGCCTTGTCGCCGTCCGTCAGGAAGCGGACCAGGTTGCGCAGCTTGATCTGGTAGTCGGCCTCCTCCGTGCCGGGCCGGAATTTCACCTCCTTGACATGGACCCGATGCTGCTTCCTCCGGCTGGCGGCCCGCTGCTTCTTCAACTCGAAGACATGCTTGCCGTAGTCCATGATCTTGACGACCTGCGGCTCCGCGTCGGGCGCGATCAGCACCAGGTCGAGGCCGTCCGCGGCGGCGGCCTCCCGGGCCTCCCCGATGGGAACGATTCCCACCTGCTGCCCGTCGGCCCCCACCAGGCGGACCCGCTCCGCCTCTATGGCCTCGTTGATGAGTGGCTTTTTGGCGCCGCCCTTCATCATGCGCGCGGTCGCCGCGGCCAGGTCACACTGCCCACATCAGCCCTCCTGATGGTCCCGCCCCCCGTCCGGGGAGACCGCCGCCGCGCCCGGAGGGGCGGCGTCCCGGCCCAGGCGTCCGCAAAAGCCGTCCAGCGTCATCGCCCCCAGATCCTCCCCCGCGCATGTGCGGACCGCCACCGTGCCGGATTCCGCCTCCCGGTCCCCGACGACCAGGATGTACGGCACCTTCTGCAGGGTGTGTTCGCGTATCTTATAACCTATTTTCTCGTTTCTCAAGTCCGAAACCACCCTGAAGCCCCTGCTTTTCAAGGATTTTTCAATTTTTTCGCAATATCGGGCCTGCCGGTCCGTGATGCTGGCCGCCACCGCCTGCCGCGGCGCCAGCCAGACCGGCAGCGCCCCGCCGTAGTGCTCGATCAGCACGCCGATGAACCGCTCGAAGGAGCCCAGGATCGCCCGGTGCAGCATGACCGGGGTCCGCCGGCTGTTGTCCTCCGCCACGTACTGGGCGTCCAGGCGTCCCGGGGTGAAGAAATCCACCTGGATGGTGCCGCACTGCTGGACGCGCTCCATGCAGTCCTTCAGCGAAAACTCGATCTTGGGGCCGTAGAAGGCCCCCTCGCCCGGCTGCGGCTCCCACGCCCTGCCGGTGGCGTCCAGGGCCTCCGCCAGCGCCCGCTCCGCCCGGTCCCACAGCTCGTCCGAGCCCACCCGCCTTTCGGGCCGGGTGGACAGGCGCAGGCCGACCTCCTCGAAGCCGAAGTCCCGGTAGACCTTGAACAGCAGCTCCATGAAGGCGGCCACCTCGGCCTGGATCTGGTCCTCGGCGCAGAAGATGTGGCCGTCGTCCTGAACGAAGCCGCGCACCCGCATCAACCCGTGCATGCTGCCGGAGGGCTCGTGGCGGTGGCAGGATCCGAATTCGGCCAGGCGCAGGGGCAGGTCGCGGTAGCTTTTCAGGCCCTGGTTGAAAACCTGCACGTGGCACGGGCAGTTCATCGGCTTGAGGGCGTACAGGCGGTTGTCCGACTCGACGCGGAACATCTCCTCGGCGAACTTGGAGGCGTGGCCCGAGCGCTCCCACAGCGAATGGTCCACCAGCTGGGGGGTGTTGATCTCGAGATAGCCGTGCCCGTCCTGCATCCGCTTCATGTAGTCCTGGATCAGGCGGTAGAGGGTCCAGCCCTTGGGATGCCAGAACGGCATGCCCGGCGCCTCCTCCTGGAAATGGAACAGCTCCAGCCGCCGCCCCAGTTTCCGGTGGTCCCGCCTCTCGGCCTCCTCGAGGCGCGCCAGATGCTCCTTCAGCTCCTTGCGGGACGCCCACGCGGTGCCGTAGATGCGCTGCAGCATCGGGTTGCGGGAGTCCCCCCGCCAGTAGGCGCCGGCGACGCTGGTCAGCTTGAACGCCTTGAACCTCCCCGTGCTGGGCACGTGCGGGCCGCGGCACAGGTCGATGAACTCCCCCTGCCGGTAGAAGGACAGCGGCTCGCCGCCCGGGATGCCCTCGATGATCTCGACCTTGTACCGCTCCCCCATGGCCCGGAAGCGGGCGACGGCCTCCTCGCGCGGCAGGACCAGGCGCTCCACCTCCAGATCCTCGTCGACGATCTCCCCCATCGCCTTTTCGATGGCCGCGAGATCCTCCGGGGTGAACGGGCGGTCGAAGGCGAAGTCGTAGTAAAAGCCGTTCTCGATCACCGGGCCGATGGTCACCTGGGCCTCCGGGAACAGCCGCTTGACCGCCTGCGCCATCAGGTGGGCGCAGGAGTGGCGCAGGGTGTCGACGCCGTCGGCGTCCCGGTCGGTGACGATGGACACCTCGGCGTCGTCCTCGATGACGCGGGAGGCGTCGACCAGCTCGCCGTCGACGCGGCCGGCCAGCGCGGCCCGGGCCAGGCCCGGGCCGATGGACCGCGCCACCGCCGCGACGGTCACCGGGCCGTCGAAGTCCTTCGCGCTCCCGTCGGGGAGGGTTATTCTGGGCATCGTCCGTCCACCGCCTCCGGCGGGCCCGCCCGGTCCGGCGGCCGCCATGGGGTCCAGTTGCTGAAATGGTGGGCGCGACCAGAGTCGAACTGATGACCTCTACCATGTCAAGGTAGCGCTCTAACCAACTGAGCTACGCGCCCGGGTCCGCCTTCCGCCGCGGGAAAGCGGCCCGCATTGTACAGGAGCCGGCGGGGCGATGTCGATTTTCCGGGGTCCGCCGCGCGGGTTCCGCCCGTCCCGTCACTGCATGAGCAGCCGGTCCCTCAGCTCCGCGATGCGGTCCCGGGTCCGCGCCGCCTCCTCGAACTCCAGGTTTTTGGCCTGCTCGTGCATCCGGCTCTCCAGCTCCTCGATTTCCCGGCGCGCCTCGGCGGGATCCCGCAGCTCGGGGGTCCGCCGGGCGCCCGGCCTGTCGGCCGCCCGGGCGCGCCGCTGCCGGGCGGTGGTCCCGGGCGCCGCGCGGGCCCCCTCCATCACGTCCAGCACCCGTTTCCTGACGCCCTCCGGGGTGATGCCGTGGGTCTTGTTGAAGGCCAACTGGGCGGCGCGGCGGCGCTCCGACTCGTCCAAGGCGCGCCGCATCGACCCGGTGACCTCGTCCGCGTACAGTATCGCCTTGCCGTTGATGTTGCGCGCCGCGCGTCCCACCGTCTGGATCAGGGACCGCTCCGACCGCAAAAAGCCCTCCTTGTCCGCATCGAACACCGCCACCAGCGACACCTCGGGAATGTCCAGTCCCTCGCGCAGCAGGTTGATGCCCACCAGCACGTCGAACACGGCGAGCCGCAGGTCCCTGATGATCTCGGAGCGCTCCACCGTGTCGATGTCGGAGTGCAGGTAGCGGGCGCGCACGTCGTGCTCGGCCAGGTAATCCGTCAGATCCTCCGCCATGCGCTTGGTGAGCACGGTCACCAGCACCCGCTCCTGCCGCGCGACCACGCGGTGGATCTCGGACAGCAGGTCCTCCACCTGGGTCGAGGCCGGGCGGATCTCCAGCTCCGGGTCGACCAGTCCCGTCGGCCGCACGACCTGCCGCACCCGCCGGCCCTCGCGCTCCTCCTCGTAGGGCCCCGGGGTCGCCGAGACGTAGATGATCTGGGGCGTCAGCCGCTCCCACTCCTCGAAGCGCAGCGGCCGGTTGTCCAGGGCGGACGGCAGGCGGAAGCCGTACTCGACCAGCGTCTCCTTGCGCGAGCGGTCCCCCCGGTACATCGCGCCCAGCTGCGGGACCAGGACGTGGGACTCGTCCGCCACCACCAGCGCGTCGGGCGGCAGGTAGTCGTACAGCGTAGGCGGCGGCTCGCCGGCGTCCCTCCCGGACAGGTAGCGCGAGTAGTTCTCTATCCCCGTGCAGTACCCGAGCTCCTGGAGCATCTCCAGGTCGAAGCGGGTGCGCTGCTCCAGCCGCTGCGCCTCCACCAGCCGCTCCTCCCGGCGCAGCCGTTCGAGCCGCTCGACCAGTTCGGCCTTGATCGCCTCGACGGCGTCCAGCACCGTCTGGCGCGGCGTGACGTAATGGGACTTGGGGAACACCGTCAGCCTGGGCACCTCCCTGACCACGTCGCCGGTCAGCGGGTCGAAATAGGACAGCCTTTCGATCTCGTCGTCGAACAGCTCGATGCGGATGGCGTTCCGTTCCGACTCCGCCGGGTAGATGTCGATGACGTCGCCCCGCGCCCGGTAGGTGGCCCGGCGCAGCTCCGTGTCGTTGCGCGTGTACTGCAGCTCGGCCAGCCGCCTCAGCAGGTTGCGCTGGTCGATCCTGCTGCCCCGGTTCAGGTGGACCAGCACCTTCAGGTAGGCGTTGGGATCCCCCAGCCCGTAGATGGCCGACACGGTGGCCACCACCAGCACGTCGGGACGCTCCAGCAGGGACTTGGTCGCCGACAGGCGCATCTGCTCGATGTGGTCGTTGATGGAGGCGTCCTTCTCGATGTACAGGTCCGACGACGGCACATAGGCCTCGGGCTGGTAATAGTCGTAATAGGAGACGAAGTACTCCACGGCGTTGCCGGGGAAGAACTCCCTGAACTCCCCGTACAGCTGGGCGGCGAGGGTCTTGTTGGGGGCCATGACCAGCGTCGGGCGCTGCGTCCGCTCCACCACGTTGGCGATGGTGAAGGTCTTGCCCGAGCCGGTCACCCCCAGCAGGGTCTGGGCCTGCAGGCCGTCGCGCAGGCCCTCCACCAGCCGGGCGATGGCCTCCGGCTGGTCCCCGGCCGGGCTGAACCCGGCCTCGAGCCTGAAACGGTTCTCCATGCGTGGGCGCCCCGGCGCCGGCGGCGGGCGCAGGGCCCCGCAACGGGCCGATTGTCCACATCCGAGGCGTTTTGTCGAGTCGCGTCCTGCGCGCTGTCCTGTGCGCGCCCTGCGCGACACTGGGCGGCGACACCGGCGCAGACGGGGGCGGAACCAGCGAAGCATACGGCAGGAACGCCGGCCGCGCGCCCTGCCCCGGTGAAGCCGAAAAGCCGTCAGGCGGACTTGTCGGCAGGCTGGGAGCGCACGGGATCGGCGGCGGCGGCACGGCGCCGGATGCGTCCGGCACGGCGAACGCACGGCGGCCCGCCAGCGACGAGACCAACGAAGCATCACGCCAACGGCGAGAGCTTTCCAGTGAAGCCCCCTGCGCCGCCGTGAGCGTCGACGGCACAGGCCCGGAGCAGGCGGAACGAGGCCTCTGGACGGCCCCTGGACCGCCGCCCAGACACCATGGAAACTCGGCACCGGAGCAACCGGCCGGAGCTATGCGACGCGGAACCGGCAGAATCAGCCGAGCAACGCGGATCGGCGCGGCCCCGCCAGCGGAACCGGGACGGAGAACCCGCTACCTGCCGGCGTCAGTGCCGTCACGTTCGTCATTACCGCGCTGCGTCTCTGTCGGCATGCGCCGCGGCGGACCTGGATAGCGCCTCCGCTCGCCCCGCGGCGCATGGTCGCGAGCCGGCCTATGCGCGGCATTCGTTCCCGGCGCCGGGGCGGGGGCGCAACGAGAACCGGATCCGGAACATCCCGATTCGCGGCGGCCGACCGGCCGCCTTCGAGCACCGACATCCGGGACAGCATTTGATCAACATCCGCCGCCATCGGCGGATCGTTCTCTCTGACATGGTCCATAAGGTGACGCATGAAACTTGGGATACCCGGCAGGAGCTTGTCGTATGGTTTCCAGACAAAACCATCATCCTCCAATTTTTCCAGCATGCGCTTTGTATCGACGTCTTGGCTGGAAATGAGCATTCTCGTCTGGGGCGCGGCGGCGACGGCCTGCTTAGCCTGCTGACGGCCGAGAGACCAAGAGTTCTTTTCCATGGCGGACGACACGGCGTAGTACGCGGCCAGATACGTATCCTCATCCTCACGTTCGTGGATCTTGTCGATCCGCCGCTCGTAAAACCCCAACCGTTCCTTATCCACCTCCGCCTTTGCCTGTCGCATGTGGCTCATCGTCAGCGTCACTCCCCGGCGCTCCGCCACCCTCCACAATTCCCGCCCCCACATTTGGAAAAACAACATCGACGAGACCAGCACCGCCAGCGGCGCCCCACCCCAGCGGCGAGATCGGCGAGATCAGAGAAACAACAGCGACGAGACGAAAATCAGCGAGACCAGACCGGCAGACCGGCGAAGCCTGGCCGGCGGCGGGTCCGGCGATGCATGACCGGCAACGGGATCTGAGATGCGGCGCCGGCCCGGATCCCCCTCGCCTGCCCGTCTAGGCGACGACCGGGGCGGACGGAACGGACGGCGTGGGACCGGCGAGGACCGCCCCACCGGGGGAGAATGCTACGGAACCGGAAGCGCTTCTCCGGCGAAGTCCGACCGGCGGACCGGGCCCGGATCGTAAGCGGAACCGACAATGCATCACCGGCGACAGCAGGACCGGCGCCAGCCAACAAGGCCGGCCTCGTCCGTAGAGCGCACCGGCAGACGCACTCAGCCGCGTCCGCCAGATCCCCGCTCCCGGGACCGGGCCATCTCATGCATATAAGTCAAAAAACTCGGTATGCCGGGCTCGAAAATCTCACCCGGCCGCCAGACCATGTCGTACTTCTCAATCCGCTTCACCAATGCATCCGCTTTTTCATCTCTATCACCATCCCGCCTCGGCAAGGAATCCCGCACCATCGCGGACACGTCATTGAAATCGGGACGCATACCATCACGCCACGCCGAGGCGATGGCGAGAGCCGCCCCCAGCAGATCCCGGTCCTCTGACAGCTTCACATACCTATCGGCGTAAAATCCCCGGCGGAAACTTTCCATGGCGTCGACGGAATTCTCTACAACGTCCATTGTGATGACGTCGGCCCCGGTCGACTCGGCGTGGTCCCACATCCGCTTGCCCCACTTCTGCAGGAAAAACGGATAGCACTGGGACTCATCCACAATGCGCTCGAGCGCGCCCGGCGCAAAACCCACCTCAGCCCGCTTGAAAGGAATCAGCAACGCTTTGGCAGCGGACTCCGAATCCAGATTCCGCATGGGCAGTTTCTCCGCCCGCTCGATGTAGGTCTCGCCCGCGTCGGTCAGCTCCCGTTTCAATCCTGGCGTTCCGGCAAGAACCAGAAGAAACGGCGCTTCCAGGGACACCGTGTTGGATATAGAGAAAATGAAGCGCTTCGACTCCAGCGACAGATCCTGGGCCTCATCGATAAACAGCGCCTTGGGACGAGTCCGACACTCTTCGATGATGGCGTCCGCCAAAGCGTCGTAAAACGGCTCTTCTGGAGCGACCCATTTCGCCACACCAGGAATACTCAGCTCATCCGGGCGCCGCAAACTAAATCCCAGCCAACTCAGCAACCCATCCACTTTACCCAGTTCAACCAAGGATTTGACGACATTGGCCGGATCGTTCATCCCTAGGCCGGAACGACGCCGAATCACATTAATATCGCCCGCTTCGCCAAAATCCACCTTGCGGCATTCCGCCATGCCCCAATTCAGCATGGTGGTCTTGCCCATGCCGCGGGGCCCGAACATGATGATCTCATTGGGACCGCTGGCGGCACCCGGACACAGCTGCCCGATGGCGCCGGACAAAACGCCCTTCTCATGTTCCCGGCCCGCGATCGCCGGCGGCCGGCGACCGGTGCCCGGCCTAAATGGATTCCCTGGACGAGGCATGACGCCTACCCAACCAATGCTTCAAGCACGACAATATAGCACCCAACACAACTCAGGGGGGCTTATGCATCAAAAGAAGCGGACGAGTCAAGCCTTCCGCCTCAATTCCGCAGATGTACCTTATTCAGGATCACAGGTCACGGTCCCATGAACGCCGACTGCTCGCCCACGCCCGGTAACTCCTAGCCCTTTACCCCCAGCCCCTGGGGGTCTACTCCTCACATTCGCCGCGGCGTTGATGTCCGCATGCGCTTTGTGGCCGCATTCGCGGCAACAAAAACCAGCCCTTGCAGGCCGATTTTTTCTATTCACATGCCCGCAACGCGAGCACTGCAAACTGGCGGACACAGGATCCACCCCAACGACCGCATCGGCCTTGTAGCGGATCATGTTCCTGATGTAGGTGTCTCGGCAATCAAGGCCGCATTATACCCCGTTCATCGACGGAAACAACATATCCGCACGATCCGCACGATCCGCAACACGCCACCTGCGGGGGTTGCCCCTGCCCTCGCCCTTGCGCCGCCATGCGGCGCGGTCATGCGCCGTCGCCCAATTGGCCGCCGACCTCCTCGTCTGCCGCCGGCTGGGATGGATGCCGGGGCGGCCTCGCCGGAGACCGAAAATGACAGGACCAGCGGCCAAGCCGCCGGCGCCACCCCGCCAGCGGCGAGGTCAGAGACCAGCGGAACCGGCGGCGGGACCAGCGCCGCCCTGATAGACGCGCCGGCCGCAGGCAGGGCATACCCCATGAGAAGCTGGAAAGCCGCCGGAGCGGGCCTGTCGGCGGCCCGGTGACACCGGGACGGCGACCGGCCGGCGTCCCCGCCCGTCTGGAGGGCGGCGCCGGTCCGGCGAGATGGAACCGGCGACGCCACGCCGGCGATGCCTCACCCCAGCGAAGCCGCCGGCGACGGGGCGACACAGGCGACCACCGGCCAGCAAGCAACGGCGTCCGACAGCGCCACCAGCGCCCGATGCGAGACCGAAATCAGCTGAGCCGCGCCGGCAGGCCCGGAACGCCGGGCCCAGCGAAACGCGGCCCCAGCGCGGCGACACCGGCGGCAGGAGAAGCGACACCGACGAAACGCCGCCCCCGGCGGCCTCAGCCCCGGGGGCGGCGCTACGACACCCCCTGTGCCGCCCAGCGCCGCCGTACGCCGCCGTGCGCCCCCGGCGGCGACACCGGCGATCACCGCCGTTCAGCGAAGGCCGGCGGCGAAGAAGCCGGCGACGACAGGGCGAGGCGCCTGGCGACGCCCGACCGGAAAGGCCCCGTCGGCATCCCGCCACCAGCGAAACCACACACCGCACCAGCGAACGCCCGCCAGCGACGCGATAGAGATCAGCGAGACCAGCGCCAGCGAAGCCGCGCCACCGCCAGCGGCGAGACGACAATCGCCGGCGGAAAGTCGAAACTGGCGAAAACCGCCCAGCCAGCCAGAGGCGAAGCCAGCGCTCACTGCCAAGCGCACCCCGGCGCCGGCAACCGGCAACATCGGGCTCGGTCTGAGCGACGACGCGCCGGCAGCGACACCGGCGCGGCGACGGCCGGCGACGGAAACCGGCGATGCATCGATGTCACGCCCGTGGACGGCCCCAGCGCCGCCGTACGCGCCCGGTGGGGGCTGGCAGGCCCCGGAACACAGGATCCAGCGAAACGCGCTCCGGGGCCGCCGTGCGCGCCCGGATGGGCCGGCGGGCACCTGAACGCACGGATCCGGTGGAACGCCGCCTTGGGCGGCGACGCCGACGAAAGGTGCCCTGAGCGGCCCCAGAAGACCTGCGCCACCCCGCCAGCCGTGGCGACGCCGGCGACAACGACGACGCCGGGGACGCCGGCGGGGGAGAGACACCGGCGGAGGACACACCGGCGGGGGAGTCGCGCTGTGCAATGTGTGCTGTGCAGTGCGCGCTGTGCAGTGTGCGAGCGCGGGTCGGTGTCGCGAGCCTGTCGCAGGGTCTTGGCCAGCTACTGATGAACCCGGGCGCAGACGCGAATTGGGGCGCGGGAGCCGACGACGCCGACGGCCCGCCCGCCGCCCGTTTCCGGCCAAGCCCGCATCTTCGGAGCGCGACGTCCTTCACGGCGCCTCGGCGCCAGCCAGCGGCGGCCCCGACCGCACCGGCATCGCAGGCCAGGCCCACCGCGGGACGGGGCTGGGACGGATGGGCGCCCGCCGAGACCGCGCGGGACGGCGGGATGTCGCTCAAGCCGCCGTCCAAGCGGCGGCCAACGGCCCCGGGAACGCCGGCGGCCGGATGCGGCCGCGGCCGTCAGGGGCTCGGCCGACGGGACGAAGCGCCCGCCGAGATGGACCGGATGGTTCCAGCGAATCCGGATGCGCGAGGCCCCCTTGCAGGCGACGGTCTCCTTGATGCCGCGGCCGGCGCGTCAGCCGCCGCCGAAGTCGGGAATGTCCCCCGCATGCGCCGCGAAGTGGGCGCGGTAGGCGTCGGCGTCCCCGGTGCCCCCGACGATGATCAGCCGCTCGTCCTCCCTGCCGCCGGCGCCCCGCCCGTCCGGGCCGGCATCCGAGCCGTCGCCGCTCCAGGCGCCCGACGGCGCGGCCCCGTCCTCCGCGCCGCGGGATCCGGCCGGCGTCGTGCTCTCGAACACGTCGTCCTCCAGCGCGTTGTCGTTTTTCATGACGGTCTTCCACTCCGTGCCGTCGTCGTCGTAGACGTAGCGGTGCACCCGGTCCGGCGCCAGCTGCATGACGGAGGGGTCGCCGCTGCCGTCCCAGGCGTCGAAGTACCGGATCTCCGTCACCCGGCCGAGATCGTCCAGCGTCCAGGCCGCATTGCGGCTGCCGTAGATGAAGGAATCCGGGTCGTGGGGAACCGTCTCGGGGGCGGCGAAGCGGGGTCCGAAGTGGCTGGCGCTCGAGAAATCGCTGTTGTACACGAGAATCCGGTCATGCCCCGGATCGCCGTCGCTCGCCCCGTCGCCGTAATACCAGTATGCGACATCTCTCGCGCCGAATGCTTCCTCCGGAATTTGTATGTCCGGCCAGGAGTTGATCGTCCTCGGCGAGAGACTGATGGCGCCGGATTCATCGAGGACTTTGTCCTTGGCGTTCGCATCGAATGCCGCATCCCTGATCCAGAGCCTGTCTATGACCGTCTGCCCGAAGACATAAGGGCCGAGCAGATCATGGCCGTCTCCGTATTCCAGGATGTACACGTCCTCGCCTCCCGTGTCCGCCGCCTTGTTGTAGCTCACGATATCGTCGCCCCGGCCGGGAATGAACCACTCGTCCTTGTCCTGGATGCCCTCGATCGCGGCGTTCTTCCTGTCGTGGCCGTCCGTGCCGAAGACGAGGCGGACGGCCTCGGCCGTGCTGTCGGCCGTGCCGTCGTCGTTCGAATCGCTCACCCGCTCGACC
>CAYSVD010000314.1:0-33977 GCA_964434395.1 uncultured Pseudohongiella sp.
CGTTGCGCCGCCCGCGTGTTGCTTCCCGCGACGGGCGGGGTATCATGGCGCCCGTCCCCGGCCGGACGCCCCGCTGATGAGCGAAAGATACGTGATGATCGTTCTGTACTTCAGCGTCCTGGTGGCGCTGGGGTGGATGGCGGCGCGCCGCATCCGCAGCATGAAGGACTTCGTCATCGGCGGCAAATCCCTGAACTACTGGGTCGCGGCCTTCTCCGCGCAGGCCACCGGCGAGTCGGCCTGGCTGCTGTTGGGCGTCACCGGCATGGGCGCGATGCTGGGCTTTTCCGCCTACTGGATCGTGGTGGGCGAGGTGCTGGGGGTGGCGGCCGCCTGGTTCCTGATGGCGCCGCGCTTCAAGCGGCTCACCGACCGCTACCAGTCCCTGACCGTGATCGACTATCTGGTGAGCCGGCTGCGCTGCCGCACCCATCTGCTGCGCGTGGCTTCCGCCTTCTGCCTGTCCGTGTTCGTGCTGATCTTCATCTCCGCGCAGATCGACGCCACCGGCTCGGCCTTCGAGTCCTTCCTCTCCTGGGACTACACCGTCGGGGCGGTGCTGGGCTTCGTGATCGTGGCCGGCTACTGCATCGTCGGCGGTTTTCTGGCGGCGGCCTGGACGGACATGTTCCAGGGCGCGGTGATGCTGCTGTGCCTGGTGCTGTTGCCGGTGGTCGCGTTCCTCGCCATCGGCGACGGCGGGGCCATCTACGCCGGGCTGAAGGCGATCGACCCGGCGCTGGTCGACATCTGGGGCGCCGGGGGCTTCAGCCTGATGAACCTTTCGGTGGTGATCGGCATGGCGCTGATCGGCTTGGGCTTTTTGGGCTCGCCCCAAGTGTTCGTCCGGCTGATCGCCATCAAAAGCGAAAAGCGGATCGCCCAGGGCAAGTGGGTGGCGGTGGCCTTCACCATCCTGGTGGACGCCGCCGCCGTGAGCATCGGCATCCTGGGGCGCTACCTGTTCACCGCCGAGGGGGTCGCGCCGGACGCGGCGCTGGGCAACGGGGCGCAGAACGTGCTCTCCGAGCTGGTGGACCACACCTTTCCGCCCTGGATGGTGGGGCTGTACGTGGCCGCCGTGCTCTCCGCCATCATGTCGACGGTCTCCTCCCTGCTGGTCATGGCATCGGCCTCCATCACCCACGACGTCTATGAGAAGATATTCAATCCTTTCCTGTCCGATGCGGGCGCGGCGCGCCTGTGCCGGCGCATCACCCTGCTGATGGCGGCGCTGGCGCTGGGCCTCGCCATGACCATCGCCGCGGCCTCGCCGAGCCGCACCATCTTCTGGTTCGTGATCTTCGGCTGGTCCGGCATCGCCGCGACCTTCTGCCCGACGATCATCCTGTCCCTGTGCTGGTCCGGCTTCACCGAGCGGGCGGCCGTCGCCTCCATGGCGACCGGCTTCGCGATGACCATCGTCAGCAAATTCGTCCTGCAGGATCTGGCGGGGGCGGGGGAGTACTTCACGGCGCTGGAGACCATGCCGCCGTCCTTCCTTTCCGCTTTGGCGGTCGGCTATGCTGTGGCCAGGATCTGGCCGGACCCGCGGCTCGCCGGGGAGTACCGGCGGGATCTGGCGGAGACCGAACGGGCGGCCGGCGGCGGCCGCAAGGCGGGGGAGGCGATCGTCAATGCCTGACGACATGCGGTCCGCGCGGGCGGACCTTCCGGCCGCGCCGACCGCGGCCGGGCTCAAGGCCCACTGGATGCCGTTCACCGGCAACCGCCAGTTCAAGCGGGATCCGCGCATGCTGGTGGCGGCCGAGGGCGTCCACTACATCGACGGCGCGGGGCGGCGGGTGCTGGACGGCCTGTCGGGGCTGTGGAGCTGCGGGCTGGGGCACGGCCGCGCGGAGATCGCCCGCGCCGTGAGCCGGCAGATCGCCGCCCTGGACTACTCGCCGGGCTTCCAGTACGGCCATCCGCTCAGCTTCGCGCTGGCCGAGAAGCTGGTCGAGCTGACCCCGGCGGGGCTCGACCACGTGTTTTTCACCAACTCCGGCTCCGAGGCGGTCGACACCGCCCTCAAGATGGCGCTGGGCTACTGGCGCAACAGGGACATGCCGGGCAAGACGCGGCTGATCGGCCGCGTCCGGGGGTACCACGGCGTCAATTTCGGCGGCCTCAGCGTGGGCGGCATCGGCGTCAACCGCAGGCTGTACGGGACGACCCTCGGCGCCGACCACTTGAGCGACACCCTGCTGCCGGAGAACCGCTTCCACCGCGGCCGGCCGCCCCGCGGCGCCCATCTCGCCGACGAGCTGGAGCGGCTGGTCCAGCTGCACGACGCATCCAACATCGCGGCGGTCATCGTCGAGCCGATGGCGGGCACCGCCGGGGTGTTGCCGCCGCCCGCGGGCTATCTGGAACGCCTGCGGGAGATCTGCGACCGGCGCGGGATCCTGCTGATCTTCGACGAGGTGATCACCGGCCTGGGCCGCATGGGGGCCATGACCGGCGCCGAGGCCTTCGGCGTGAAGCCGGACATCATGATCCTGGCCAAGCAGGTCACCAACGGCGCCCAGCCCCTCGGCGCGGTGGTGGTCGACGGCGCGATCTACGATGCGTTCATGGAGCGGGGCGGCCCCGAATACATGGTGGAGTTCGCCCACGGCTACACCTACTCGGCCCACCCGGTGGCCTGCGCGGCGGGCCTCGCCGCGCTGGACGCGCTGGTCGAGGAGCGGATGCCCGAGCGGGTCGCGGAGATGGCGCCCGTGTTCGAGGAGGCGGTGCACGGCCTGAAGGGCAGCCCGCACGTCGCCGACATCCGCAACGTCGGGCTGGCCGCCGGACTGACCCTCGAGCACATCCCGGGCGAGCCGATGCGGCGGCCGTTCGAGCTGGGCCTGAAATGCTTCGAGAAGGGCGTGTACGTGCGCTGGGGCGGCGACACGATCCAGCTGGCCCCGCCCTTCGTCGTCAGCCGCGCGCAGATCGACACGCTGGTCAACGCCGTCGGGGAGTCGCTGCGTGAGCTCGACTGAGCGGCCGCCGGCCGCCCCGCGCCGCATCGGGCACTTCATCGGCGGGCGGGAGGAGGCCGGCCAGGGCCGCTTCGCCGACGTGCGCGACCCGTCCACCGGCGAGGTCAGCGGCCGGGTCGCCATGGCGGACGCCGCCGCGGTGGACCGGGCCGTCGGGGCCGCCCAAGCGGCCTTTCCCGCCTGGCGCGACACGCCGCCGCGCCGGCGGGCGCAGGTCCTGCACCGCTTCCGGGGGCTGCTGGAGGAGAACGCCGACGCCATCTGCGCGCTGATCACGGCCGAGCACGGCAAGACGCTGGCCGACGCCCGGGGCGAGCTGGGCCGGGGCATCGAGGTGGTGGAGTACGCCTGCGGCGTCGAGGAGCTGCTCAAGGGCGAGTTCTCCCGCGACGCCGGACCCGGCATCGACAGCTGGTCCGAGTTCCGGCCGCTGGGAGTGATGGCCGGGATCACGCCCTTCAACTTCCCCGCCATGGTGCCGATGTGGATGTTCCCGCTGGCCGTCGCCTGCGGCAACACCTTCGTGCTCAAGCCCTCCGAGCTGGACCCCGGCGCGCCGATGCTGATCGCCCGGCTGTTCAGCGAGGCCGGCCTGCCGGACGGGGCGCTCAACGTCGTCAACGGCGGCCGCGAGGCGGCGCAGCGGATCCTGGCCGACCCCCGGGTGCGGGCGGTCAGCTTCGTCGGCTCCACGGCGGCGGCCGAGTCCGTCTACCGCGCCGGCGCCGCCGCCGGCAAGCGGGTGCAGGCGCTGGGCGGGGCCAAGAACCACGCGGTGATCATGCCCGATGCGGACCTGGACAACGCGGCCGACGCCCTGATGGGCGCGGCCTACGGCTCCTGCGGAGAGCGCTGCATGGCCGTTTCGGTGGCGGCCTGCGTCGGGGACGGCGTGGCGGACGACCTGGTGGAGCGGCTGCGTGGGCGCATCGGCGCGTTGCGGGTGGGCCCCGGCGCCGAGGCCGGGGTCGACATGGGGCCGCTGGTCAGCGCCGAGGCGCTGGGGCGGGTGCGCCGCTACGTCGAGGAGGGGCTGGAGCAGGGCGCGGAGCTGGCGGTGGACGGGCGCGGACTGACGGTGCCGGGCCGCGAGGGGGGCTTCTTCCTGGGCGCCTGCCTGTTCGACCGCGTCACCGAGGCCATGAGCATCCACCGGGACGAGATCTTCGGCCCGGTGCTGTGCGTGGCGCGGGTGTCCTCGCTGGACGAGGCGGTGGGCATGGTGAATCGCCACGAGTACGGCAACGGCGCCTGCATCTTCACCCGGGACGGCGCCGCCGCCCGCCGTTTCACGGACGGCGTCGAGGCGGGCATGGTGGGGGTGAACGCGGCGTTGCCGGTGCCGGTCGCCAGCCAGAGCTTCGGCGGCTGGAAGCGGTCCCTGTTCGGCGGTCTCTGCGCGTACGGCCCGGACGCCATCCGCTTCTGTACGCGCCGCAAGACCATGACCCAGCGCTGGCCCGCCGGCTCCGCCGGCGGGGCCGACTACGCCTTCCCCGGAAGATCCCGGGCGTAGGGCGCGGCGCCGCCCTAGCGAGGAAACCGAGGGCGCGGCGTTCCTGTTTCATCGACGGGCGGGAAGCCGAGGTTCCCGGCGCTGAGGCGGAGGCTTGGGATCTGGAGGCCGCCGGCGCGCGGGTCGTTATGCGGCGAGCGCCGAGCTTGTTCCATATAGATCGAGGAGCCAGACAACGGAAAACTCGGTGGACTCATACAAGACGCGCATTCCCACAACCGCCACGATGCAGTTTTTGTCATTTTTCTTCATGCCAATAACGGCGAGCAGAGAAAGCGCGAAGGCGGCGGGAAGAAACGGCGCGACCCTGAGAAGAGCGAGATAGGGATCGTCGTGGCCGATGACGAAAGTCGCCGAAAAAACGATGCTGGTGATTAGAAAGGCGGGCAGCCAACTGTCCTAGCGAGCGATCTTTAGCGTGGCCTCTTTGATCAGGAGCAACAAAAAGCACTGGAAAACGACGGTTTCGACAACCAGATCGATAACCAATGTGTCCACGACCCGGTCAAGGAGCGACCCGAGCAATGACTTGGGCAGAGGCTCCAACGCGAGAAACCGTTCCGGCGCGAGGAGATGGATCGCGCCCGCGACAACCATTCCCGCCGCCGCCGCCGCAATCCACAAGGTCAGGGTTAGCTCCAACGTCGAATACCGGAAAAGCCGGGCGTACATGCTCCGCGGCATCGCCCAGTCCGGCATCCGCGGGCGCCGCCCCGGCCGGCGAGGGTTTTCCTCGCTTTCCGCCGGGCGGCCCGCGTCAGTTCGAGAAACCATCAACCCGTCCCTCTTGTCGTCCGACAGCGGTTTTCTCTCCGGCATCGGTCGCCGCCGCCGCGCGGCAACCGGCCCGCGTCCGCCGCGCGGGAGCCGACGGTGAAAGGCCCCGCCCGTTCAAGCGGACGGGCAGGGCCTTGTGCCGATGGAACTCCTCCAATGCGGCCGCGGGTCTCCGCGGACCGCCCGCCGACCGGCGGAAGACGGGAACCTCCCTGTCCCCTCGGATGTCCGCGGCCGCCGCGTCGGAGCTTACAGCCCGAAGTCGTAGGTCGCGCTCAGGCGCACCGCGCGCGGGCGCTGGAACCTGCCCGGCAGCAGGAAGCTCGGCGCCGCGATGCCGGACGACTGGTCGGCCACCTCGTTGATCTCGATCACCGTGTCGGCGTTGAGCACGTTGAACACGTCGGCGCGGAAGGTCAGCGTGTTCGGTCCGAAATCGGTCTCGTACCGCAGTCCCAGGTCGATGGCGGTGACGTTCGGGCTGCGCCCCAGGGAGCCCCTCGGCGTGAACACGCCCTGCCGGTAGAAGGACGCGGCGCCGTACTGGGCCGAGAACGAGTCGGTCGGATGGACCCCGAAGGCGTTGGTCGGCCGTCCGGTGTGCCAGTTCGCGGACAGGCTCATCTGCAGCCCCGGGAGGAGCTCGTAGCTGGTGAAGACCTTCAGGTTGTGCCGGCGGTCGTTCGGCAGGTAGCCGTAGGCGCCCTCGACCAGCCCCGAGAAGTCGTAGAGCGTGGTGAGGCCGGCGTCGTCCTGACCGTTGTCCGAGCGCACCAGCCCCTCGTTGTTGCCGAAGCTGCGCGACCAGGTGTAGTTGGCGCGCAGGTACAGGCCGTTGGCCCAGTTCTTCTGCACGAACAGGTTGACGGCGCGGTATTCACGCTCCATCGGCGGGTAGTTGAGCTCCTCCGCGGAAAATCTGTACTCCTCGTTCACGCCGTCGCCGTCGACGTCGTAGAACGTGTGCACGGGGCGCCCCGGGTTGGCGAGGATGTAATGGAACTCGCCCGGCGCGTCCAGCGCCTCGTCGATGGTGATGTCCTCGATGCCCTGCCCCAGGGTGCGGTGGGCGTAGGTGATGCCGCCGAAGAAGCCGCCGACGAGCTCGGTCTCGTAGCCCAAGATGAACTCGTCCTGGTACATCGGCTGGATGCCCAGATCGATGGTGGTCTCCACGTCGGGAATGGAGCCGTCGCCGTACACGGTGGTGTCGCCCAGCTTGTCGCCGAGCGCGACGGAGCCGTCGGCCTGGATCGCGCCGCCGAGCGTGTACCACTCCTGCGTGAACAGCTCCGCCCCCGCCAGCCGGATGTTGGTGTTGCTGGCGACCGGCAGGTGGTAGCGGCCAAAGTTGGCGAACAGCTTGGAGGCGCCGTCGCCCCGGATGTCCCAGGAAACGCCCAGGCGCGGCGCCCACTGGTCGGTGACCTTGATGAAGGTGCCGCCCAGCGAGTTCTTGTTGTTGAAGCGCTCGTTGCGCAGGCCGATGCGGGCGGTGACGGTGTCGGTGACCCGCCACTCGTCCTCGATGTAGTAGGACTCGGCCAGCGTCTCGAAGGTGCCGCCGGCGGTGTACTGCCGGAACCGCACCAGCTCGGTGATCCCGTCCGGCACCACCGCGCCGTTGCCCAGGGTCGCCCCCGGCTCCGTGTCGTAGTAGCGGTAGTAGGGGCCGCCGCTTTGGGGACCGGAATACTTGGTCTGGCTGACGGAGGTGTTGGTCTCGTTGTCCACCCCGATGCGCAGCAGGTGCCGGTCGCCCAGCTCGTACTCCACGTCGATGCGGTAGACCTCCCGCGAGTCGTTGCCGGAGGAGGGGGAGAAGTTCACCCAGCAGCCCAAGGGCCGCAGGCCGCCGCCGCGGGAGTCGTACGCCCCGGGGCAGGTGTCGTCGGTGGGCGCCTTCTCGGTCAGGTCGTACGAGCTCTTGCCCGCCATCACGGCGACGGTCAGGTCGCCGAAGTCGCCGGTGTACTTGCCGATGTAGTTCTCGCCGCCCCGGTCGATGAGGGTGATCCCGAGATCCTCGCCCAGCAGGCCGGTCGTCTCGCCCCACTCGTAGGTGGTGCGCACGGTCTGGTACTCGTCCGAAAACGCGGTGAGCTCGAGCGTGTGGTTGTCGCTGATCAGCCAGTCGATCTTGCCGCCCCAGAACGGGTCGTCGGCGGAGTCCGAGAGCAGCTGGCCGCCGCCGGTGTAGTTCTCGAACTGGATGTCCCGGTACTGGTAGATGCCGTAGAAGAACAGCTGGTCCTCGATGATGGGCCCGCCGACGGACAGGAAGGCCTCCGTCTCGTCGCGCTCGTCGACGCTCAGCACCACGGTGTACTCGCCGGGGTTGGAGGGATCGCCCACGTCCGGGGAATGGCCCCGCAGGGCCTCCGGCGTGGAGACGAAGCCGGAGCGGATCCGCCACTCGTTGGTCCCCCGGCGCGTCACCGCGTTGATCACGCCGCCGGTGGAGCGGCCGAACTCGGCGCTCAGGCCGCCGGTCTTGAGCTGGAACTGGTCGTAGAACTCGAAGGGCACGGTGGAGCCGCCCAGCCCGTTGCGGAAGTTGGTGACGTTCATGCCGTTGATGTAGTACGCGTTCTCCGCCACGGACGCCCCGCCGAGCGAGGCGAAGCCGAAGGTGTTGTTGTAGCCGGTGCCGGTGAGGCCCGAGACGCTGGCGAAGGCGCCGTCGCCGAGCAGCGCCCCCGGCGCCATCAGCGCCACCGCGTTCAGGTCCCGCGGCACGGGCAGGCGCTCGATCTCGGTCGCCGTGAAGACCGTGGTGGTCTCCGCCAGCGTCACGTCCACCGGCGCCACGTTCTGGCCGGTCACGACGATCTGCTCGACGTTGCCGGGCACCAGCGTGAAGCTGGCCGGCGAGCCTTGGCCGATGTTCACCGCCACCTCGCGGGTGGCGCCGCGGAAGCCGGGCGCCGTCACCGTCACCTCGTAGGCGCCGGTGGGCAGGCGGGACAGGCGGTAGCCGCCGCCCGCGCCGGTGGTCTCCGAGCGCTCCAGCCCCGTGCCGGTGTTGCGGGCGGTCACGGTCGCGCCGGAGACGGGGCCGCCGCCGGCGGTGATTTCGCCGAGGATGTACCCGTCCACGTTGCCCTGCGCCAAGGCGGCGGGGCTGGCCGCCAAGGCGGCCAGGGCGGTCGAGGCGGCCAGGACGGCCGCGGGATGGAGTCGCTTGATGGGGTTCATGATGTCCTCACTGCGCGCTCCCGCGCGCTTTGGCGGCGGACGCCGTCCCGTCGAAGGGCGGGCGGCGGGAATTCCGTCGTGCCGGGTTGTTTTGGTTTTGCGATAATGGCGGGCCCGAGCTTGGGTCCGGTTGTTTGAGGGGACTGTGGCAGATGGAGAAGGAAAAGGCAAGCGCTTTTCGGTCCGGCGCCGGATCGAGGAAAAGGCAGCAAAAACAACATGTTCGCGTCGCCGGCGACCGCTTCGGCCCCGTTTCGAGGAGAATCCGATGAGGAGAGCGCTGAAAAAACCCGCCGCGCTGGCCGCCCTGTGCGCCCTGGCCCTGTGCGCCGGCGCCGCGGCGCAGCGGGAGAACTGGTCCCGCCCGTTCCCCGGCCACCGGGTGATCGGCAACCTGTACGCCGTCGGCACCTGGGATCTCGGGGTCTACCTGATCGTCTCGGAGGAGGGCCACATCCTCGTCAACACCGGCCTCGAGGACTCCGTCGCGCCGATCCGGGAGAACATCGAGTCGCTCGGGTTCCGGCTGGAGGACGTGAAGATCCTGCTCGTCCAGCAGTCCCACTGGGACCACGCGGCCGCGCTGGCGGAGATCCGCCGGCTGACCGGCGCGGCCATGCTGGCCACGGAGCAGGATGCTCGGGTGCTGCGGGACGGGGGCTTCAGCGACCCGCACTTCGGCGGGCGGCGGCTGTTCCCGCCGGTGGAGGTGGACCGCATCGTCCGCGACGGCGAGGTCGTCGCGCTGGGCGGCGTCCGCCTGACCGTCCACGAGCATCCGGGGCACACCGAGGGCAGCAGCAGCTACTCGATGAGCGTGAGCGAGAACGGGCGCGTCTACCGGACGCTGATCGCCAACCTGGGCACGATCAACGAGGGCAAGCGCCTGCTCGTCGATCCCACCTACCCCGGCGTGGCCGAGGACTTCGCCGCCACCTTCCGCCGGCAGAAGGCGATGGAGGTCGACGTCTGGGTCGCCGCCCACGGCGGCCAGTACGGCCTGCACGACAAGTGGCGCCCCGGCCGGCCCTACGACCCGGAGGCCTTCGTGGACCCCGGGGGGTTCCGGGCGGCGGTCGAGCGGCTGGAGCGGATCTACCGGGAGCGGCTGGCCGCGGAGCGCGGGGGCGGCTAGCCCCGGCCGCCCTGCTCCAGGGCCCGCCAGATCCGGTCCGGCGTGAGCGGCATGTCCAGGTGGCGGACGCCGCGCTCCGACAGGGCGTCGACCGCCGCGTTCACCACCGCCGGCGGCGCGCCGATGGCCCCGGCCTCCCCGGCCCCCTTGAGGCCCAGCGGGTTGGTGGCGCACGGCGTCGGGTTGTGCCGGAAGCGGATCATGGGCAGGTGGTCGGCCCGGGGCATGGCGTAGTCCATGAAGCTGGCGGACAGGAGCTGGCCGGAGTCCGCCTCGTACGCGCAGCGCTCCAGCAGGGCCTGGCCCACCCCCTGGGCGATGCCGCCGTGGACCTGGCCCATCAGCAGCTCCGGGTTGAGGACCGTGCCGAAGTCGTCCACCACCGTGTAGTCCGCGATGTCGACGGTTCCGGTCCGCGGGTCGATCTCCAACTCGCAGACGTGGACGCCGTTCGGATAGGTGGGCGCGTCCGGCGCGAAGCTCCCGATCTCGTCGAAGGCGTCGCCGCCGCCGTCCGCCGCCGCCGCGGCGACCTGCGCGAAGGAGAGGATCCGGTCGGTGCCGGCCACGCGGAACTTGCCGCCGCCGAACTCGATGTCGGCGGCGTCGGCCTCCAGCATGTCGGCGGCGGTCTCGGAGGCCTTCTCGACGATCCGGTCCGACGCGTCGCGGACCGCCGCGCCGCCCACCGGCACGGAGCGCGAGCCGCCGGTGCCGCCGCCGGTCTCGACCCGGTCCGTGTCGCCCTGCACGACCTCGATGTCCTCGAAGTCCACGCCCAGCCGCTCGACCAGGATCTGGCGGAACGCGGTCTCGTGCCCCTGGCCGTTGGACTGGGTGCCGATGCGCAGGACGACGCGGCCCTTTCCGTCGACCGTCACCCGGGCCCGCTCGGCCGCCCCGCCGGCGCAGCGCTCGACGTAGCAGGCCAGCCCGATGCCGCGCAGCCGGCCCCGCGCCCGGGCCTCCTCGCGCCGCGCGGGGAAGCCGCTCCAGCGCGCCAGCGACAGCGCCAGCTCGAGGTTGGCCGCGAAATCCCCCGAGTCGTAGACCGAGCCCATGGCCGTCGCGAAGGGCATGGCTTCGGCGGGGATGAGGTTCCGGCGGCGGATCTCGTCGGGGCCGATGCCGAACTCCAGCGCCGCCGCGTCGAGGAGCCGCTCGATGGCGTAGATCGCCTCGGGCCGCCCGGCGCCCCGGTAGGCGTCCACCGGGACGGTGTTGGTGAACGCTCCCTCCACCTCGACGCAGGCGACGGGGATCGTGTAGCAGCCCACCAGCATCGGCGCGCCGGCCTCGGTGGCGACGAAGGGGGAGTAGTTCGACAGGTAGGCGCCGAGGTTGGCGACGGTGCGCGCATGCAACCCGGTGATGCGGGCCTCGCCGTCCAGCGCCAGCCGCAGCCGGGTGACGTGGTCCCGGCCGTGGCTGTCCGAGGCGAAGGCCTCGCCGCGCTCGGAGATCCACTTGACCGGCCGGCCCAGCCGGCGCGCCGCGTACAGGACGGCGACGTACTCGGGGAACAGGAAGATCTTCATGCCGAAGCCGCCGCCGACGTCGTGGCACAGCACCCGGATGTCCTTCTCGGGGCAATGGAAGATCCGCCCCGCCAGCACGCTCCGCATCAGGTGGACCCCCTGGCAGGACACGTGCAGCGTCAGCCGTCCGCCGTCCGCCGCGGCCAGCGCGCCCCGGGTCTCCATGGGGGAGGGGACCACCCGGTTGTTGACCAGTTCCAGCTCCACCACCCGCTTGGCCGCCGCCAGGGCCGCCTCGGCGCCTTCCGCATCGCCCGTCCGCCAGCGGAAGCAGCGGTTGCCGGGGGCCTCGTCCCACACCCGCGGCGCGCCCTCCGCCAGGGCCTCGACGGCGCCGGTCACCGCCTGGCGCGGGGCGTAGCCGACCTCGATCCGCTCGGCCGCATCCAGCGCCTGGGCCCGGGTCTCCGCCACCACCGCCGCCACCGCGTCGCCCACGTGCCGGACCCGGCCGCGCGCCAGGGCGGGGCGCGGCGGCGCGGCGTAGGGGGAGCCGTCGGCGTTCTTGACCGGGGCGATGCAGGGCACGTCGCCCACCCCGTCCGCGGCGAGATCCTCGCCGGTGAAGACGCCCAGCACGCCGGGCATCGCCGCGGCCGCCGTCCGGTCGATGCCGGCGATGTCGGCGTGGGCGTGGGGCGAGCGGACGAACACGGCGTGGGCCTGTCCGTCCAGCTCGATATCGTCGATGAAGCGGCCGGCGCCCCGGGTCAGGCGCCGGTCCTCGACCCGCGCGACGGCCTGTCCGATGCCGAATTGCCGCATGCGCTCCGCTCCCCGTCCGCCGCCGGGCTCAGCCGCCGTCCGGCGCCCCGGCCGCCGGCGCCGTCTCCCAGACGTAGTCGCGGCCGAGCGCGTGCTTTTCGATCCAGGCCAGCTCGGCGTTGATCTTGAACAGCTGATGGCGTAGCTCCCGCCAGCCGTGGCCCTCGCGCGGGGCGATGTGCAGCCGCGTCTCCACGCCGTTGGCGCGCAGGGCCCGGTGGAACTCCACCGACTGCTCCGCCGGCACCCGGCGGTCCTCCGCCCCTGCCAGCAGCAGGGTGGGCGTGCTCGCCCGCCAGGCCTCCCGCAGCGGCGACTGGCGCCAGTACTCCTCCACCGGCGCGCCCTCGGTCCAGGGCCCGCCGCCGAACCAGGCGCCGCGGTGCAGGCGGATGTCGGTCTGGGAGTACATGGACAGCCAGTTGGCGGCGCCGGCGCCGGAGGATGCGGCGGCGAAGCGGTCGGTGAAGGTGACCAGCTTGTTGGTCATGTGCCCGCCCGCGCTCCAGCCCATCTTCGCCATGCGCTCCCCGTCGGCGAGGCCGGCGGCGATCAGGTGGTCCACCCCGGCCATCACGTCGAGATGGGACTGGTCGAAGTAGTTCCCCACCATGTCGCGCAGGAAGCGGTCGCCGTAGCCGGAGGAGCCCCGGTAGTTCGGCTTCAGCACCAGCCAGCCGCGGGCGGTGGCCAGCGGCACGAAGTCGCGGGCGGCCGGAAAGCCCAGCTTGTCCGAGGCGCGCGGCCCGCCGTGGGTCTGCACCAGCAGCGGGTGGCGGACGCCGGGCCGGCGGTCCCGCGGGTGGTACAGCACGCCCTCCACCGTCTCGCCGTCCGCGCCGGTCCAGCGGACGGCCTCCTGCCGGGGCAGGAACCAGGTTTCGGCCACGTGGTCAAACGCGAAGCTCAGCTGCTCCATGGTCCCGTCCCGCAGCCGCCACGCATCGCCCGGGCCGGCGGCGGTGGCCACCGTCATGACGTGGGCGCCGGACTCCGGCCGGTACGACCAGCCGCGCAGCTCGTGGTCGCCGGCGGTGAGCGGGACCGGCTCCCCGCCCGCGGGGTCGATGCGGAAGAGGTCGCTGCGCGCCCCGGTGTTGGCGTGCAGCAGGATCGAGCGGCCGTCGGCGGACCAGGCCGCATCCAGGGCGCTGTGCGGCGACTCCTCGAGCAGCAGCTCCGGCTCGCCGCCGGCGGCGGGCATCACGAACAGGTTGCTGTCGTGGTAGTCCTCGAAGTCCCGGCTCGCGCCGGCGATGAACAGCACGCTGGCGCCGTCGGGCGACAGCTCCGCGCGCCCCTCCCGCACGCGGTTGAAGGTCAGCCGCCGCCAGCCGGTCCCGTCGCTGTCCGCCAGCCACAGCTCCCCGTCCCAGCCGGCGTCCAGCAGCGGCGAGGGCGCGCGCGAGACCACCATCCGCGTCCCGTCGCGGGACAGGGAGTACTCGTTGACGGTGAAGTCGCCCCCGGCGACCCGCGTCACCGTCCCGTCGGCGACGGCGGCCCGCCACAGGTGGCGGTGCCGCCAGTCCTCCTCGAAGGCGAACGCGTCGTCCTCGGCCTCCTCCCGCGCCTTCCGCTCGGCGCTCTTCTCCTCCTCGGCGAGGAAGTAGACGAAGCGGCCGTCCGGCGACCACGCGATGGACCCCGGCTCGGTCGGCAGGCGGGCGAGCCGCCGCGCCTCGCCGCCCGCGACGTCGATCAGGTAGATCTGCTCGCGCTCGTCGCCCTCCCGCTCCGACAGGAACGCGATGCGGCGCCCGTCCGGCGAGAAGCGCGGGCTGGAGGCCCCCTCGCCGCCCCGGGTCAGCTGCGCGGCTTCGGCGTCGCCCGGGCGCTTCAGCCACAGCTGGGAGACGCGCCGGTTCCGCTCCCAGTCGGCCTCCCCCAGCGCGTAGACCAGCGTCTCCCCGTCCGGCGACAGCCGCGGCTCGGACAGCCGCGGCAGGCTCAGCAACTCGACCGCGCTCATGGCCGGCAGCTGCCGCGCCGCGGCCCCGGGGCCGGCGGCGAGCGCGAGCAGGGCCGCGGCCAGCGGCGCCGGGGAAAGGATGCGGTTCACGGGCGGGCTCCCTGCGGGGTCGGCGCCGAAGGATAAGCGGGCGCCGGGAGAATAGCCAGCGGCTTCGCCGCCGCGGGAGGGCTTCACGGGTCCGCGGCGGGCGTCCGCCCGCCGCGGCGCCATTCGGACGGGTCCACGCGGTAGAAGCGGCGCAGCTCCTCGTACAGCTCCCGGTGGCGCGCGGCCATGGGCGCGGGCCGCTCGAAGAAGGTCTCGGTGGCCACCGCGAAGAACTCCGCCGGGTCGGTGGCGCCGTACTCGTCCAGCAGGCCGTGCAGGCCCAGGCGCCGCCGCTCCTGGAGGGACTCGTACTCCTTGCGGAAGACCCGCGCCCAGCGCCGCCGCGCGTCCGGCGCGGGCAGCGGCGGGGCGCCGTTGACGGCGCCCGACTCGGCGTCCAGCTGGTGCGCGAACTCGTGCAGCACCACGTTGTCGCCGTCGCGGGGGCCGACCGCCCCGCCCTCGACGCTGTCCCAGGCCAGCACCACCTTGCCGTGGTCCCAGGACTCCCCCAGCAGCTCGTCGCGGGCGACGGACACCAGCCCGGCCTCGTCGCTCTCCTCGCGGGTGGCCGCGAAGGCGGAGGGGTAGACCAGCACGGAGCGCAGCCGGCCGTAGCGGCCGCCGCCCAGGGTGAGCAGGCAGGCCTGGGCGGCGACCGTGACGCGGATCTCGTCGTCGATCGGCTGCCCGGCGCAGCCGATGAAGCGCACGTCGTGGACGAAGACCTTGATCTGGTCCTGCAGCTCGGCCCGCAGGGGCGCGGCCATGCGCTCGAAGAAGGGCAGCCGGCGCCGGACCACGGCGAGCCACGCCGCCGGGAAGGGCCGGCGCCGGATGCGCCGGCGCCGCAGCGGCGGCCACCAGACCACGAGGAACACGGCGCCGGCCGCGATCAGGGCCAGCGCCGCCAGCGCGGCGGCGGACGCGGCGTCCACCGGGGCGCCGCGGGCGCCCGCTACAGGTAGCGGTCGAGGAACTCCCGGATGGCCCGGAAGCCGTGGATCTCGTTCTCCCGGTTGACGAAGCCGTGGCCCTCGTCCGGGTAGACGTGGTAGTCCACGTGCACGTCGTTGCGCCGCACCGCCGCCACCAGCTCGTCGGACTCCACCTGCAGCACCCGGGGGTCGTTGGCGCCCTGCAGCACGATCATCGGCTTGACGATGTTCTCGGCGTGGAACAGCGGGGAGATGCGCTCCAGCCGCTCCCGGTCCGTCGCCGGATCGCCCAGCTCCGCGTACAGGGCCTCGCGCTGGGCCTCCCACCAGGGCGGGATGCTCTCCAGGGTGCGCACCCAGTTGGTCACGCCGAAGATGTTGACTCCGACGTCGAACACCTCCGGCTCGAAGGCCAGCGCGGCCGCCACCATGTAGCCGCCGTAGCTGCCGCCGATGACGCCGACGCGCTCGGGGTCGACCACGCCGGTGTCGATCAGCATTTGTTTGCTGGCCACCACGTCTCCCAGGTCCGCCTCGCCGTGGCGGCGGTCGTCCATGGCGTAGAAGGTCTTGCCGTAGCCGGAGCTGCCGCGGTTGTTGATGCCGTACACCGCGTAGCCGTGGTTCGCCAGGTACTGGATCAGCGCGTTGTAGCCGGCCCGGGTCTGTCCGCCCGGCCCGCCGTGCACCCACACCAGGGCGGGCGCCGGGGTCTCGGCGGAGGCCCCGCGGGGGACGTAGAGCAGGCCGGGGATCTCCACTCCGTCGTAGGAGGCGAAGCGGACCGTCTCGGCCTCCACCAGGTGGTCCGGGTCGATGTTGGCGTTCAGGCTTCGCGTCAGGCGCCGCGCGGGCGCGTCGCCGCCGAGCTCGTGCACGAACAGGTCGCTGGGGAAGCGGCTGCCGCTGCCGTACACGGCCATGCGCGCGTCGTCCCGGGAGAAGACCGCGAAGGTGACGTCGGCGCCTTCGACCCGCGGCGCGGCGACCGGCTCCATGGTGTCCGCGTCGAACAGCCGCAGCTCGGTGCGCGCGTCCACGTTGGCGGCCACCGTCAGGTAGCCGCCCCCCCGGGAGAAGACGCCGTAGGAGATGTCCCAGTCCATGGACAGCACCGGCTCCTTCCGGCCGGTGGCGAGCTCGTGGCGCATCAGATGCTGGAATTCGCTGTCCTGGTCCGTGGTGTAGTACAGCCAGCGGCTGTCCGGCGAGAAGTCGCTCGGCGCGGAGTTGACGTCCCCCTCATGGGGCGTGACGTCCACCCGCGTCCCGTCGATCAGGTCCTGCGCGTACAGGTTGTTGTCGTTGGTGGTGCGGACCTCGACCAGCGCCAGCCAGCGCCCGTCGGGCGACAGGCCGCCCGGGAAGAAGCCCTCGTCGTTTTGGTAGACCATCTCCCGCGGATAGCCCTCGGCCACCCGGTGGCGGTACACGTCGAAAAAGCGCGGATCCCGCTCGTTGGTCTGGATGTAGAAGGAGCGGTAGTCGCCGGACCAGCCGGCGAACTGGGCCTTGAGGTTCTCGCCCGGCGTCAGGTCGACCACGCGGCCGTCGGTCTCGCGCACGTAGACGTGGTTCAACTCGTCGCCGCCCTGGTCGGCCGTGTAGAGGAAGCGCTCGTCGTCCGGAAACCAGGACAGGGCGACGATGGCGTCGGTGGTCGAGTGGGTCAGGCGCTCCTCGCCGCCGCCGTCCGCCGCGACGGCGTAGGCGTTGAAGATGCCGCTGCCGTTGTGGCTGACCAGGATGCGGGAGCCGTCGGGCGAAAAGCTGGCTCCGCTGTAGTCGACGCTGTTCATGAAGTCCTCGACGGCGTATTCGGGGACGGCGCTGTCCGCCGGCGCGCCGGACTCCGGGGAGCAGAAGGTCAGCGGCAGCGGCAGCAACAGGGCGATGGACGGTCGAAGGTTCATGGCGCGCCTCGGCGGGAAGGTCGGGGGGCGAGCATAGCCCGCTCGCCGCGCGGAAGTCCACGCCCGGCCCGGCCCGCGCTATACTCCGCCGCGGCCCGGCCGCGAGGCGTCCATGCGTCCTGAGGACTACACCCCCAGCCCGACCGCGCACGAGGTCTCCGCCGAGGCGGGTCCGGACGGCGGCGCGACGTTGCTGTTCGCCCGGGAGCTCGGCCACGGGACGGCGGCGGTGTGGGCGGCGCTGACCGAGGCGCGGCGGATCCCCGGCTGGAAGCCCTTCACCCCCTCCCGCGACCTGGACGCCCCCGGGCCGGTCGTCTTCGCCATGAACTACGACGCCGAGCCGGCCCGCTACGACTGCGCCGTGCGCGAGGCGGCGGCGGAGCGGGCGCTGGAGTACGACTGGGCCGGAGGCGTCCTGCGCTGGGAGCTGGCTCCGGCCGCCGGCGGCTCCCGCCTGACGCTGCGCCACGCCTTGCCGGACCCCGCGACGCTGGCCGCGGCGGCGGCCGGCTGGCACATGTGCCTGGACCTGCTGGCCCGGCGGCTGGACGGCGAGGTCTTCGACATCCGCCCCATGCTGGGCCGGGGCGCCGCGGACTACGGCTGGGAGGAGCTGGCGGCGCACTACCGGGAGCGCCTGGGCGTCCCGGACGGGGGGCCGCCGGAAGGTTGACCCGCGTCGAAGGGGGCGGCAACAGGGCGGCAACAGGGGCTTGCCAGGCGCCGGAGGCGGCTGGTACAGTCCCGGCGTCGGGCTTAAGGAGCGGGCGTGACGTGGAGACCGAGCTGCGGGTGCTGTTGCTGGCGACCCTTTCCGCCGCGGTGATCGTGGTGTGCGGCGGCATGTACGCCCTGTTCCTGACTCTGGGCCGTCTCGGCCCCCGGCCCCTGTGGCCGGCGCTGGCCCATCTTTCCTACGGGGGCGTCGTCGCCGGCGCTGGCATGCTGGCCTGGGCGCTGGAGCTGTCCGGGTGGTGGCTGGCGCTGGTCGCCGTGCTGCTGGCCGGCTACTACGCCGCCCCGCTTTTCATCTGGCACCTGTCGGTGGCGACCCACGCGGCGCCCGCCGAACCGGCGCGGCAGCAGGAGGCAAGACAATGAACGCAGACACCCAGCCCTGGTGGGCGCGGGAGGACTGGTGGCGCAAGGCCGCCGTGTTCATCACCGCATTCATGTTCGTGGTGCTGATCGTCCTCACCTTCCACTCCCTGTCGGTGATCCAGGCCGGCACCGACCGGGTGCCGGCCTATTCGGTGATCAACCAACGCATCGACTACGTCCTGGATGCCGAGGAGGACCGCTACAGGCCGGTGATCGGCGGCGAGGCGCCGCTGTTCGGGGAGATGCTGGACGAGGAGCGGGCGCGGGAGCTGGTCAACCTGGGCAAGCTCACGATACAGGCCAAGAACTGCATGAACTGCCACACCCTGCTGGGCAACGGCGCCTACTACGCGCCCGACCTGACCAAGGCGTGGCTCGACCGCGGCTGGGGCAACGAGGAGTTCCGGGAGCGGCTCATGTTCGCGTTTCTGATGGATCCGGAGGGCAACGCCCGCACCTACGGCAGCGGCCGGCGCATGCCGGACATGGGCCTGACCGAGGATGAGGCGCGCGGCGTGATGGCCTACCTGAAATGGATGTCGGCGATCAACACCAACGGATTTCCATACGGCTTCGAGACCCTGCCGCAGGGAGGAGACCAGTCATGACGGACATCAGCATCGACACCCCCGTTCCGGCGGCCGAGAGCGAGACCCGGGCCGCCGGACGGCTGAACGCCGGCCAGCGGCTGGCGATGAAGTACTTCTCCGTCGCCATGGCGCTGTTCCTGGCCCAGATCGCCTTCGGCCTGCTGGCGGGGCTCCAGTTCCTGTACCCGGACCTCCTGCACGGCGTGCTGGACTTCAACGTGAACCGCATGGTGCACATCAACGCCATGATCGTCTGGATGCTGTTCGGGTTCATGGGCTCGGTCTACTGGCTGATAGAGGACGAGGCGGGCGTGCCGTTGCAGGGCGCGGCGCTGGCCAACGCCACCTTCTGGGTGCTGAGCGGCGCGGTGGCCGTGGTGGTCGCCGTCTACCTGCTGGTGCAGACCGGACCCGGCACGCCGGCCTCGATCTGGTTCATCAACGAGGGGCGCGAGTACATCGAGGCGCCGCGCTGGGCGGACTGGGGCATCGTGGCCTGCATGCTGGCCTTCTTCTACAGCGTGACCGCGACGTTCATGAAGGGCAAGTGGAGCGGCATCGCCGGCACGCTGGTGCTGGACCTGATCGCGCTGGCCGGCCTCTACCTGGCCGGCATGGTGTACACCACCAACATCTCGATCGACCAGTACTGGTGGTGGTGGGTGATCCACCTGTGGGTGGAGGCGACCTGGGAGGTGCTGGTGGGCTGCATCATGGCCTGGGGCCTGATGAAGACCCTGGGCGCGTCGCGCCGCATCGTCACCACCTGGCTGTACATCGAGGTCGCCCTGATGTTCGGCTCCGGCATCCTGGGCCTCGGCCACCACTACTTCTGGATCGGCACCCCGGAGTACTGGCTGGCGGTGGGCGGCTTCTTCTCGGCGCTGGAGCCGATCCCGCTGGTGGCGATGGTGGTGCACTCCATCTACGACACGGGCCGCCACGGCTTCCGCAGCAACAACCATCCGGCGCTGGCGTGGCTGATCGCCCACGCCTTCGGCAACTTCCTGGGCGCCGGGGTGTGGGGCTTCATCCACACCCTGCCGCAGATCAACCTGTACACCCACGGCACCCAGTGGACGGCGTCCCACGGCCATCTGGCCTTCTTCGGCGCCTACGCGACCATCGTGATCGCCTTCGTCTACATCGCGTTGCAGAAGGCGCGGGGCGACGTGTGGATGTCGGACGGCCTGGCGGACGGCGGCTGGAAGTGGAAATGGGCGCTGACCCTGCTGAGCGTCGGGGTGATGGGCATGACGATCGCGTTGCTGATCGCCGGCTACGAGCAGTCGTTCATCGAGCGCGCCGTCGGCGGCTCGGACTGGCAGGCCTATTTCGAGGGACAGATGCGGCCCTGGTTCAGGCAGGCGATGGAGTGGCGCATGGCGTTCGGCGTGGTGACCGCCGCCGGCCTGCTGCTGCTGTTCTGGGATCTCCTCACCATCGGCGCCGGCGAGAAGCGGCCGATCAAGGACCTCGCCGTCAGCCGGTCGATGTAGGCGGCGGCGCGGACGGTCCGCCGTCCGCGTCCGCCGGACGGGAGCCGCTCTTCCGGATCACTCTTCCGGGAAGAGGGCGAGCAGCGCGAACACGAAGAGGTTGTTCAGGGCGTGCAGGGCGCAGACCGCGACGACGGGGCGCCCTCCCTTCTCCCGCTCGCGCTCGACGACCGCAAGCAGGGAAAGCGCGAGGGAAAGAGGCAGGATGGGAAGCACCCGCAACAGGCCGAGCCGGGCATCGTCGTACCCGAGGCCGTGGACCGCCGCGAAGACCAGGCTGCTGACCAGAAAGGCGGGCATCCAGCTGTCCGATTTCGCGGTCCATTGCGTGGCTTTTCGGGCCAGCATCAGCAGACCCCACTGAAAAATCAGCGTCTCGATGACCGGCGCCGCGACCACCACCGCCGCGAACAGACCGGCCGGCGGCAGGTCGGCGAGCGGTTCGGGCAAGGCGTTCACCGCATCGAAGCCTGCCGGGTCGAGGAGACGGGTCAGTTCGGTGATCGCGGTGGCCGCGGCAAACGCGGCGATCCACAAAACAAGGATCAGCCGCAAACACGAGTGTCGAAGCAGCCGGTCGATGATGCCGTTCATTGAATTGTCCGGGATGTCCGGCGGCGGAGGGAAATTCCGCGCATCAAGATCGTTATGTTATGCTTCTTCGGCGACGTGGTCCGCACGGGGCCGGGCACACCCATTATAATATAGACGATTAAGCGCGATGGAAGCACTGCTGAAAAAGGGTGCGGGGAGCCGCTACTCGGCGGTCGCCGCGGCGAAAGCCGGGGGGGTCGCGTACACCCCCAAGGCGCTGGCCGATTTCGTCGCGCGGCAGGTTGTCGCCGGAGCTCGCTTCCTTCCCGGCAAAGGGCCGGTTCACCTGCTTGATCCGGCGGTCGGTCGCGGCGAGTTGTTGCTCGGCGCACTGGCCAACATGGATGTCGGAGTCCGCAGACGGGTCAAGGTGTTCGGCTTCGAGACTGATCGACGGGCGTTGCGGGCCGCTAGGGCGAGAATCGGCAAATCGTTCCCGTCCGTCCCGGTTCGGTTTGCCGAGGGAGATTTTCTGGAGTTCGCGCCGGAAGCGGGAGAACCCTCAACGCGCCGGAAATTTTCCGGCGAATCCATTCCGCGTTGCGATCTGATCATCGCGAATCCTCCATATGTACGCACTCAGATTATGGGCGCGGGACAGGCGCGTTCGCTGGCCCTTCGGTTCGGCTTGACCGGGCGAGTCGATCTGTATCACGCATTCGTCCTCGGCATGGCGAAGGCGCTGAAGCCGGAAGGCGTTGCCGGGATCATCGTGTCGAACCGGTTCATGACCACGAAATCCGGAGCATCCCTGCGCCGCCAGATGCTGGAGCGGTTCAACATCAGGCACATATGGGATCTTGGCGACACGAAGCTTTTCGACGCGGCGGTTCTGCCCTGCGTGTTGCTGGTCGAAGGCAGCGGCGCGAACGGTTCGGACCGTCCCCTGTTCACCTCCATATACGAAACGAAGGATGCCGCCGACGGCGCGGCGGCCGGGCCAGTGGATGCCCTGTCAAGAGAGGGCGTGGTCAAGGTCCGGGACGGGCGCCGGTTCAGGGTGCGGCACGGGAAGCTGGACAGCGGCGGCACGGCGGATGGAGTCTGGCGAGCGGCCACGGACGAGATCGATGCTTGGCTGGCTGTTGTGGAAAGCCGCACATGGGGCGTGTTCGGGGACATCGGGAAAATCCGGGTCGGCGTGAAAACATGCGCGGACAAGGTGTTTATCCGATCGGACTGGAACGAGTTGCCCGGCAAGCGCCCCGAGTTGTTGAGACCGGTCGCGACGCATCATGTCGGGCGACGCTTCAAGGCTCTGGCATCCGAATTCCGGCGGGAGATTCTGTATCCCCACGAGACGGTCGGCGGGAAGGCCAGGGCTGTCGAACTGAAGAGGTTTCCGGCCGCGAAGGCGTACCTTGAGGAACATCGCGGCATTCTGTCGAAGCGCGGGTATGTCGTCAGGGCGGGGCGCGAGTGGTATGAAATCTGGGTGCCTCAGGATCCAGGCGCGTGGGAGAGGCCCAAACTGGTTTTTCGCGATATATCCGAAAAGCCCGTTTTTTGGATGGATAGGGACGGGACGATCGTGAATGGGGACTGCTACTGGATGGCGGCAGGAAAGAACGGGAATGAGGATCTGCTGTGGCTGGCGCTGGCCGTTGCGAACTCGACATTCATCGAGCGATTTTACGATTGCCGTTTCCACAACAAGCTGTATGCCGGTCGCCGCCGGTTCATGACGCAATACGTGAAAAATTTTCCACTGCCGGACCCGGCGGGATCCATCGGAAAGAAAATCATAAACACCGTGCGATCCGTCTATGATCGCGTTCCGTCCCGCGCAGGATCCTCGCTTGCAAAGGATCTGGACATGCTTGTATGGGATGCTTTTGGGCTAACCGCTGAAAAAGTCTCCGGGCAGACGCAATTGGAGTTTTCTGTTTGACTCTTTGCTCTGAAACTCGGGAAACCGGTCGAAGAACCCTTCCCCTGTGCTCATGAAAAAATGGGTCAACGTGATGTTGCTCCTGTCGGTGACGCCATAAAAAATCGCATACCGCACGTCGCAGTGCCTGATCCGACCAGCGCCAATGGTTGTAATATCAAGCGCCTCACGGCTGTCCGGGCGGACGATTCCGAGGTTGATGACCCGAGATGTTTGCAGTTTCATTTCAAGCAACTGATGGCGAATGTCGGGGAACCGGCCGTCGTCCGGACAGCTTTCGTAACCGAGGGTCTTGCACACGAGAAGGTGAAGGGCTGCTCCCCGGCTTCTTTCCTGGTCGGCCCCGGGGTCGGGCAATTTGGTTTCGACGAGTGAACTCAATTTTCCGAAAATTTCACTTATGGGGAGCAATTCGCCAGCGACGGGATGGCTTGTAGGGAGATCGGTTTTACCTAGAACGACGTTCTTTTTTACAAAAGGCATGACGGCGCTGGTATCTTCAGCGGTCAGCAGCTCCGTGTTTGATGGTCCCGGGACAACCCGCGCCTGATGTTTCTTGGTCAGCGTCCCAGTCGTGTCCAGCCGAGCCAGCACATCGCCGGTCACGACCTTGACGCCTACGATGATGCCATCATTCGAGATGCGGACAATTACATATCGCCTTGATGGAACGATATCCTCATTCCATATCTGGAGATTATCGGATTTTTGAGTGTATATGTCAAATAGTTGGCCGGGGAACCGAGGGCGCACTCTGGGAAATGAAGGTGGCGTCGGATAGCCAAGAATTTCGCAAACTTTTTGCTTTACCGCCTTGGATCGTGTCCGTAGCGGAAGACCGCCCAAGGAATCCCCCCGCAACCCACTGTTCAACAGGCTCTGCAGATCGGACGACGGTATCCAAAGATCCGGGTCGCCTATTTCTATTGGGTCGTGGATTGTAAGGTTGCTTTTACGGATCGCCGCAACGTAGCGTTGGGGATCTTGTGCTGTCTGCATAGCTATTGCCTCAGGTTTTTCGCAGTGAGGCCACACCGTAGCACGAGAGGTTTGACTTGGCGTGCCGCCGTCAGAGTGGGCATGGCCGTCTCCTCATCATAAATCGTCGTCGGGATCATGTGGCGAGGGAAAGGAGCTGGACGATTGTAGACTCGGTGAGTTCATGCGGGGCGCCGGCCCAAAAACCGTCATGAGAGTGGAGTGGCCGCCTTTCTTTTGTACTCGACGATGGTGAGCAGGAAAAGCGCGAAGGCGGCGGGCTGGGGCGGCAAAACCCTCAGAAGGGCGAGGGAGCCGTCTTGGCCGACGACGACATGGGACGCTGCGGAAAACAGGCCGTTGATCAGGAAAGCGAGCGTCCAACTGTTGGGTCGAACGGGTTATTGCGTTGCCGCCGTTATCAGAAACAGCAAAGCCTATTGAAAAAATCGTTTCAATCGCCAAGATGATGGCCGTCGTATTCCATATCCGGTCGAGAAACGACTCAGGAAACGACTTGGGCAAAGGCTCCATCGCAAGGAAAACGCTCCGAGGCGAGAAGTCGAACCAGGGATGCGGTCGCCGCCCCGACGGCCACAGGCCTAGAACTAGCCGCGGTTTGGAGTATTGAACCAGCTGATAGATGATGCCGGTCATTTGTCATCCGAAGTGGTCGGTCGGCGAGGAAGGGGCGTGAAGGACGTGGGGCCGGAATCGTCGCAATGCATGTCGGGATGCCCGCATCTCCCGCGGCCCGCCCGCTTCACCCTGTAGGGAGCTGAAAGAGCAGGTCGTCCACGAAGACCAAGAGGTTGTGCGCGGCATGCATCAGGAAAACCACCATGATGAGGTTCCCGCCTTCCCGTTCCCGCTCGAGGATCGCGACCAGCGAGAACGCGAAAGCGGCGAACAGCACCCCCGCGACATGCAAAAGCCCGAGCCGGGCGTCGCCGTAGTTGAAAAAGTGCACGCCCGCGAAAGTCAGGCTGCTGATCAGGAAGGCCGGCGTCCAGCTGTCCGACTTCGCTATTTTCCGCGTGAACTCCTTCGCCAGCAACAGCAGAAACCATTGGCACATCAGCGTTTCAACCATCGGCGCTATAAGCACCATTGCTATGAACTGTCCAATCAGCGACGCAGGGAGCAGCTCCGACATGGCGGCATCCGCAGCCAGGACGCTTTCCGGATCAAGGAGGTAAAGCAGATGCGAGACGCCCAAGGACACGATCTCGGTGACGACGAAAACGACCAGGATCAGTCCCAGTCTCGGGTATCGAAGCAATCGGTCGATCAGGCGGGTCATTGGCCTATCTCGGGTTCGGGCGTCGGCGGGCGGCGGGTTGTCAGGACGGAACGGTCCCGCCGCTCCGTCGTCCGCGGCGGAAGCGTCCTCGCGGAACCGTCGTCGAGACCGTCATGCCGGGATTTGATAGAGCGCGATTTGCACAAAGACATAGAGCTTGGTCAGGGCGTTCAGCAGAATGACCGCCATGACCGGGCGTCCCCCCTCCCGCTCGCGCTCGACGACCGCGAGCAGGGAAAGCGCGAGGGTCAAGGGCAAGGTCTGCAGCACGACCAACAGCCCCAGCCAGACGGTGTCGCCGTCGAAAAATCCGATGCTCGCATGAAGCATGGCGCTGGCCAGCAGAGCGGGCAGCCAACTGTTCGAGCCCGCGAAGCTTTGCGTGATGCGCCTCGTCAGCATCAACAGGCCCCACTGGAAAACCATCGTTTCCAGCACCGGCGCCGCGAGCACCAACACAAAGAACGCTACGGGCAACGACATGTCGTCCGGCAATTCCGGAACGAGCACGGAGTAGTAGTCCGGGTCGAACAGGGCGAGCGGGATGGAGAAGATGTAGGTTCCGAGCATCCCGCCGGCCCACAGAATCAGGAGCAGGCGGGGCCTCGGGTAGGGCAGCAGCCGGGCGACGAGGCGCTCCGTCAGTCCGCCCGCGGCCGGCGGCGGGGCATCGCCGGGGCGCTCCGGGGCGGGGATGCCGCCGTCGAGCGCCGGATCGAGATCGGTCATTGTTGTTGTTCCCGCGAAGCGAGCTGGTAGCTATGGCTGGACTTGAACCAGCGACCCCAGCATTATGAATGCTGTGCTCTAACCGACTGAGCTACATAGCCGACGATCCCCGGATCCGTCCGGGACCGCCCCCCCATTGTGGCGGCGGCGTCCCGGAATGTCAAAAGACTAAGCGCCCGTCGGCGCCCGTCGCGGGCGCCCGTCAGAACAGGTTGGCCTGGCTGATCACGTAGGCCCGGACGGCCTCCGCGTCCGCCTCCTCGATGACGTCCTCGAACGACATCATGCCGCCGGCCTCCAGCTCGCCGCCGATCACCGCGTCGTGCCAGCGCCGCGGGTCGCCCAGCCGCCCGCTCATGCGCAGGTCGGGATAGATGTCGGGCCGGGTCGCGAAGGCCATCGGCCCGTGGCAGACGCTGCAGTTGCGCTCGTAGACGCGCTCGCCCCGCGCGATGGTCTCGCGGGGCGCGTCGGACCGCGGGATCTCGGGCCGCATCGGTTCGGCGTCCGCCCGCGCCGGCGCGGCCGGCAGTCGCGCCCGCCCGTCCAGCCGGTACACCAGCAGCCGCGAGTTGTTGTCGGAGGCGCCCGTGGCGGCGGCGCCGGCGCCCTCCGGCAGGGTGGGGGAGCCGACCAGCAGCGCGATGTGCTGCCGGCCGTCCACCGTGAAGGTGGCGGGCGCCGCCATCACCCCCGCCTGGGTCGGCCCGGCCCACAGCCGCTCCCCGGTGGCGTCGTGGTAGGCGACGAACTCGCCGGAGCGGTTGCCCTGGAACACCAGGCCGCCGCCGGTGGCCAGCGCGCCCGCCGCGCCGGAGCTGACGCGATGGCTCGCCCGCCAGACCTCCCGTTGCGCGACCGGATCCCAGGCCACGAGCGCGGAGGTCCGGGGCGGCGTCGGCCGCCCGTCGAGCAGCAGCTCCATCCCGCGGCGGAAGTCCACCCCGGTGTTCCAGCCGGTCGGGTTGGGCACGAATTCGGCATCGGCCACGTAGCCCATGAAATTCTCGGTGACCGGGATGTACACCAGGCCGGTGTCCCGGCTGTAGGCCATGGGGTACCAATTGTGCCCGCCCAGCGGCCCCGGCACCACGACGGCCGGTTGCCCGGTGCGCTCGAAGCGGGCGGAGGGGACCTCCACCGGGCGGCCGGTGGCCAGGTCCACGTGGCTCGCCCAGCTGACGGGCGTGTAGCTCTCCGCGGAGATCAGCCGGCCGGTCGCGGCGTCCAGCACGTAGAAGAAGCCGTTCTTCGGCGCCTGCATCAGCGCCCGGCGCGGCGCGCCGTCGATCTCGAGGTCCGCCAGCATGATGTGCTGGGTGGCGGTGTAGTCCCAGGTCTCCCCCGGCGTGGTCTGGTAGTGCCAGCGGTAGGAGCCGTCGTCCGGGTCCAGCGCCACGATGGAGGCGAGGAACAGGTTGTCGCCGCCGCCGGGGCTGCGGATCGCCTGGTTCCAGGGCGAGCCGTTGCCGGTCCCGATGTACAAGAGATCCAGCCCGGGATCGTAGGCCATGGCGTCCCAGACCGTGCCGCCGCCGCCCAGCCGCCACCATTCGCCGTTCCAGGTCTCGGCCGCCGCCGCCATCACGTCGCTCTCGAAGCCCTCCGCGGGGTCGCCGGGCACGGTGTGGAAGCGCCAGGCCAGCTCGCCGGTCTCGGCGTCGTAGGCGGACACGTAGCCGCGCACCCCGTATTCGGCGCCGCCGTTGCCGATCAGCACCTTGCCGCGGACCACCCGCGGCGCGCCGGTGATGGTGTAGGGCAGGGACCGGTCGACCGTCTCCGTCTCCCAGACCACCCGCCCGGTCCTGGAGTCCAGCGCCACCAGCCGCCCGTCGAGCGCGCCGACGAACACCTTGCCGTTCCAGACCGCCACGCCCCGGTTGACCACGTCGCAGCAGGCGTCGTTGCCCTTGGCGCGGTCGACCCGCGGGTCGTAGTCCCACAGGGGCTCGCCGGTGGCGACGTCGAAGGCCTTGACCATGCTCCAGGCGGTGCTCACGTACAGGGCCCCGTCCGCCACCACCGGAGTGGCCTCCTGTCCGCGGCTGGTGTCCATGTCGGCGTACCAGGCGAGCCCCAGCCGTCCGACCGTGCCGCGGTTGATCTGGTCCAGCGGGCTGTAGCGCTGCTCGTCGTAGGTCCGTCCGTAGCTCAGCCAGGACGAGGCCTCGCCGTAGGCGGCGGCCAGCCGGGCCTCGTCCACGGCCGCGCCGTAGTCCGTCTGGGCCGCCGCGGCGGCGGCCAGCAGGGCGGCGGCCGGCAGGGCGGCGGCGGTTTTGCGTATGGGCATGGCGTCTCTCCTGGGTTCCGGCGGCGGCGGCCGCCGGGCGAGTGTGGCACACCCGCGGCGGGCGGACAAAGTCCGGCGATGCCGCGCGCGGAAGGCTCAGGCGTTGAAGCGGAAATGGATGACGTCGCCGTCCCGGACGACGTAGTCCTTGCCCTCCAGCCGCCACTTCCCCGCCTCGCGGGCGCCGCTTTCGCCGCCGCCGGCGACGAAGTCCTCGTAGGCGACCACCTCGGCGCGGATGAAGCCCCGCTCGAAATCGCTGTGGATGACGCCGGCGGCCTCCGGCGCGGCGGCGCCCGCGCGCACGGTCCAGGCGCGCACCTCCTTCTCGCCGGCGGTGAAGAAGGTGTGTAGCCCCAGCAGGCGGTAGCCGGCGCGGATCACCCGGTCCAGTCCCGGCTCCTCCATGCCGAGGCCCTTGAGGAACTCCGGCTTCTCCGCCTCGTCCAGCTCGGCGATCTCCGACTCCAGCTTGTTGCACAGCGCCACGAGCGGCGCCCGCTCCCGGGCGGCGGCCTCCCGCGCCGCGTCGAGATGCGGGTTGCCGTCGAAGCCGTCCTCGTGCACGTTGGCGATGAACATCACGGGCTTGGCGGTCAGCAGGTGCATCGGCGCCAGCGTCTCGCGCTCCTCCTTCGCCAGCTCCAGGGTGCGCGCCGGCCGCGCCTCGTCCAGATGCGCGCGGACCTTCTCCAGCGCCTCGACCTGCCGCCGGGCGTCCCGGTCGCCGCTGTTGGCGACGCGCCGCAGCCGGTCGAGGGTTTTCTCCACCGTCTGCAGGTCCGCCAGCGCCAGCTCGGTGTTGATGGTCTCGATGTCGGCCGCCGGATCGACGGCGGCGGCGACGTGGACGACGTTGCCGTCGTCGAAGCACCGCACCACATGAGCGATGGCGTGGCACTCGCGGATGTTGGCGAGGAAGCGGTTGCCCAGGCCCTCGCCCTCGGAGGCGCCCGCCACCAGCCCGGCGATGTCGGTGAACTCGACGGTGGCCGCGATCACGCTTTGGGGGGCCACGATGCCGGCCAGGGCCTCGAGCCGGCCGTCCGGCACCGTCACCACGCCCGCGTTGGGCTCGATGGTGCAGAACGGGAAGTTCTCCGCCGCGGCGCCCGCCCGGGTCAGGGCGTTGAACAGGGTCGACTTGCCGACGTTGGGCAGGCCCACGATGCCGCAGCGCACGGTCACGGCGGCCCCCCGGCGGCGTGCAGCCGGCGCATCGCCGCCTCCCAGTCGCCGCGCGCGGCGAGCGGCATCACGGCGACGGCCCGGTCCAACGCGTCTCCGATGGCCCGGGCCTCCCCGGGCGCCGGGTCGCTCAGGACGTGGCCGGTCACTTTCGATTTCTCGCCCGGGTGGCCCACGCCGATGCGCAGCCGGCGGAAGTCCCGCTTCCCGCCCAGCGCGCCGATGATGTCGCGCAGTCCGTTGTGGCCGCCGTGGCCGCCGCCGCAGCGCAGGCGGACCACGCCGGCGTCGAAGTCGATCTCGTCGTGGGCCACCAGCATGTCGGAGGGATCGATCCGGTAATAGCCCAGCGCCGCCGCCACCGCCCTGCCGCTGTCGTTCATGAAGGTGGCGGGAACCAGCAGCCGCACCGGGACGTCCCCGATGCGCGCCCCGGCCGTCGCGCCGTGGCAGCGGCGCTCGCGGCGCAGGGCGCCGCCGTGCTCCCGGCACAGCCGGTCCACGAACGCCGCGCCGGCGTTGTGGCGGTTGTCCCGGTGCTCGGAACCCGGATTGCCCAGGCCCACGACGAGCTTCAGCGCGGCCGCCGCCATGCCGCCCCGGCTCAGGACCCGCCGCCGCCGGACTCCTTGTCGCCGCCGCCGGCCGGAGTCCCGTCGGCCGGCGCGTCCCCGTCGGCGCCTTCCGCCGCCGCGCCCGCCGCATCCGCCTCGTCCTCGTCGGCGCCGCCGCGCTTGGCCTGGACGATGGCGACCGACAGGTCGCTCTCCTCGCCGTGGGACAGGGCGACGCTGGTCACTCCCGCGGGCAGGGCGATGTCCGACAGGTGGACCGACTCGCCCACGCCGATCTCCTGCATGTCGACCTCGATGAACTCCGGCAGGTCCTTCGGCAGGCACAGCACCTCGATCTCGTTCAGGGTCTTGAGGATGTTGCCGCCGCCGGTCTTGACCCCGACGCACTTGTCCTCGTTGATGAAGTGGATCGGCACCTTGACGTGGATCGGCCGGTCCATCCGCACCCGCTGGAAATCGGCGTGCAGGATGAACGGCCGGGCGGGATGGCGCTGCAGGGCCTTGATGACCGTCTGCTCCTTCCTGCCGTCGATGTTCAGGGTGACGACGTGGGAGAAGAAGGCCTCGTTCTCCGTCGCCCGGGCGATGTCCTTGTGGGCGATGCTCAGGGACACCGGATCCTGTCCGCCGCCGTAGAGCACGGCGGGGACGGCGCCGCGCAGCCGGCGCAGCCGGCGGCATTCGGCCTTGCCGGAGCCGGTCCTGACGCTCGCATCGAGCTCGAATTCCTGCGCTGACATCGCTGGATCCTCCTTCTTAGGTCAAGTGTTGTCGAACATCGCGCTGATGGACTCCTCGTTGCTGACCCGCCGGATGGACTCGGCCAGCAGCTTCGCCATGGACAGCTGCCGGATGCGCCGGCACCGCCTCGCCGCCTCGTCCAGCGGGATGGTGTCGGTCACCACCAGCTCGTCCAGCGTCGAACGCTCGATGTTCTCGATGGCCGGCCCGGACAGGATCGGATGGGTGCAGTAGGCCACCACCCGCTTCGCCCCCTGCTCCTTGAGGGCCGCCGCCGCCCCGCACAGCGTGCCGGCCGTGTCCACCATGTCGTCGACGATCATGCAGCAGCGCCCGGCCACGTCGCCGATGATGTTCATGATCTGCGCCTCGTTCGCGGTGGGCCGCCGCTTGTCGATGATGGCGAGGTCCACGTTCAGCTGCTTCGCGGCCGCCCGCGCCCGCAGCACGCCGCCCACGTCCGGCGACACCACCACCAGGTCGTCGTGGCCCTGGCGCTCGGCGTCCTCGGTCATCAGCGCCGAGCCGTACACGTTGTCCACCGGGATGCTGAAAAAGCCCTGGATCTGCTCGGCGTGCAGGTCCACCGTCAGCACCCGGTTGATGCCGACGGCGATGATCATGTCGGCCACCGCCTTGGCGCTGATGGCCACCCGCGCCGAGCGCACCCGGCGGTCCTGCCGGGCGTAGCCGTAGTAGGGGACCACCGCGGTGATCCGGTTGGCCGAGGCCCGGTGCAGGGCGTCGGCCATCAGCAGCAGCTCCATCAGGCTGTCGTTGGTCGGCGCGCAGGTCGGCTGGATCACGAAGACGTCCTTGCCGCGGACGTTCTCGTTCAGCTCCACCGACACCTCGCCGTCGCTGAACCGGCCGATGTCGGCGCCGCCCAGCGGCACGCCGATGTGCCGCGCGATGGCGCTCGCCAACGCCGGATTGGCGTTGCCGCTGAACACCATCAAGTTGGTCGCCACGCTTCCGCTCCGACGGGTGATGACGGCCGGCGCCTCCGCCGCGTCCGGTGTATGGCTGGGGTGGCTGGATTCGAACCAACGAATGCAAGGATCAAAACCTTGTGCCTTACCACTTGGCGACACCCCAGCTGAGCCTGCCGCTTAGTCCGCCGCGGACGCGTGCGGCAGGGCATCGAGCCCCGCCGCGACGAAACCGCCCATGCCCTCCGGCAGCCGGTCCAGCAGTTCCCGGGCGCGGGCCGCGCCGTCGAAGCCGGCGTACACGGCGCCGCCGGTCCCGCTCATCCGGGCCTCGGCGTGGCGCGACAGCCAAGCCAAGGCCCGGTCCACCTCGGGCCAGCGCCGGCGCGTGACCGGCTCGCAGTCGTTGCGGGTCCCGCCCGCCAGGAATTCCGCCATTGTGACGGGCGCGGCCTTGCGTGTCAAACCCCGGTCCGCGAACACCTCGCCGGTTGGCACCCGGCAGGGCGGGACGACCACCAGGTACCAGGCGGGCGGCAGCCGCACCGGCTCCAGCCGCTCGCCGACCCCTTCGGCCCAAGCGGTGCGCCCGTGCACGAACGCGGGGATGTCGGCGCCCAGCGGCAGCGCGAGCTCCGCCAGCCGCTCCGGGGACAGCCCCAGTCCCCACAGGCGGTTCAGGGCGGCCAGCGCCACCCCGGCGTCGCTGCTGCCGCCGCCCAGCCCCGCGCCGGGGGGGATGCGCTTGGTGAGGACGACGGCGGCGCCGAGGGCGGGATCTCCCGCCAACCCGCGCAGGGCCCGCGCGGCCCGCAGGATCAGGTTGTCGTCCATCGGGATGTCGGTGACGGGCGAGCCCTCGGCCAGATGCAGGGCCAGCGTCCCGCTGCGGTCGGCGCTGATCTCCAGGGTGTCGCCGTGGTCCAGCAGCCGGTAGAGGGTCTGCAGCTCGTGGCGGCCGTCGGCGCGGCGGCCGGTGACGTGCAGGAACAGGTTGAGCTTGGCCGGCGCCAGCCAGCGGCGGGGCGGGCCGCTCATCGCCCGGCGCCGTCGCCGACGGTCCAGTCCAGCCCGACGAAGCGCAGGCGCACGTCGCCGCGCGGGCGCGTCACCTCCACCCGCCGCGGCAGCGCCACCGTCCCGTAGCGGCGGGGATCGCCGTAGCGGACGGTCCAGCCGTCCTGCCGCAGGCCGGCCAGCTGGTCCAGCGCGTTGAAGTCCAGCGCGGCGCGGGCGTCCGGCGCCGGCAGGCCCCGCACCCAGTACTTAAGGCGCGAGACCGGCAGCTCGTAGCCCAGCCGGTCCAGGATCAGCGCCTCGGGGCTGTCGGCGGTCAGCGTCTCGCCCGCCTGCTCCATCGTGACCCCGTCCGGCCCCCCCTCGATCCGCGCGGCGCCGGCGTTGAAGGCGCCCCACAGGCGGATCGTGTAGCGCTCCCGGTCCTGCCGCCACCGGATCCGCGGCGTGTGGGACTCGTCGTCGTAGCGCACGTTCACCCGCCCGCGCAGCTGCCAGCTGTCGAGGGCCTGCAGGGAGGCGCGCCGGCTGGTCCAGGCGGTTCCGCCCTCGTCCGGCGGCGGGGCCGCGGCGCAGGCGAAGAGCAGCGGCGCGGCGAGGACGGCGGGGACGGCGCGGCGCGCGCCGGAGGGGAGGGGCACCCGCTAGCCCTCCGGCCGGAAGCGCTCGATCACGGCCCGGAGCAGCTCGCTGTCGGGGCGCGCGTCCAGCGCCTCGCGCCAGATGCGGGCGGCCTCCTCCCGCCGGCCCATCGTCCACAGCACCTCGCCCACGTGGGAGGCCACCTCGTGGTCGGGGAACAGGGCGTAGGCCCGCTCGAGGTTGGCCAGGGCCTCCTCGTGGCGGCCGAGCTTGTACTGGACCCAGCCCAAGCTGTCGATGATGGCGGGGTCGTCGGGCGAGACGGCGATCGCCCGCTCGATCAGCGCCAGCGCCTCCTCGTGGCGGGCGGTGCGCTCGGTCAGCAGGTAGCCCAGGTGATTGAGGGCCCGGGCGTCCTCCGGCAACATGCGGATGATCCGCCGCAGATCCCGCTCGGAGGCCGCCGCGTCGTCCACGCTGTCGTGGTAGAGCACCCGGGCGAACAGCAGCTCGGTCTCGTTGGGATAGCGGTTGAGCGTCCGGTCCAGCAGGGACTTCGCCCGCTCCGGATGGCCGGCCTGGATCAGCAGGGCCGACTCCATGGTGGCGAACGGGATCTCCAGCCGGGGCCGTCCCCGGGCCAGCCGCGCCAGATGCTCGTGGGCCTCGTCCGCCCGGCCCAGGCGGATGGCCAGCCGCGTGGCCTGCTGCTGCGCCGCCATGAATTCGCGGGCGCCGGCGCGCACCTCCCGGTAACGCCCGAGGGCCTCCTCCTCCCGCCCGAGGCGCTCGAGCGCCGCGCCGAGCATGAGCCGGCTCCGGTCGGCGTGCTCGTCGAAGGACAGCAGGCGGGTGAAGGCCTCGACCGCCGCCTCGTGGTTCTCCAGCTCCATCTCCACCATGGCGACGAAGAGCAGCATCTCCCGGTCCTGCGGATCCCGGTCCAGCAGGGCCTGGAACCGCGCCCGGGCCTCCTCGTGCTCGCCGGCGCTCAGCAGCAGCCGGGCGAGGCGCAGCGCCAGGTCCCGGTCCCCGGCGAACCGCTCGGCGCCCTCGCGCAACGCCTCGATGGCCTGTCCGGGGCGCCCGGCATCCTCGAGCAGGCTCGCCTCCAGCCTGAGCAGGG
>CAYSVD010000315.1:0-15239 GCA_964434395.1 uncultured Pseudohongiella sp.
CCGTCATACCATCGCCCGGACCGGACCCGCGGAGAGTTGCGGCCATGATCGTGTACGGCGTCGCCCTGCTTTCGGCCTGCCTGCTTCTCGGCATGCTCGCCGGCGAGGCGCTGGGGCTCGCGCTCGGCGTCGAGGCCAACGTGGGCGGCGTGGGCATCGCCATGCTGCTGCTGGTATTCGCGGGCGACTCCGACCGCTTCAGATCCCTCACCGAAGGCGCCTCCGCCGCGGGAGTGCGGTTCTGGAGCGCCATGTACATCCCCATCGTCGTGGCCATGGCGGCGCGGCAGGATGTGGCGGCGGCGGTGGATGGCGGCCTGCTGGCCCTGCTGGCGGGGACGGCCGCGGTGGCGCTCAGTTTCGCGCTGGTGCCGGTCCTGAGCCGCATCGGCCGCGCCCCGGGCGCGGCGGGGGAGGACGGGTGATGGAGCTGCTGGAGACCGTCTTCGTCCGCAACAACCTGATCGTGGCCTTCGCCGTGGTGGGGGCCGCCATCTGGCTGTCCTACTTCCTGGCGGACCGCCTCACCGCCGGGCGCATCCACGGCTCGGCCATCGCCATCGCCCTGGGCCTGCTGGCCGCCTGGTACGGCGGCGTCGCCACCGGCGGCGACGCCGGCGCGGCGGACCTCGCCCTGCTGGGCGGGATCGGGCTGATGGGCGGCGGCATGATGCGCGACTTCGCCATCGTCGCCACCGCCTTCGGCGTGAAGCTGGGCGAGCTCAAGAAGGCGGGGGCGGCCGGCGTCGCGTCCATCTTCGCCGGCGTGGCCGCGTCCTTCGCGGCCGGCGCCGCCGTCGCCGTGCTGTTCGGCCACACCGATGCGGCCGCCATCACCACCATCGGCGCCGGCGCGGTCACCTACATCGTCGGCCCCGTCACCGGCGAGGCCGTCGGCGCGGGCGGCGACGTGATCACCCTGAGCGTGGCGGCCGGGCTGGTCAAGTCCATCCTGGTGATGGTGGGCACCCCGCTGGTGGCCCGCTTCATCGGCTTGGACAACCCTGGCTCGGCCATGGTGTTCGGCGGGCTGATGGGCACCACCAGCGGCGTGGCGGCTGGGCTGGCCGCCACCGACCCGAAACTGGTGCCCTACGGCGCCATGACCGCCACCTTCTACACCGGGGTCGGCTGCCTGCTCGGGCCGTCCGTGCTGTTCCTCGCGGTCAGCGCCCTGTTCCCCGGGCCGTAAGGACGAGACGGAATGGCCGCCGTGACTTCCGGTTTTTTCCCGCCCCTGCGCGCGGACGGCGAACGCATCGCGCTGGTGGAGGGCGACATCCGGCACAGCTACGCCGAGGTCAACGAACGCATCGACCGTACGGCCGCCGGCCTGCTGGACGGCCGGGCGGATCTCGAGGAGGAGCGCGTGGCGTTCCTGCTGCCGGCCAGCCTCGACTACGTCGCCGTCATGCATGGGGTGTGGCGGGCCGGGGGCATCGCGGTGCCGCTCAACACCGCCTCGGCGGCCCCCGAGCTGGAGCGCTATCTGGCCGATGCCGGAGCCGCCCGGCTGATCGCGGACGCCGGACTTCACGACGGCCTCAAGCCCCTGTGCGACAGGCTGGGCCTGCGGCTCGCGGCGCCCGGCGACGTCCTGGCGGCGGACGCCGGGACGCTGCCCGCCGTGGACGCGGACCGGCGCGCCATGATGCTGTTCACCAGCGGCACCACCAGCCGGCCCAAGGGGGTGGTGAGCACCCACCGGACCATCCGCGCCCAGATCGTCGCCCTGCTCGACGCCTGGCGGTGGACCGAGAACGACGCCATCCCCCTGTTCCTGCCCCTGCACCACATCCACGGCATCATCAACATCCTGAGCTGCGGGCTGTGGGCCGGCGCCGCCGTGCACCTGTTCGCCGGCTTCGATGCCGGGAAGGTCTGCCGGCAGGTGGCGGACGGGGTCTTCAACGTGTTCATGGCGGTGCCCACCGTCTACGTCAAGCTCATTCGGCATCTCGACGCGCTCGATGAGCGCGAGGCGGCGAGGATCCGCCAAGGCTTCGCCGCCATGCGCCTGAACATCTCGGGCTCGGCCGCCTGTCCGGTCAAGCTGTTCGAGCAGTGGCGGGAGCTGACCGGCCAGACGCTTCTGGAGCGCTACGGGATGACCGAGATCGGCATGGGCATCTCCAATCCCTACGACGGCGAGCGCCGCGCCGGCTTCGTCGGCCGGCCCCTGCCCGGCGTCGAGGTGGCGCTGTTCGACGAGCGGGACCGCCCGGTCGCCGAAGAGGGCGTTCCGGGGGAGATCCGCGTCAAGGGCGAAAGCGTGTTTCTGGAATACTGGAACAACGAAAAGGCCACCCGGGACAGCTTCCGGGACGGCTGGTTCCGCACCGGCGACGTGGCGGTGGTGGAGGACGGCTGCTACCGCATCATGGGCCGCTCCTCGGTGGACATCATCAAGTCGGGCGGCTACAAACTGTCGGCGCTGGAGATCGAAGGGACGTTGCTCGCCCACGAGGCGATCGGCGAGGCGGCGGTCATCGGCGCCCCGGACGAGACCTGGGGCGAGGCGGTCGCCGCCTTCGTGGTGCTGAAGGATGGCGCCCGGCTGGACCACGCGCGGCTGAAGGAGTGGTGCGGCGGGCGCATGTCGGCCTACAAGATCCCCAAGATCCTCAAGGTGGTCGATGCCCTGCCCCGCAACGCCATGGGCAAGGTCACCAAGCCCGCGCTGAAGGACATGCTCTGAGCGGGTATAATGAACGCGCCAGTTCAGCGGACAGCGGCGCGGGCCCCTTGAAAACCGAGTTCCTGGGCAAGACCCTCTCCGGCCCGTTCACCATCCCCTCCGGCATCGTCACCTGCTCCGCCGACATCATCCGGCGGGTGTTCGATGCCGCCCCCGAGGTGGGCGTGCTGACCACCAAGAGCATCGGCCCCGAACCCCGCGCCGGCTACCGCGAGCCCATCCTGGCCCAGTATGCGCCGGGCTGCTTCGTGAACGCGGTGGGGCTGACCAACCCGGGCGCCGAGCGGGCGGCCGAAACGCTGGGCGGGTTGCGTGTGCCGGACGACCGATTCCTGCTGATCTCCATCTTCGGCGCAAGCGTCGAAGAGTACGTCGCCGTGGCCCGCCGGCTCGCTCCCTGCGGCGACGGGCTGGAGCTCAACCTGTCCTGCCCCCATGCGAAGGGCTACGGCATGGACATGGGCCAGGATCCGGAGCTGGTGCGCGAGATCACCGCGGCGATCAAGGCGGCGGTGGACGTTCCGGTGATTCCGAAACTGACGCCGAACGCGCCCGATATCGGCGCCATCGCCCGGGCCGCCGTCGAGGGCGGCGCCGACGCCCTCTGCGCCATCAACACCGTGGGCCCGCGCCGGCATGAGGACCGCGGCCATCCCGTGCTCAGCAACCGGGTGGGCGGAGTGTCCGGCAGGGAGATCAGGGACGCCGCCCTGGAGTGCGCGCGCGCCATCCGGAACGCCGCATCCCGCCCGCTCATCGCCTGCGGCGGCATCGGCGGCGGCGCCGACGCGCGCGCGTTCCTGGACGCCGGCGCCGACATCATCGGCGTCGGCTCGGCGCTGGCCGGCATGGACACCCGCCAGATCGGCGATTACTTCCGGGCCCTCGGGCGGGATCTTGAGGACGGCGGCGGGCGGGCGGAGGCGCTGGCGCGACGCGACGTCGACATGGCGTTCCGACCGGTGGGACTGGTCGACAACCGGCGCATCGCCGAGGACATCGCCATCCTCACCTTCGACCGCAAGGTCGCGGTGCGGCCGGGACAGTTCGTGTTCCTGTGGATCCCGGGGCTCGGCGAAAAGCCCTTCTCCGCCCTGACCGACGATCCCTTCTCGCTGGTCGTCATCGCGCTGGGCGAATTCACCGAGGCGCTGCTCGACATCGAGCCGGGGGTGGAGGCCTACGTGCGCGGCCCCTACGGCAGGGCGGCGGAGCCCCCGCCGGGCGCCCGCATCATGGCGGTGGCCGGCGGCACCGGGCTGGCGGCGGTGTACCAGATCGCGCGGGATCTGACCGGGGCCGCCGGAGCCGAAGTGTTCATGGGCGCGCGCACCGCCGGCCGCCTGTACTTCGAGGAGGAATGCGCTGCGGCGGCCCGGCTCCACGTGGCCACCGACGACGGCAGCCGCGGCTTCGCCGGGCGGGTGACCGAGATGCTCGAACGGCGGCTGGAGGAGATGTCCGCCGCCGAGCGCGAAAGCCTGGTGTTTTACAACTGCGGCCCGGCCGCCATGGTGCGCGCCGCAGAGACGGTGGAGCGCCGCCACTGCCCGCCGGAGCGGATATTCAACGCCATCGACTACCTGACCAAGTGCGGAGTGGGCATCTGCGGCGCCTGCGACGCCCCGGACGGACGCCGTCTGTGCGTCGACGGCCCCTTCCTGGACGCGGCCGACGCGGAGAGGGCCCGGTGACCCCGGGCCGAGCGGGGCCAGCCAGCCGGCGGTTTCGGACGATAGGAGGACGCGATGGATACGCCGCGGCGGCAAAAAAGCGAAAAGGCGGACAAAAAGCGGCTAAAAATTCCCCTTTTCGGCCGAATGCTGTACAATAAGGCAACTATGATGAAAAGCACCCATGGGACGGTCCGGTGCCGCCCCGAGCCCGGGAAGCCGTGCGGCCTCGGCGGAGAGGCCCCCGTGCGTGCGTCCGAGTTTCCGGGGCCGAGTCCGATGGCGTCGTCCAACGGGGCGCTGGTGAAAAGCGCGCGGCGGTATTTCGCTTGAACGGACGGAAACTCCTGACGATGCGCCATGCGCGGCTGTTCGCGGAAGCGGGGAAGGCTGTCGGGCGCATCGATGCGGAGATACATTGAATCTGATCATGACGCGATGATGGAACACGCAATTTTTGAGACAGACCTTTTGGACGTCGATCAGGCCGGGACCGGCTCAGTTCCGCCCGGAAGCCTGGCCGACGCTCTAGGCCGTCGCGCCCTTTCCAAGGTCGATTGGAATTTTTCCACGAGAACCAAAAGCGACCCTCTGGAAATCCTGCATCCGTACCCGGCCAAATTCATAAGGGAAATTCCCGCGGCGCTTCTGGACAATCTGGTAGTTCCAGCAAACACATGCGTATTAGACCCTTTTTGCGGAAGCGGCACCTCCTTGGTCGAGGCTCAGCGGGCGGGATACTCCTCGGTCGGCATCGATCTCAACCCCATCGCCTGCCTTCTGAGCCGAGTCAAAACCAGACCGTTGCCTGAAGGCTTTATGACGGCCTTGAAGCGGGTCTGCTCCGCCGCCGTATCAATGGTCAGCCCTGAAAAACCATCCATACCAAACATCGATCACTGGTTCGCGGAAGACATACAGGACGCCCTCAGCCGCATCTCGCTGGGGATCGACGACGCCCCCGAACCCACGCAAGACGCCCTGAAGCTCGCCCTGTCCAGCATCGTGGTCAAAGTGTCTCGACAGGACAGCGACACCAGATATGCCGCCGTGGAAAACGGCTTCGTTTCCGAGGATGTTCACCGGTTTTTCCGCGCCGCCGCATCCAAGATTTACGAAGCCTTGCGGTCGCGCTCCAGAGCGCTACCGGAAGCCCGCGTGATCGAATCCGATATCCTCGACATTCAGCCCGAACTGATTGAAAAGCCCGTCGGACTGATCGTGACGTCGCCTCCGTATCCCAATGCGTACGAGTACTGGCTTTATCACAAATACCGGATGTATTGGCTTGGCATGGACCCGATTGCCGTAAGGACTTCCGAAATCGGCGCGCGCGCGCACTATTTCAGAAAAAAGCCTCACACACCGGAGATGTTCTTCGAAAACATGCGCTCCGCGTTCCGACTATTCCAAAAAGTCATGGTTCCCGGCGGCAAGGTATGCCTTGTTATAGGACGTTCCCGCATACACGGCAAAGATATCGACAACGCGTCAAACATCGTTTCCGTGGCCGAAAGTTCTGGGTTTGAAACCTTTTTCTCCAAAACCAGAAAAATCTCCCCCGGTAGGAAATCCTTTAATCTTTCCTACGGCAGGATAAAAAAGGAGACGTTGCTTGTGTTCGAGAAAGTTCAATGAACATTTCAGTTAGCCGCCACCCTTACAAATACTTCAAGTACGAGCTGGACCTAGCCGACCGGGAAATCCGGTCGCTTTCGAATAACTGCGACGTTGAGGCAATTCGCTCTGGTTACAGGCTGTGCGGCCCTTTCATGGAGGAGAACCTTTCACGACTTACGTACTTCGATCATTTTCAAAACGGAGGACTGCGCCAGAGAACCGACCAAAGCCGATTGGAGGAAACGGCCCGCGGCGGCTCGAAACGCCAGGCCACTCGCTACTCCGTGCACGGGTTGCACGAATACAAGGGCAAGTTCAACCCGCAGGTCGCCAAGGCCCTGATGAACATCTTTGGCGTTGGCGATGACACCCGTGTTCTCGACCCTTTTTGCGGCAGCGGCACCACGCTGGTGGAGGCGTCGCATCTGGGCGCGAAAGCCCACGGCATGGACCTGAACCCCTTCGCCGTTTTTCTGTCGAACGCCAAGCTGAAAGCACTTCGCGCGAGTCCGTCCGGCCTCAAAAAAGATTTGAACAAGCTCATACGACGCTTGGCAACGTCCCCCTCCCGAAAGGCGGGCCGCATTCAAGATGATCGCCGAGCCTATCTGGAGAAGTGGTTTGACGCGGAGAACCTGGCGAAGATGGAATCGGTTCGTTCCGCCATCAGGGACGATATCGGGCGGAACAGCGACATATTTCTTCTCGCGGCGAGCGATTTGTTGCGCGATTACTCTCTCCAAGATCCCCTGGATCTTAGGGTGAGGAGACGGAAATCTCCTTTGCCGGAAAAGGATTTCATCAAGGCGTTTCTGTCTAGGGCGGAGGCTTTTGTATCGCTACTCACGGAAACCAGAAAAATCCTTCGCTCGAGAGTGGGCGATGGTAAGGCGGTCATTGATGATTGCACACGGAAAAGAACAGCCTCGGAGAGCCGCTTTTTCGACTGCGCCATCACGAGCCCGCCCTATGCGATGGCGCTTCCCTACATAGACACGCAACGACTCTCGATAGTGTGGCTCGGCCTAACCGAGCCAAGCGGGATCCTGCCCCTTGATGCCGCGCTCATCGGCAGCCGGGAGGTGCGCGGCGGAGAAAAGTCGGCTCTTAGCGATCAACTTCGACGGAATGCGTCGATGATTCCGAAAAAACAGTACACTCTTTGCATTGAGTTGCTGGACGCGCTCTCCCCGAAGGACGGCTTCAGGCGGCGGGCGGTACCCTTCCTCCTTTACAGATATTTCGCATCCATGCGCGACGCTTTCACCAACATCTCTTCAATGCTCAAAAGCGGAGCGCCTTTCGCGTTGATCGTCGGCCACAATAGCACGACGCTGGGCGGGAAGAGGTTCGATATCAACACCCCTGATCACCTTGCCGGCATCGCCTCGGCCGTCGGCTGGAAAGTCGATGAGTATGTTCCGTTGCAAACCTACCAGCGATACGGCTATCACATGACGAACGCGATTTCCGCCGAAACGCTGCTTCTTCTAAGAAATTATGATTGAAATAGCTGTCCACCCGAATATTTACCGCACCGGTCAAAGCAAGGGACTGGTGTCCATGCTGGAGCGGGTCTGGTTTGATGACCACGTTCCGGGATCTGGAACTCTGTTTCTCATGTCCTGCTTCTCCAATTACAACGGCGGAGTTCGTTTTTACGCAGCGTTCAAGAGGCATGTCGAGGCTGGAGGAAAAATAAAGGTGTTTCTAGGCGGTAGCGCAAGCCGGCGTTTGTCGAGCAGACAAGTTGTGAGACAGCTGTTGGAGGCGGGAGCGGATGTCTACCTGATAAACCGCAAGGAATTGATGCACGCGAAATGTTACGGAACAAGCGGCAAGAACGGCGACAGCGTTGTTGTCAGCAGTGGAAATTTTACCGGTCCCGGCATGTCGCAAAACGTTGAAATATCGGTCTTCCTGGACCGAAACGCCACGGCCGAGGCCGGGTTTTCTTGGAGCGACTTGGCGCGAAGCGTCGACGGACAGCAGTGGGATGTCCGCCGACCGAGGTTGGCCGATGAGGCCGGCTCCGCCTGGGAGCTGTTGTACGATGAAGACTCCCGCAGTTCCAAGAAGGACGAGATCGGCGAGACCTACGATGTCACCATGGTCATCAGACTCGGTCACGCCGACACCGTCAGGATTACGGCTGAACGCGGAACCAAACAGGGAAGGGGAACTCAGTATTTTTGGCTGAGCAAGGACGGTTACGGATTCTTCCCGCCGCTGATGACACGAAACAAGCGAGGGGTAAAAGCGACATTCTCCACGATGATCAGCCTTGCATATGTTGACTTGGGGAAAACACGAAAGGAGCGTGTGACTTTCGAAGCGGAAAATAACCAAGATTTCAGACTTGGCACAAGCCTCCTTAAGCACACAGGCATCGCGAAAGAAGGGGATATCGCAACATTGTCGAGGGTCGGCGAACGACGCTATGAACTGAGACTGTTTTCTGCATCGCATAAACTTTACTCCGAACTGTCCGCATACTGCATCGACCCCATAGGCCATAAAGGGAAACGGTTCGGGTATATCCCGAATCCCGGATTCGAGGCCATCTTGGGCCAACGGCCGGCATCGGATGCCGGCTGAAGGACCGGGCAGAGGAACGTTCCCCGGCGCACCCTGCCGCGAACATGATTTTGCGGATGCCTCATCTAATGCCCGGGTTTTCCAACCACGGCGGGTCTCGCTTTCGCGGCACAAGGGGGCGGCCGGACGACATGTCGGACGGGCGGAACGGCGACGGAACCATGCGAACGACCCCTTTGCTAGTTATCTATTTAGGAAACTCATCGCCTTTCGCGCTCTCGAAACTGTGTGAAACTTCATTTCTCAATAGTCTATAATGGGACGGCCGCGGCGGGGAAGGCCGCATGCCGGGCCGTTTCCGCCCCATTCGGGCGCGGCGCTCCGGCGCGAGCCCCCGCCCTGCTCGTCCGTCAATGGAGTGCGAAATCATGAAAGCCCATCCCGTACGAACGCATCGAACCGCCGCCCCCCGCCCCGGCCGCCGGCTGTGGCTCCTGTGCGCCGCCGCGCTGCCGGCCGCGCTGCCGCCGGCGTCCGCCCCGGCGCGGCAGCCCGCCGCGGTGGAGGAGGTGGTGGTGGTGGGCAGCCGCCGCGCGCCCCGTTCCGTGCTCGCCTCGGCGGTTCCCGTGGACGTGATCTCGAGCGAGGACCAGGCCAACACCGACATGGACGACCTGCTGCGGGCGCTGGTGCCGGGCTACAACGTCACCGTGCAGCCGATCAGCGACGGCGCCACGATGGTGCGCCCCGCCAACCTGCGGGGCCTGCCGCCGGACAACACCCTGGTGCTGGTGAACAACAAGCGCCGCCACCGCTCGGCGATCATCGCCTTCCTCGACGACGGCGTGTCCAAGGGCTCCCAGGGCCCGGACGTCTCCGTGTTCCCGCGTCTGGCGCTGAAGAACATCGAGGTGCTGCGCGACGGCGCCTCCGCCCAGTACGGTTCGGACGCCATCGCCGGCGTGCTGAACTTCTCCCTGCGCGACGACAGCTCCGGCGGCTCCCTGGAGGCGGTGCTGGGCGAGTACGAAGGCGGCGACGGCGCCAGCATGACGTACATGGGCAACATCGGACTGCCGCTGACCGACGCCGGCTTCGCCAACTTCAGTTTCGAGTACCGCGAGGCGGACCTCACCAGCGAGAGCGTGCAAAAAGACGTCGTGGCCCAGACCGTCGCCGGCGGCAACGCCAACATTCCCGACCCGGCGCAGATCTGGGGACTGCCGGAGATAAAAAGCGAGTTCAAGACCTTCGCCAACCTGGGGCTGGACCTGGACGGCGGCGGACACGCCTACGCCTTCGGCAATTGGGCCGAGCGCACGGTGGAGGGCGGCTTCTTCTTCCGCGACCCCCTCGAGCGCGCCGGCGTCTACACCCCCAGCGGCGAGGACTTCCGCCAGAGGGTGCTGGTCGCCGACCTGACCGCCGGCTCCAACGACGACGGGATCGCCTGCCCGGAGGTGCCGATAGCGCCGGTGCCCGGAACGAGCGCGGCCGCCGGCGCCGGCGGGACCCTGCCGGGGCTGGCCCCGGACCCGCAGGCGCTGGCGGCGGTGGCGGCGGACCCGAACTGCTTCGCGCTGATCGAGTTCCTGCCCCACGGCTTCCGCCCCCGCTTCGGCGGCGACGTCGCCGACACCAGCATCACCGCCGGGGTCCGGGGCGAGCTCGGCGGCGGCTGGCGCTACGACCTCAGCGCCTCCGCCGGCCAAAACAAGGTGGACTTCAAGATCCGCCGGACCATCAACCCGTCGCTGGTGAGCCTGCGGGAGAACATGCCCATGAGCTTCGCTCCCGGCGGCTACACCCAGACCGAGCGGGCCCTGAACATGGACGTCTCCCGGGAGTTCGAGGCGGGCCTCGCGTCCCCGGTCGGCGTCGCCGCCGGCGTCGAGGTCCGCGAGGAGTTTTTCGAGATCCGCGCCGGCGACCCCAACTCCTGGGCCGTGAACAAGGACATCAACGACCAGGGGTTTCTGGTCGGCTCCAACGGCTTCGCCGGGTTCAAGCCCGCCGACGAAGGCGAGTTCGGACGCTCCAGCCACGCCGTCTACGTCGACGTGGAGGCCGACGCGACCGATGCCCTGCTGCTGGGGGTGGCGGTGCGCTACGAGAACTACGAGGGCTTCAGCGCCACCACCAACGGCAAGATCGCCGCCCGGCTGCAGCTGACGGACGGGCTCGCCGTCCGCGGCGCGGTCAGCACCGGCTTCCGGGCGCCCACCGCCGGCCAGGTGAGCGTGCGCAACGTCACCACCAACCTGGCCCTGCTGGACAACGCGACCCTGCCGCCCACGCACCCCATCGCCGCCCGGCTCGGCGGCAAGCCCCTCGAAATCGAGGAGGCGGTGAACATGACCTTCGGCCTGATCGCCCAATACGGCGGATTCAGCATGACCGCCGACTACTTCAACATCAAAGTCAGCGACCGCATCGCCCTCTCCGCCCCGGCCCGGCTGTCGCAGCAGGACAAGGACGAGCTGGAGTCGCTGGGCTTCCCCGACGCCCAAAGCTTCGCCAACATCACCTTCTTCACCAACGATTTCGACACCACCACCGAAGGGATCGACGTGGTGGCCAGCGGCCCGATCGCCCCGGGAGCCGGCGGAGACACCAGCTACACCATCGTCTACAACTGGACCGACACCGCCGTGGACTCGTTCAACCCGGTCAACATCAGCCCGTCGCGGGTCATGCAGCTGGAGGGCGCGCGGCCCGCGCACCGCGCCTCGGCGACGGTGAGCCACCTGCGCGGGGCGTGGCGCGGCTTCGTCCGGGCCAACTACTTCGGCGAGACTTTCGAGGTGCATCTGGACGAGGAGGATGCGGCGGGCCGTCCGTTGCTGCCGGTGGACCTGAGCGCGAAGACCACCATCGACGTGGAGGTGGGCTGGGAGTCGGCCGGCGGGCTGTCGCTGGCGGCCGGCGCGCAGAACCTGCTGGGCGAGCGCCCGGACGAGAACCCGTGGCGCTACATCACCGCCGCCCGCTACCCCATCACCGCGCCCTTCGGTTTCGACGGCCGCTTCCACTACCTGCGCGCGGCGTACGCCTTCTGAGCGGGCCGGCAACGGGCGCGACAGGCGCCGGCGGCGTTTTTGCCGCCGGAGCCTTTTTGGTGTTCTAATGCGCCGTCGCCGCCCCGCGCGGACAGCAGCAAGGAGAAGGAGCATGGCTTTCGACAGCGCGTCCAACCGCCGGCTCGCCGCCCGCCTCGCGGGCCTCGCGCTGGCCCTCGCCGCCGGGCTCGCCCCGGCGGCGGACATCGAACGGTCCCGGCTGGATGCGGTCGTCGCCGACCTCGAGGGCCGCATCGAGGCCGGCAAGCTGTCCGGCGCGGTGGTCATGGTGGCCCAGGGCGGCGAGGTGCTCATGCACGAGGCCTTGGGCTGGCAAAACGTCGAGGATCGGACGCCCATGCGCGCCGACACCATCTTCCGCATCTTCTCCATGACCAAGCCGGTCACCGGCACCGCCCTGATGATGCTGCACGACGAGGGGCGCTTCGAGCTGGACGATCCGGTGGAGAAGCACCTGCCCGAGCTGGCGGGCATGGAGGTGCTGGTCGAGGCGGGCGAGGACGGCTCCTGGAAGACCGAGCCGGCCGACCACCCCATGACCATCCGGGAGCTGGTGACCCACACCGGCGGACTGCTCTACACCCCGCCCCTGTCCCAGGGGCCCATCGCCGAGGCCTACCGGGACGCGGGCATCATGGACCTGCACGGCACCTCGCTGGCCGACTCGATCCCGGCGCTCGGCGGCATCCCGCTGGCCTTCCAGCCGGGCTCCCGCTGGGAGTACAGCATCGCCGTCGACGTGCAGGGCTACTTGGTGGAACGGCTGTCCGGCCGGCCCTTCGACGAGTTCCTCGAGGAGCGGATCTTCAAGCCGCTCGGCATGGACGACACCCGCTTCCACGTCAGGCGGGAGGACGCCGCCCGCTTCGCCCGGAGCTACTTCCCGCGGCCGGACGGCACGCTGGCGCGGACCGACACCGGCGCCTTCTTCGACCCGCCGGTGTTCATCTCCGGCGGCGGCGGGCTGACCTCCACCAGCGGCGACTACATGCGGTTCGCGCAGATGCACCTGAACGGCGGGGAGCTGGACGGCGTCCGCATCCTGTCGGAGGAGGCGGTCGGGATCATGCGCGCCAACCAGCTGCCCGAGGGCGTGGACGGCATCAACCCGATGCTCTATCCCGGCAACGCGTTCGGGGTGGACTTCGCCGTCGTGGACGATGCGGAGGCCTTCGACGGCGCGCCGGAGGGCACGCACTGGTGGTGGGGCATCGCCGGCACCTGGTTCTGGATCGACCCGGCGAACGACATCGCGTTCGTCGGCATGATCCAGAACAACGACATCCTGTACTCGGTCGAGGTGCACCGGGCCATGCGCCGGGCGATGTACCGGTAGCGCGGCCCGCGGCGCGCCCCTACTCCTCCCCGCCCTCCTTCTTGTCCGCCGCCATCCCGGCGAGCAGGTCCATCAGCTGCACCGGCAACGGGAAGACGATGGTGGTGCTTTTCTCGCCGGCGATCTCGGTCAGGGTCTGCAGGTAGCGCAGCTGCATCGACTCGGGCTGGCCGGCCAGCTGCGCGGCCGCGCCGACCAGCCGCTCGGAGGCCTCGAACTCGCCGGTGGCGTGGATGACCTTGGCGCGCCGGGTCCGCTCCGCCTCGGCCTGCTTGGCCAGCGCCCGGATCATGCTCTCGTCGAGGTCCACATGCTTGATCTCGACATTGGACACCTTGATGCCCCAGGAGTCGGTCTGGGCGTCCAGCATGCCCTGCACGTCGGCGTTGAGCCGCTCCCGCTCGGACAGCAACTCGTCCAGCTCGTGCTGGCCCAGCACCGAGCGCAGGGTCGTCTGCGCCAGCTGGCCGGTCGCCTCCATGTAGTCCTCCACGTTGACGATCGCCTTCTCCGGGTCGATGACCCTGAAGTACAGCACCGCGTTGACCTTGACCGTGACGTTGTCCTTGGTCACCAGATCCTGCGAGGGGATGTCCAGCACCATGATCCTAAGGCCGGTCTTCACCATCTGCTGCAGCACCGGGATCACGAGGATGAGCCCCGGGCCCTTCACCTTGTAGAAACGGCCCAGCATGAAGATCACGCCCCGCTCGTACTCGCGCAGGACGCGGATCGCGCTGAAGACGACCGCCAGGAACAGCGCGCCCAGCGCCACGTACACGTAGAACATGTCCATCATTTCCGCTCCCGGTTCTCCACCTTCAGGGTCAGGCCGTCGATGCCGGTGACCTCCACCGCGTCGCCCTTCTCGACCGCCCGGTCGGAATGGGCCTTCCAGTTCTCGCTGAACACCCGCACGCTTCCCGGCCCCGTGAAGGACTCCAGCGCCACCGCCGTCGCGCCGACCATGGCCTCGGCCCCCGACACCACCTTCCGCCGCCGGGCGCGGAGCAGCATGGCCAGCGCGAAGACGAACAGGGCCGCGGCGGCCGCCGCCGCCGCGACGATGATCGACAGCGAGATCCGGAAAGCGTCCAGGTCGGTGTCCATCAGGATCACCGATCCCAGCACGAAGGCCGCCAGGCCGCCCAGGCCGAACACCCCGAAGCTGGGCGAGAAGGCCTCGAGGATCATCAGGCCCGCGCCCACCGCGATCAGCGCGAGGCCCGCGTAGCTGATCGGCAGCATCTGCAGGGCGTAGGCGCCGATCAGCAGGCAGATCACCCCGACGACGCCCGGCAGGCCGATGCCCGGATTGTAGAACTCCAGGACCAGGCCGTAGATGCCGATCATCAGCAGGATGTAGGCCACGTTCGGGTTGGTGATCAGGGACAGGAACTCGTGGCGCCAGTCCGGCTCGACCTCGACGACCCGGACGTCCCCGAGCTCCAGCGCGAGCTCGCGGTCCGCCGCGACGACCGCGCGGCCGTCCAGCCGCGCCAGCAGCTCCCCGATGTCGCCGGCCATCAGGTCGATGACGTTCAGCTCCAGCGCCTCGGAGGCGGTCAGGTTGGCGGCCTCGGTGACGGTCAGCTCCGCCCATTCCGCGTTGCGCCCGCGCAGCTCGGCCAGCCCCTTGATGTAGGCGACCGCGTCGTTGATCACCTTCCGCTCCATGGCGCCGCCGGACCGCCCGGCGCCGTCCCCTTCCCCGTCCGGCAGGGACGGAACCGGCGCGCCGATGCTCACCGGGGTGGACGAGCCGACGTTGGTCGCCGGCGCCATCGCCGCGAAGTGGCTGGCGTACAGGATGTAGGCGCCGGCGCTCGCCGCCCGCGCCCCGCCCGGCGCCACCCAGACGGCGACCGGCACCGGCGAGGCCAAGATGCCGCGGATGATGTCGCGCATGGCGAGATCCAGCCCGCCGGGGGTGTCCAGCCGGATCACCACCAGCTCCGCCCCGTCCGCCGCGGCGTCGTCCAGTGCGCGGAGGACGAAGTCCGCGCTGGCTGGGCCGATGGCGTCGCTCAGATCCACCAGCCGCACCTCGGCGGCCGAGGCGGCGCCGGCCGCCAGGCCGAGCGCCAAGGCCGCCGCCGGGCGGAGGCGGGCCGGTCTGCGGGCTTTTCCTGTCATGGCCGCTCCATTATAGGCCATCGGCGCGCGGATGCCCGGCCGGAGGCGACCGCCGTCATGACGGTCCCAGCACCCGCTTCAGCAACGCATCCCGGGCCGCATCCACGCGCTCGTCCCTGTTCCCTTCGAGGCTCAGCCACAGCGACAGCGGATCGACG
>CAYSVD010000316.1:0-4990 GCA_964434395.1 uncultured Pseudohongiella sp.
CGCGAAGCCTTTGGGCGGTCTCCTCGCGTGGACGACCGCCTGCGGCCATTCCGGCGAACGTGGCCCCGCCTGTCTCCCGCAAATCCTCACGAACGTCCTGTCGGAGGCCGGGGACTTGTCCTCTGCGACGCCCGCCGCCGGCGCGATGGGCGTCGCGCGGCGTCGGACGGTCCCCGCGCGAGACCCGGAGCTTCGGACACCCCCCCACCCCCGTCGTTCGGGCCGACGAGGCAGGGGGGAGACCGGCCGCGGGGACCGTCACGCGGAGTCGTCGGGACCGTCCGCCCGGGGCCGTTCATTCCGGATCCGGTCCACCTGGCCGTCGAGATCTTGCGGGGGGCCGTCGAAATCTTGCGGGGGGCCTTGGACCGCCTCGCGGATCGTGGCCGCGACTTCCGGGCTGAGTCCCCGTCTCCCGTCCGCGCCTGCCCCTCCCCGCGATGCTCGCAGGGCCCGTTTCCGCGCCTCTTCCCGCTCGGACCGGATGAACTCCACGCCGCGCAGGCAGTCGTTCAGCAGGCGCCCGGCGGCCTGGAGGGTCCTGGGGTCGATGTCTTCCTCGGTCGCGGCCTCGCAGATGCGGAGCAGGCACATGCCCACCGCCCGCTCCGGCAAGGCCAGGGGGTCGTCGTCCGTGGCCTCGTCGATTGCCCGCGCCATCTCGTTGCTCCGGTGGATGCGCGCCGTCATGGCCGCCGCGGCCTCGCGCGCTCCCGCGCGGTCGCGCTCGACGCCGTTCCGAAGCCGCCTCCCGTGGCGCTGGAGCGCGGCCAGGCTGATCGCGTGGCCCTGGCCGGCCAGCCAGGCGGCATGATCGGCGTAGCGCCCGAAGCCGGCGGCGATGATGCGCCGGTCGAGCGCCTCGCGCACCGGTTCGGGGAGGGTGTAGACCGTGCTGCGGGGCGGCATGACGGTGATCATAGCACATTATAAGCGTCTTGATATAACTATTTTGGTGAACTTGCACCAAAGTGACGTCCGTGGTACCGTCTCCCCATGATGGATGTCGAGACGTTCCTGGGCTGCATCGATAACGCCCGCGGCTCCCGGTCCGACAAGGACATCAGCCAGGCCGCCGGGTTGAGCGGCAACGCGGTGGCGGCCATGCGGGCGGGCAAGGTCCCGTCGCTGGAGCGGGCGGCGCGGCTGGCCGATGTCGTGGGCCTGGAGGTGTGCCTGCGCCGCAAGGGCGAGACGATCAGTCCGTGGGCTCTGCGGCTTGCCCTCGAATTGGTGTTCCGCCGCATCAACAAGATCGACGGCGCCTCGCCGGACACGGACGCCGCCGTGCCGGCGCGCGCGGAGGCGTTGGCCATGTACCTGATCCGGGTGTACGGGCCGTTCGCGGAAATGTTCGACCCGTCCGCGTGTGACGACCCGGAGTACATGTTCCACATCGCGCACCTCTTCAACCACCACTTCCGGGACGTCGAGGGCGGAGACCTGTCGAAGATCACCGCTGTTCTGGAGGATTTCGCCGCTTCCGCCGCCGAGGCCGCCGCAACGGAAGAGGCGGACGGGTCCGGCGACACGACCGGCGAAACGACCGGCGGCACGTGATGCGAGCGATGGGGGTGGCCATGAATCGACGCGCCGCCGCCGGCGCGCCGCATCCCCGTCGAGTCCCTTGGGCGCGCTTTCCGCGTCGCGTTGCGTCGGGTCGCCGCGCGCGCCATCGCGCCTCGATGCGGTTTGAGTCGCCTTGATGCGGAAAGCTTCGGAACGGGCCGCCGGCGCGGCGTCATCCCCACCGCATCCCGTATCGCGTGCTCGAGAGACTCCGAGCGATCGAAGACCTTGACAGTCAGGAGCCGTCATCATGCCCGCACCACTTTCCTGCACGACCGACATGACCGGACAGGTGGCGTTCGTTACCGGCGGCGCGCGGGGCATCGGCGCGGCGGTCTGCCGCACGCTGGCGGATGCCGGTGTCGACGTCGCCGCGGGCGATCTCCGCGATTGCGCCGCCACGGTCGCGGACGCCGAGGCGCGGGGCCGCCGCGCCATGGCATTGGAGGTCGACGTCACGGACCGCGCCGCCGCGGCGGCCGCGGTCGACAGGATCGTGGAGGACTTCGGGCGCCTCGACATCCTGGTCTGCTGCGCCGGCATCATGCCCAAGGGGGGCATGGAGGTCGGCACCGAGCAGTGGGAGCGCGTCAACAAGGTGAACGTCGACGGCACCTACTACTGCATCGCGGCGGCCTGGCCGCACATGGTCGCCGCGGCGTACGGCAAGATCGTCACCATCGCGTCCATGGCCGCGCACCAGGGCGGCCTGGCCATCGGGCCCGAATATTCGACCTCGAAGGGCGCGATCGTCGCGCTCACGCGTCATACGGCGCGCAACGGCGGACCGCACAACATCTACTGCAACACGGTGTCGCCGGGCGTCATCGCCACCGAGCTCAACGCCGATTTCAACAAGCCGCCGCTCGACGCCATCCCGTTGGGGCGGATCGGCGATCCCGAGGACGTGGCCGAGCCGATCCGGTTTCTGTGCTCGCCCGCCTCGAACTACGTGACGGGCGCCGTGCTGCCGATCTCCGGCGGCATCTTCTTCGGTCTCTAGGCGACGGACGGCCCGGCATGTCAGGCGACGGGGGAGGCGGATCGATGAGCGACAGCGTCACCAAGGAGGAAGCCGTTGCGGCGTTCGTGAAAGACCGGGGATACATCCTGCCTTATCAGCGGGTGCTGGCCGAGTATTCCCCCGAATTGCTGACGAGCTTCAACGCCTTCTACACCCGTCTGACGCTGAACCGGCGCGACCTGACGCTCCGCGAGCGCGAGCTCGTGTGGACCGCCCTCGTCACCGCCGCCCGCGAGGAGGTCGGCCGCATCCACCTGCAGAGAGGCGCCGAGGCGGGGCTGACGCGGGAGGAGATCGGCGACGCCATCGCCCTGGCGGCGGCGAGCGAGGCGTTCCGGGGAATGGAGTTTGCCGCGTCCAGGTGGCCGGAGTGGATGTCCCGCGCCGGCGCCATGGAGCGTTACGGCGCGGTCATCGCCTCCGCCCGCGGCGGCCTCGAGGCGCGGGTGGCGGAGATCATGCTCGTCGTCTGCTTTGCCGCGCGCCACGTGCCCGACGGCCTCCGGTTTCACCTTCGCCGGGCCTTCGAGCAGGGCGCGACGGAAGGGCAGGTGGCCGAGGGGCTGAGCTATCTGATCATGCCCTGCGGCGCCAACACGCTGATCGATGCCGTCGACGTCTGGCGGCGCGCGGCGGATGCGGGCGAATGCCCGCCGCCCTATGCCGAATAGCGGCGTCGTGAAACCGTACCCGTGACCGGGAACGGCCGGCGATGAAGGACGGAACCGCCGAGTTCGACTACGTCGTCGTCGGCGCCGGTTCGGCGGGTTGCGCGCTGGCGTCCCGCTTGAGCGAGGATTCGGACGTGCGCGTGCTGCTGCTCGAGGCCGGCCCCGGAAACTTCGATCCCTTGCTGCGGGTGCCGCTGATGGCCGGGGCGATGTTTCGCGGGCGCCGCTACAACTGGAGCTATGTCACCGAACCCGTGCCCGGCCTGAACGGCCGCCGGGTCGCCTGGGCGCGCGGCAAGGTGCTGGGCGGATCCTCGGCGATCAACGGCATGGTCTACTCGCGGGGGTTGCCGAGCGACTTCGACCGCTGGGCTCAGAGCGGCCTCGCCGGGTGGTCCTTCGACGACGTGCTGCCTTACTTTCGGCGCTCCGAGGGCTTCGGCGGTGTCCCGGACGAGCGTCATGCCGCAGGGGGGCCGCTGCCGGTGACGCGGCGGGAGCGGCCGTCCAGTCCGCTGTTCGGCGCTTACGTCGAGGCCGGCCGGCAGGCGGGTCATCCGATGACCGATGACTTCAACGGCCCGCGGCCCGAGGGGTTCGGCCTCTTTCATTTCAACATCCGCGACGGCCGGCGCGTGAGCAGCGCCGACGCGTTTCTCCGGGATGCGCGGTCGCGGCCCAATCTCGCCATATGGACGCGGGCGCACGCGACGCGTGTCCTGTTCGAGGGAAATCGGGCGGTGGGCGTGCGGGTACGGCGGTCCGGCAGGCCGAGGGACGTCCGCGCCGGTCGCGAGATCGTGCTCTCGGGCGGTGTCGTCAATTCGCCGCAGCTGCTGATGCTCTCCGGCATCGGCGCGGCCGACCATCTGCGCGACCACGGCATCGACGTGGTCGCGGATCGTCCCCAGGTCGGGCGGAACCTGCAGGATCATGTGCTGGTGCGGGTGCAGCACGCGGCGACCGAGCCGATCACGCTGGCGCGGCTGGACCGCGTCGACCGCGCGGTCTTCACCGTCGTTCGCGCGATGCTGTTCGGGACGGGCCCGGGGTCCGGCTTTCCGCTCGAGGCCGGCGCCTTCCTGAAATCGGACCCGGCGCTCGATCTCCCGGATCTGCAGAGCCATTTCGCGCCGGCGCTGTCCACCGGGCGGCCGCGCCGCAACCCCTTCGCGGTGAGCACCGCGACCGCCGAAGGCCACGGTTTCACCGCCAACATCTGTCCCATGCGGCCGTTCAGCCGGGGCGAGATACGCCTGGCCGACGCCCATCCGCTCTCGCCGCCGGCCATTCAGCCCGGCTACTTGTCGCATCCCGACGACATGGAACGGCTCAAGAGGGGCGTGGCGTTGCTGCGCGACGTGTTCGCCCAGCCGGCGTTCGATCCCTTTCGCGGACGGGAGCTGTCGCCGGGCGGGGACGTGCGGTGTGACGCCGACGTCGAGGCGTGGATTCGCCGGACGGCCGACACCATGTTCCATCCGGTCGGCACCTGCCGCATGGGAGCGGACGACGACGCCGTCGTCGATGGGGAGCTCCGCGTCAGGGGCGTCGAGGGATTGCGGGTGGCCGACGCTTCCGTGTTCCCGTCGTTGACCAGCAGCAACACGCACGCGCCGTCCGTGATGGTCGCCGAGAAGGCGGCGGACCTCGTCCGCGGACGTTCGCCCGGCCGGTCGGACGGCGGAGGACGGGAGCGGGCGGGGAGGGCGTGAAGGAGAGGTCA
>CAYSVD010000317.1:0-29119 GCA_964434395.1 uncultured Pseudohongiella sp.
ATGGGTGATCAACGGCGAGAAGTTCTACATCTCCGGCGCCGGGGACGCGCGATGCAAGGTCATGATCGTCATGGCGGTCACCGACCCCGGAGCGCCCCGGCACGCCCGCCAGTCCCAGATCCTGGTGCCGATGGACGCCGAGGGGGTGGAGGTCGCGCGCCCGATGCTGGTGTTCGGCCGGGACGACGCGCCCCACGGCCACATGCACATCCGGTTCCGCGGCGCGCGGGTGCCCGAGGAGAACATCATCCTGGGCCGCGGCCGCGGCTTCGAGATCTCCCAGGGACGGCTGGGCCCGGGACGGATCCACCACTGCATGCGGTCCATCGGCGCGGCGGAGAAGGCGCTGGAGCTGATGTGCCGGCGGGCGCTGGGCCGCGAGGCCTTCGGACGGCCGCTGGCCGACCTGGGCGGCAACCGCGACCTGATCGCGGACAGCCGCATCGAGATCGAGATGTGCCGGCTGCTGACCTACCGGACCGCCTGGCTGATGGACACCGTCGGCAACAAGGCGGCCCGGGACGCCATCTCCCAGATCAAGGTGGCGGTGCCCAACATGGCGCTCCGGGTCATCGACCGGGCCATCCAGATGCACGGCGCCGCCGGCGTGTCCCAGGACTTCCCGCTGGCGGCCCTGTGGACCAGCCAGCGCGCCCTGCGCCTGGCGGACGGCCCGGACGCGGTGCACCGGCGGGTCGTCGCGCGCAAGGAACTGGCGAAGCACGGCTGAGGGCCGCCCGCGCGGGTCCCGCAGTGGACGATTCGGTCGCCGTCGTCATCCCCACCCACAACCGGCGGCGGACGCTGGGCCGGGCGCTCGACTCCGTCATGGCCTCCACGCATCCGCCCGATCAGGTCTGCGTGGTGGACGACGGCTCGGACGACGGCACCGCCGGCTTCGTGCGGAAGGCCTATCCCGGCGTCATCCTCCGCCGCCAGTCGAACCGCGGCGTCAGCGCGGCCCGCAATCTGGGGGTCGCCGCCACGCGGAGCCGGTGGCTCGCCTTTCTCGGGGTCGCCGCCACGCGGAGCCGGTGGCTCGCCTTTCTCGATTCCGACGACGAATGGCTGCCGGACAAGCTGGCGCGGCAGCTCGGGCATCTGCGCCGCCGTCCCGGCCTGCGCATGGCGCACTGCGACGAGATCTGGATCCGCCGGGGGGTCCGGGTCAACCCGGGGCGCCGGCACGCCAAGTCCGGAGGCTTCATTTTCGAGCGGTGCCTGCCCCTGTGCGTGATCTCGCCCTCGGCGGCGCTGATGGAGAGGACGCTGTTCGAGGAGGCGGGCGGCTTCGACGAGGACCTGCCGGCCTGCGAGGACTACGCCCTGTGGCTTAGGATCTGCAGCCGCTGGCCGGTCGGCTTCGTAGACCGGCCCCTGGTGGTGAAGCACGGCGGGCACGCGGACCAGCTCTCGCGCAGGCACTGGGGCATGGACCGGTTCCGGGCGGCGGCGCTGGACCGGCTGCTGCGCTCGGACGCGCTGAGCGGGCCGCAGCGCGCGGCCGCGGCCGCGACGCTGCGGCGCATGTGCCGCATCCTGGTCCAGGGTGCGGAAAAGCGGGGCCGGGCGGAAGCGGCTGGCCGCTTCCGGGCGCTGGCCGCGCGGCACGGGGCGGCGTGAGCGCCGCGCCGGTCAACTTGGTGGTGGCGCTGCCGTGCGAGGCCGCCCCCCTCATCGAGCGGCTGCGCATGCGGCCCGCGGGCGGCGCTGGGCCGGTGTACGGGAACGACGACGGCGCGCGCCTCGCGGTCTGCGGCATCGGCTCGCGGGCCGCGGCGGCGGCGGTGGAGCGGCTGGCCCGCGCGGCGCCGGGGCCGGCCGCCTGGCTGAACGTCGGCATCGCCGGCCACCGCTCGCTGCGGACGGGCGAGGGGGTGCTGGCCGGCGGCATCACCGAAGCGGCCACCGGGAGGCGCGTCTACCCCCCGCCGGTGCTGAGCGGATTCCCCATCGGCGAGGTGATCACCGTCGAGCGGCCGGAGCGGGACTATCCGCTCGATGCGGCCTACGAGATGGAGGCCTTCGGCTTCCACGCGGCAGCGGCCCGGCGCGCCGCGCTCGAGTTGGTGCAATGTTGCAAGATCGTCTCGGACAACCCCGGGACCGACCTCGAAGGGGTCACGGCCGCGGCGGCGCGGGAGCTGATCCGCGCCGCAACGGACCGGTTGCTCGAGCTGTTCGGCCAGCTGCGCGCGCTGGCCGGCGGGTTGCGGGCCGCGCTCGACGCGCCCCCCGGCTACGAGGAGCTGCGCGCCGCGGCGCGCCTCACCGAGACCCAGCGGCACCGGCTGATGCGCCTGTGCCGGCAGTGCCGCGCGCTGGGCCTGGACCCGACGGCGGACGGGACGGACGGCGGGGACGGCCGCCGCCTGCTGCGCCGGCTGGAGGACGCCGTCGAGGCCCGCAGCCGGCGCCTGTTCGGCCGCCCGGAGGACGCGCCGTGTTCCCGGTGATCTACGTCGAAAGGGAGGCGGCGGAGCACGACCGGGCCCGGAGCGTCCTGCGGCGCTGGCCGCGGACGCCGGTCGTCGAGTGCGGACGCTACGGCGAGGTCTTCAACCGCAAGGCGCAGCACTTCAGGCTGCAGAAGAAGGCCCCGGCGCTGATCCTGGCGGTCAAGCACGGACGGAGGGTGCTGCCGGCGCCGCCGGGCTACGGCTTCGACGCGCGCGGCGGCTTCTACTTCTCCCACATGCTCAACTGCCCCTACGACTGCCGCTTCTGCTTCCTGCAGGGCATGTACCGCTCCGCCCATCATGTGCTGTTCGTGAACTACGAGGACTTCGCGCGGGACATCGAAAGGACCGCGCCCGGCGTCTTCTACAGCGGCTACGACTGCGACAGCCTGGCGCTGGAGCCGGTCAGCGGCTTCTGCGGCTTCTTCGTCCCGCTGTTCCGCCGCCATCCGCGGGCGACGCTGGAGCTCCGCACCCGGAGCACCCAGGTCCGTGCGCTGCTGGAGATGGAGCCCGCCGCGAACTGCGTCGTCGCCATGAGCTTCGCGCCGGAGAGCGCCGTTCGGCGCTGGGAGCGCAGGACGCCGGGGATCGGCAAGCGGCTGGACGCGCTGGCGCGCCTGGCGGCGGCGGGCTGGCCGGTCGCCCTGCGGTTCGAGCCGGTGATGGCGGAGCCCTCCGGGAAGGATCCCGTCGAGCGGTACCGGCGCCTTTTCGCCGAGGTGTTCGGACGGCTCGACGCCCGGACGGTGCACTCGGTCAGCCTCGGCGAGTACCGGATGCCGGAGCGCTTCCACCGCGACATCGCCCGGCAGCATCCCGAGGAACCGCTGTTCGCCCGCCCGGTCGTCCGCGCCGGCGGCCTGGCCTCTTTTCCCGGCGGCGCGGAGCTGCTGGACCGGGTGGAGCGCACGCTGCTGGAGTTCGTCGGGAAGGACCGCTGCTACCGCTGCGCCTGAGACGATGAGCGGATGACGCGGGAAGAGGGACAGACGGCCGTCGTCACCGGCGCGACCTCCGGCATCGGCCTGGCCATCACCCGCGAGCTGCTGCGGCTGGGCTACGAGGTGGCGGGTGTCGCGCGCCGTCCGGAGCAGGCCGGACTCGAGCATCCCCGGCTGAGGCTCCACGCCATCGACCTCGCGCGGACCGAGGCGCTGCCCGAGGCCCTGGAGAGGCTGTTCGGAACCATCGCCGGGCCGGTGCGGGTCCTCGTCAACAACGCGGGCGCCGGCGTGATGGGCCATCTGGAGCAGCTGTCGGTCCGGGACATCAAGCGGGCGATGGACCTCAATTTCCTGAGCCACGCCATCGTCACCCGGATGCTGCTGCCGCGGCTGAAGCGCCAGTCCGGCCCCGCCGACATCGTCTTCATCGGCTCCGAGGCCGCGCTGAAGGGGGCGCGCCGGGGCAGCGTCTACTGCGCCGGCAAGTTCGCCGTCCGGGGGTTCGCCCAGGCGCTCCGGGAGGAGTGCGCGGGCACGAACGTGCGGGTCTGTCTGGTCAACCCGGGCGCGGTGAGGACGCCCTTCTTCGACGGGCTGGATTTCGAGCCGGGCGGGGAGGCGGAGGAGGCCATCGAGCCGGAGGACGTCGCTGGCCTGCTCGAGCTCATCCTCCGGACCCGGCGGGGCACGGTGCTGGACGAGATCAACCTGTCCCCGGCGACCCGGGTCTGGCGCCGCAAGTCCTGAACGGCCGCCCGCGCGGCGATTTGACGCAACGCATCGGCGTGACAGGAGGCGCCGGCCGCGGGACAATGCGCGGGTCCGTCCCGGAGACAGGCCCGTGCCCGCGATCAAGACCTTTCGCCCCCTGTCCGCGCTGTTGCTGCTGTCCGCCGCGGCGGCGCAGGCGCACACGGGCCTGAAGCGCTCGACGCCGGCCGACGGGGCGACGCTCGAGGCCGCGCCCTCCGAGCTCGTCCTGGTGTTCAACGGGCCGGTGCGGCTGCTCAGGCTGGAGTTGCGCCGCGGGGAGCGGGCGGTCCCCATCGGCTTCCAGCCGGTCGGCGAGGCGCGGGCCTCCTACGCCTTCGCCGCGCCGGCGGCCGGCGCGGGGCGCTTCACGGTGGAGTGGGCCGCCATGGGCGCCGACGGGCACACGCTGACCGGCCGCTTCGCCTTCGCGGTGGAGCCCGCCGCCCCCGCCGGTCGCTAACCGCCCATGATGCCGGGCGGCTGGGAGCTCGCCTCCCTGGCCTGCAAGTTGTTGCTGTACCTCGGCGCCGCCGTCGCCCTGGGGGGCGCCCTTTGCCTGCTGCGCGGCGGGGACCGCGGCCCCGCCGCCCGCCGGGCCCTGCTGCGCTACGCGCTGGCGGGCCCGCTGCTCGGCGTTCCGGCCGCCGCCGGAGCCTTCCTGGCGCAGGTGGGACAGGTCGCCGGCCGGGGGCCGGCGGGCGCTTTCGACCCCGCCATGATGCGGCTGCTGCTCGACACCCCCGCGGGCGATCTCGCCCTGTTCCGCCTGCTCGGCTTCGCGGCGATGCTGGCCGGGGCGCTAGCCGCCCTGCGGCGCCGGGACGGGACGGGGAACCGCGCGCTGATGGGCGGGACGACGGCGGGCATGCTACTGCTGCTGTACGGCTTCCGCTTCGGCGGCCACATGTCGACGCTTTCGCCGGCCGCGCAGTTGGCCCACGCCTTCCACTTCGCGGCTTTCGCCGCCTGGATCGGCGCCCTCCCGCCCTTGCTCCGGCTGACCCGGACCGAGACTCCGGCCGCGCTGCGGTCCGTCATGACGCGCTTCGGCCGCGACGCCGTCTGGGTCGTGCCGCCGATGCTGGCGGCGGGGGCGTTCATGGCGACCCGGCTACTGCACGCGCCCGCCGAATTGACCGGCACGGCCTACGGCCGCGCGCTGCTGCTCAAGCTGGCGCTGGCGGCGGTTGCGCTGGGGCTGGCCGCCCTGAACAGGCTGGCGCTGACGCCGGGGCTGGAACGGCCCGGAAGCCCGGCGCGCCTGCGGCTCTCGATCCGCATCGAGATGCTGGCGGCGCTGGCGCTGCTGCTCGCGACGGCCTGGCTGTCGACCCTGATCGGGCCGCCGCATCATCCGTGAAGAACGCCTCAGACCCGGTTGGGCCGGGGCGGGCTCCGCTCCGGCTCGCTTTCCGTCAGCGCGCTGACGGTCCGGGTGTCCAAATCCAGGGAGTACAGCACCGCATCGGACCGGCCGGGATCCAGGAAGGCCTCGTTCAGCTCCGGGAAGCCGGCGAACAGCAGGGCGTCGCCGACCGGGGACCAGGTCAGGTTGGCCACCCGCCCGGGATGGCTGTAAATCGCCACCGGCTCCCGCGCGCCATCCGTCGCGCCGAGGTGGATGGTGGAGGCGCCCGCCGCATGCCGGACGAAGGCGAACAGGCGGCCGTCCGCCGAAAAGACCGGCGCGGCCTCGGCGGGCGGGCGCTCCGAGGCCAGGACGGCGTCCGCGCCCGGCGGAAGAGCGAGGCCGACCACCTCGTCGCCCGGCGCCGCGGACCGGAGCTCCGGCGGAGCGCCCGCATCGAGCCACAGGGCCAGCGCCAGCGCCAGACAGGCCCCGGCGGCAACGCCCGGGGCGGACCGGCGCCCGAACGGCCGGCCGAGGCGCCCGGATGCGGCCGGCTCCCGCCGGCCCGGCCGGAATCCGCGGGGAAGCGGCCGGACGGCGGCCGTCAGCCGGTAGCCGCGCTTGGGGATGGTCTCGATGAGGGCGCCGTCCGGGGCGCCGGGAACGCGCAACGCGCGGCGCAGGTCCGAAACGGCGCGGGTCAGGGAGTTCTCCCCGACGATCACCCGCGGCCACAGCGCCGCCGTCAGGCTCTCCCGGCTGAGCACCTGTCCCGCGCCAGCGGCCAGATGGCACAGCAGGTCCATGACGCGCGGCTCGAGGCGGCGCGCCAGCCCCGTCCCGCGGTGCTCGAGCCGGTTGAGGCGGGGCCTGGCCGCCCACTCGCCGACGAGGAAGTCCGCCGTCCGCGAAACGCGCGCCGGCTCCCGCCCGGAAAGGGCCGCCGGCCTGGGTCTGTCGCTCATCGCCGTTCCGCCTTGCTTGCGAAGTCAGTCCGGTCCTTCGGCGCGCCGCGGCGCGCCTACCTGTCCGCTTAGACGCCCGCGGGGCCGTTTTGTTTCACCCGGGGCAGGAAAATCCGGGCGCCGGCGGCCGAGGGCCGCCCCTCACAAACTCCGGACATAAACTTCATGGCCTTTTCAGGTTTTCGGACGTCGAAGGGGGCATGGTGGAAGCCGACGGGCCGCCGCGGCGGCGGTCCGGCCCATGGAGCAGTCAGAAGGAGACGGCAAATGAGCAAAGCGCACTATCATCTCGCGGCGGCCGCGGCGCTGGCGCCGCTGGTCCTGTGGGGCCTTCCCGCCGGCGCCCAGCCGGTCCCCTCGCTGGCCCCGATGCTGGAGTCGGCGACGCCGGCGGTGGTCAACATCCAGGTCGAGCGGGCGGCACCGGAGGCCCGCCGCTTCCGCTTCCGCTTCGAAGGCCCGGGCGACGGGGAGGAGGAGGTGCGGGAGTTCGAGTTCGACGGCGACGTCCCCGGCCGCCTGCGGCGGTTTTTCGAGGACGGCCGAATTCCGTTCGGGGAGCGCGGCGGCCGCTTCGCCTCCGGGGCGGGCTCGGGGGTCGTGGTCGACGCCGGACAGGGCTACATCGTCACCAACCAGCATGTGGTCGGCGAGGCCTCCGCGATCACGGTGCAGCTGAGCGACGGGCGCACCCTCGATGCGGAGCTGGTCGGGGCGGACGCCGCCACCGACATCGCCCTGCTGCGGGTGGCGGCCGAGGATCTCGTCGAGCTCGAGCCGGCCGAAATCGATGAGGTCCGGGTCGGCGACTACGTCGTCGCCATCGGCAATCCCTTCGGCATCGGCCAGACCGTCACCTCCGGCATCGTCAGCGCGCTGGGCCGCACCGGGCTGAACAACGAGAACTACGAGGACTTCATCCAGACCGACGCGGCGATCAACGTCGGCAACTCCGGCGGCGCCCTGGTGGACCTGCGCGGACGGCTGGTCGGCATCAACACCGCGATCATGAGCGGCGGCGCCGGCGGCGGCAACGGCGTGGGCTTCGCCGTGCCGGTCGACATGGTCGAGGCGGTCGTCGGGCATCTGGAACGGGACGGGGAGGTCCGGCGCGGCATGCTGGGCATCAACATCGCCTCGGTGAGTCCCGATGTCCAGGCGGCGCTCGGTATCGATGCGGAGGCCGGGGCGGTGGTGACCAACGTCGTCCCGGGCAGCGCGGCCGAGCGGGCCGGCATCCGCCCCGCCGACGTGATCGTGGCGATCGACGGCCGGGAGGTGCGCGGCGCCCGCCAGCTGCGCAACGCCGTCGGCCTGATACGGCGCGGCGAGGACGCGGAACTCGAGCTGCTCCGGGACGGCGGACGGATGACGGTGACGGCGACCATCGGCGAGGCCGAGGGGCGGCCGGCCGGCCGGACCGCGCCCCGCGGCGACGTCTGGCGCGGCGCGCGCCTGCGCGCCGGCCCGGACGGCGGCGTCCTGGCGTCCCGGGTGGCGCCCGGCAGCGCGGCCTGGAACGCCGGGCTGCGCGAGGAGGACCTCATCGTCGAGGTCAACCGCGAACCGGTCGCCGATATCGACGGATTCAACGCCGCCGTGGAGGGGGAAGGGCGGATGAAGGCGCTCGCCGTGCGGCGGGACGGACGGGAAATGCTGTTGCTGGTGCCCTGACAGGCTCCCGGGCGCCGGGAGGAAGGCGCCGGCCGGAGCGCGGCCGGCACGATTCCCGGAACGCCGAAAGGTGTCCTCACTTGGCCGACCCTGGCGCAGCCGGGTCGGTCTTTTTTTTGGGACTGAATGCCGATATCCGATTATCGTCCGTCCGAGATTCCCCCCTGTCTTTTCCGCCCCCGAGATTGAGGTCATAGCGCCGCCGGCGCCCGAGCATCTTTAGTTCCTTGAGCGCCCCCATCATATAAAGCTCCCTGATGTCGTTTTCCGCTGTGCCGGGATCGCATTTCGCTATCTTTTCGTATTTCCGCACACTTAAACCTCCCTTAAACCCTTCCACTCCCTCTTGGAACATGCGGGAGATGACCTTCTCTTGACGATGATTGAACATGTGGCCGCATTTATCCAAGAGTTGCGTTTTGAAAAGCACCCAATGTGTTTGCTGCTTGGCCCGTTTCTGAGCGCACAGCACTGCATCGGCGAACCATAGCAGCCAGTCGGTGATATTAAGGTCGCCATGCTGCATTTTCTTCAAATTGGCGTAATATTCTCGTTTCCGCATATTCAAGGATCTCGATAAGCTTAATGGCGCTGGATGGCCCAGCCCCTGAGAAAGCGCAATATAAGATATCGCGCGCCCGACGCGACCGTTGCCGTCCGCGAATGGATGAATGGATTCGAAGTACACATGCGCCAGCCCTGCTCGAATCATGTCGTTCATTCCGCGACTGCCGTTGAACCACTCGATGAATCGGTCCATCTCTTTAGGCACCATTCCTGCTGGCGGCGCTTCATAATGAATCATTTCCCGCCCCGGATCCCCTGATACGATCAGCATGGGATTTCTGCTTGTTCTCCAGCAACCGGTTTGCGTCATGGCATTCGTCATGTCCTTGCTGATAATCATGCTTTGCCATTCCCACAAACGTTCTTGGGTCAGCGGCTCGTTGAAGCGATCTCGAACGGAAACCATCATTGATGCGACGCCGAGGGATCTTTTGTCGCTCACCGCCGCCGGCGGATCGTTCAAGCCCAAATGGTTGCAGATGGATGAGCGGACATCTTTGCGGTCGATATACTCTCCCTCTATTTCTGAAGTTTCTATCGCCTCGGAAACCATCATATCGATCACGGCATCTACTTTCCCGGCCTTTGGCATGCGTATCAAGCCGTCGACAAGTTTGATGCCGCCCTTGTGGCATAAGGATGCATGTCGTTCGATGGCATCTTGGTCCCATGTAAAGGCAGGCCATTCTTCCCTTTGCCAGATGTAGGGCATGGCGATTCTCCTTCAGCATCTATAATTCGCGGCGCTGCAATTGTGAACGCAGAAGGCCGAACGCCGTAGCCGCACATCAGCAACCAATCCTCAAAGTGTTGGTGGCTGGCGAACCTTCGTGGGGGCGATGCTACATGAAAATCACTCCCTTTTCCAAACCTGACGGACTGACTGACGGACTGACTGTGGCGACTGACTGTGGTCTCACGCATGTGGTCTCGCGCCCGGCTCGCGCTCGGCCGTTCGGCGCCGTCCGGGCGGCTACGGACCGTGGGCGCGCTGGGTAGTGAGCGGGACTTCGCCTTGGCCGCGCATCCCGAGCGGCTCGACATTCCGCTTCGGCGCCGTCGGCCCGCCGCCCGGATCGTCTGTCCCATGAGCGGCCCGCTCCGCGATGCCGTCGACGATGCCTTCATCGACCGGATCTTCGATGCAGTCAAGGTCCGGCGCCGCTGTCAGATCCTCAGCAAGGTTCGGAGCGGACGCGCCGGTATCCGGCATCGCGTCCGGTCCCGGTCGACGCCTGGCTCGACGTCTCCGCGGAAAGTGGCAGGGACGGCCTGCCCCGGATCGAGGATCTGCGGGCGGGCGCCGCCCCGGGTGCGGTTTCCGTCCTGCGAGCCGCTGCTGGAGAACTTGGACGAGTCGACCTGTCCCGGCATCCGCCAATTGATCGCCGGCGGCGAGTCCGAGCGCCGGATGCGGCCGATGGCGGCGGTCCGGGGACGATGGCGGCGGGACCGAATGCGATGCATCCTGCGTCGCGTTCTTCATCGAGCAATGGGGCGCTTGGGGCCCGTACGGCGTCCTCCGGTCGAAGGCGGCGACCGGCTGGGATCTGGGCGGACGGTTCCACGAAGCGATGCGCGACATCGGCAACGGGGCCGCGGCATGGCGATGAGCGGTTTCCCGCTGAGCGGTTTCCGTTGAGCGGTTTCCGTTGACGGAGCCGGCCGCATCATCCATCATCCGTCCCGAAGCGCCCGGCGATGAACGTTCAAGGAGCCCCCGATGAGCGAGACTTTCCGACGCGCTGATGCCAAGTTCTTCCCGAACCGGATGGAGCGGCCGGCCCAGACTCTGGAGGCGATGCCCGCGGCCCCGGCGAAGAAGCCGGCCCGCGAGTTCGTCCAATTCGCCGATGAGGACTTGTCCGGTCGGAACTTGGTGGAACGCATCCGGAGCGAGGGCTGGGCCGCCCGGCGCGACAGGCGGACGGCGCGCCCGGCTCTGTATCGGGGCGGAGCCCCGGCGCTGACGGAGACCCGGGACGGACAGCTGGCCGCCAACATCTGCGGCGCGGCCCTGTACCTGGATCTTATCGACGACGAGTATCACTGCACCGCCGAGTGGTTTTTGCTGAGCCGGCCCGACCTGACGGTCGGGGCGCCTTGGGCCGGGGTCGTGCTGTCCAAGCCCGCGCGGATGGCCGGCTGGCGCCTGCTGGGGGAGGCGGAGCCGGAGGCTTCGCCGAAGGAGGCGGCCGCCGCCGTCCGCGCCGTCCGGCTGACGGCGCAGGACGCCGACCCGAAACTGATCTGGGACGCCGACAAGGAGCCGGAACGCATCCTGGAGATATCGGCCCGGGGCCACAATCCATTCCGCCCGACCCCGATGGAGCACATAGATGCGGAAATGGCGGCGGACCGGCGAGCGGAAAAGCGGCGGAGGAAGCAAGCGGCCAAGCGGATGTCCTGAAGCGTCCCCCCAACGCCGCCCGCGCGGTTTTGCCGCCCGGCGGCCCCGGCGGGTCTTGTGCGCCTGCGCGGCCTGTCGTCGCCCTGCGGGAACGACACCGCCAGGGACGGCGGCCGGATGCGCCCCGGTTGTCCCGGACGGCATCCTCCGGCGGAAACGCCGCGGCATCTGGCCGGTCGCGGCAGTCGTCAGCCCGCCGTCCTGACCCGGCTTGCGCCCTGATGCGACATGGCCGGACACTCCGGGGAGCGGAACGCGGACGACAGGGGCGCCGCCGGTCCCTTGGACCGTCCCGACGGCTCCCAGGCGCGAGACGCTCGGAGCCGCCTTGAGACGGATTGCGATGGGGGAGGGCCGGGATTTGACTTACTACGAGTTTTTCGCCGGCGGCGGGCTGGCGCGGCTGGGCCTCGGCGCCGACTGGCGATGCCTGTTCGCCAACGACATTTGCCCCAAAAAGGGGCGGGCGTACAAAGAAAACTTCGGTCCCGCCGATGAGCTGGTGATCGACGACATCAGCAACATCGCCGTCGACATGCTTCCCGGCGGCGCGGATTTGGCGTGGGCGTCGTTCCCTTGCCAGGATCTTTCGCTGGCCGGCAAGCAAGGCGGGATGCGCGCTTCGCGGAGCGGAACCTTCTGGTCGTTCGTCGGCCTGATCGGGAAGCTCAAAAAGCTGTCCCGGCCGGTGCCGCTTCTTGTGATCGAAAACGTCGTCGGGCTCGTCGCATCCGGAAAAGGCGAAGACCTGCGCGAGGTGCTGTCCGCTCTTGATGGGATTGGATACCGGGTCGGTCCGGTCGTGCTGGATGCGGCCCGTTTCCTGCCGCAGTCCAGACCGCGGCTTTTCATCGTGTGCGTCCTCAAGGGCCGGACGTTGCCGGGCGCGGCGGTGTCCGCCGGCCCCGATCCGCTCTGGCATCCGAAGTCCCTCGTCGCCGCCCACAAGGGGATGCCGCGGGAGGCGCGCCGGTCCTGGGTATGGTGGAACCTGCCCGCGCCCGACCGGCGGACGTCCACCCTGAAGGACATCGTGGAAACGGACCCGGAAGGGGTGGAATGGCACACGCAGGGGGAAACCGGCAAAATCCTTTCGATGATGAGCCCGCGCAACCGGAGAAAATTGGAGGTTGCCCAGGACAGGGGCGTCTTCGATGTCGGGGCGGTGTACAAGCGAACCAGAAAGGACGAGAACGGCGGCGGCGCGCAACGCGCCGAGGTGCGGTTCGATGGTCTGTCCGGATGCCTGAGAACGCCCGCCGGCGGCTCGAGCAGGCAGATCATCCTGACGGTGGAGGGCGAGAAGGTCCGCTCGCGTCTGCTGTCTCCCAGGGAGGCGACCAGGCTCATGGGCGTTCCGGATTCGTACGCCCTGCCGAAGCGCCGCAATGAGGCGTATCAGGTGATGGGTGACGGATTGGCCGTGCCCGTCGTAAGTTGGCTGGAACGGCATATTCTCAGGCCGGTCGCCAGGCGCGGGTCGATGCTCGGTCGATGACCGCGGATGCGAAGCCGATGTCCGCGCAGGGGTGTAGTTCTGCGCCGAAGCGCCCTGGCCGCCGCTGCGGCGGCCAGGGCGGTCCTCTGGGAGCGGTTGCTGGTATTTCACAAGACATGACGGGCGGCGCGGTTCACAGCGGGCGATACGTCGCTCTCCCGATGAACTCGCAAACGGCGGCGGCTCCAGCGTTCGTGGCGGATCCCCTACTGCTGGTGTTCGCGGAAGAAGGCCATCCAGTCCGATGCAGGGATGCCCCTGATGCGCTCGGCAAGCGTGTCGCGGATGTGGGCATCCATGATCCCGTACCGGGCGATCCTCCCGAAGTTATTGCCCCAAATTCCCGGTTAAGGAAGGAAGAATGTTGACGTGATTGCTGGCAATGGTCTGTGGAGTTCGCGTCGGATGATTCCTCTGGCGGACGGGATGTGGAAGGGGTTGAGCATGGACGGTTTCCGGTTTTGTCGATGCCAGTCTCTTGTATGTATGATCGCCGGGGATCGGCGGCGGCTCGAGCGGGCTTCGTTTGACGGCGGCGTTGTGGGTGCGGGGTCCCCGGCACATCGTGCGAGTGTCGGGAAAAGGTTCCGTATTGCCTGGCCGCGCCGTGGGCGGGAGATCAGCGCGTTGCGCCGCCCCGTAAGCGTTCGTTTTCCTTGATGCGATCCAGCAGTTGCGAATACCTCGCATCCATTTCCCGCTCCGGATGAATGCGTATCCTAGCTTCCATTCCCCTAATTCCCATCAGATGTTCCCTAACGCAAGCGTGCGTCCTGTGTCTCAAAACCGGCGGCAAGAGGGATGCGCCTGGCTTTATTTGGCACTGTCCATGGCCTGCCGGGCGTCCTGGGCGGCCTTATGAGCGGTGGCGGCGGCCTTGCATGCTGCGGCGTCCGCTTCCCGGGCCAGGGCTGCGTCCTGTTCCAGGCGGTTCGCGATTTTGCGGGCGCTGGCGGCAAGCCGCGATGCTTTGTCGGCGGCATCCCGGGCGGCTCTCCAGTGCGGGGCCACGTGCTGGGTGATGGCGTCGGAGCGGTTAATCGCTCCTTCGGCGGGCGGCAGCGAGTCGGCGGCGGTGAGCGCCTGGCGGGCGTCCCGGCAAGCGTCGCCCGCCGCCCGGCATGCGGCACCGGCGACGCGCCATGCGGCGCAGGCCGTATCCTGAGGCTCCGTTCCCGTCCCTATCGGCGGGGCGTCCATCTCTTGCTCGTCGCTCGCGTTCATGGTCTCCTCTCCGGGCCTACGGAGTTTGCATACCAAAGTCACATGGTTCTGCGCCTAGCCATGTTGCGATCATACATCGAATGTTGCGACTTTGGTACGTAATTTCCTGTTTTTGTAATTCCCCATTTTGCCAAACAAGTCCCTAACCAACGGCTCCCGCCCGCCTAGACGGATGGCCACCGAAGAAAAGCGGCCCACACCACCCGCCCGCGGCCGCAACGCACATCGATCAGGCGAGAGACTTTCAATGAACCCGGTAGCGCCGTATAAACGACGACGGTCCAGGGACCAGTGTCATCGGCCGTCGCTAAGGTTCCCTAAGTCTCCCGAGGCACCATCCATTGGCGATCAGGGCCGGGCAGCCACGCGGACTGGAAAGGGGCGGCAACAGGACAGGCGACCTCGGCAAGAGCACCCGGTGAGACGCCGAGCCATAAGCGGCGGCGGTTCCGGTCTTCATGGCGGGCCTCCTACTGCTGGTGTTCGCGGAAGAAGGCGATCCAGTCTGATGCAGGGATGCCCCTAATGCGTTCGGCAAGTGTGCCGCGGATGTGGGCATCCATGATCCCGTACCGGGCGAGCCTTCCGAAGTTATTGCCTGAATCGTTCACGGCTTCGTCGCATATCTTATTGCTCTTGCGGGGGTACGGCTGGACCCCTTCCGGGATGCGGATCGCTGTGTCTGTCTTCGCGGCGCGCTCGTGCCGCCGGTAATGATTGCGCTTGCGCGCGCAATACGGGGCGGGCTGGACGAAAGGCCGCAAGAGGGCGGGACTCCCGGCGAGCGCATTGGACAGCACCCACGGCGGCACCGCGAGAAAGTCCCACGGGCTGCATGCTTTCTCTGTGACGGTGAAGCGGTACGTCGGCACATTCACTTTCGCCAGGAGATGCCACCCTTTCAGCTCGATTCCCAAGATCGGCATCGTCCCGTTGTCGACGGATCGCAACAACACGTCAGGAAAGGTCTGCGGCTGGCAAACGAACGAGTAGGTCTGGTACTGCGCGTCCGGATCTCAGACATGGCGAAGCGCATTGAGCGTGTTGACGACCGATTCCTCAATGGCGGCCGCAAGGGGCGCGTTCAGCGTGAGAATGTCGGTCGCGAGCATCCCCTTGATGACTGTTGGGGTCGTGAAATGATCCGGAGCCGCGAATATGGCCTTGCCATCCGCTTCCACAGGGGGTAGTGCTCCCAACTATGCGGAACTTACGGTTGCGGAGCAGGTGACGACTTCAGGCGCTGGACAAGCGTCGGACGGCGGCCCGGCAGAACTCGGGGGCGACGAGTTCGGCCAAGGATCTTTGCAACTCCTCGCGGGTCGGCCTCTCATTGGGCATGTCGTTCAAGGGGCCTTGGGTTCCGAGCGTTGAGGTGGGTGTTGGCGGCTCCGGCGGCGGCGCGATGCGGGGGTGGAACCGGGGGATGCCCGCCGAACGCTGGCGGAATCGGCGCAAGGTCGCGGGGCGGTCTCATTCCGCCTCGCCGTCCCTCTCCACGAAGGTCTGGGCATCCCCCACCCATGGGGTCTTGGCGACGCGGCGGTTTTTCGTCATGTCCCGAATCTCCCACGGCCCCCGGTCTCGGTGGAGCCGGTGGAGACCCACCGCTTCGCGTGCCTTCCCGACCCGTCCATGCGCTCCCTGTCGAACCCACGTGTCGCCGGCCGCCTCACGCCCGCCAGGGTTGGGGCGAAGGGAGATCGGCGGGCTCGGGGGGATCGACCGCCCCGGCGGAGAGTCTTCCGTCCGTGGCGACGACGAAGGGGGCTCGTCCGCAGGGTGGCAGGGGGTTCCGCAGGAGATGGCAGCGGACCGAACCCGAGGCGGTCCGGGGTTCCGGCGGCAGGGCGGGCGGCGCGAGGCGGCGTACTCCCGCGCCGCGGCGAAGGGGGAGCGGGCTCGGATGCTCACCCGGTCGGCGCCGTCGGCGGGACCAGCCAGACCAGGGACAGGGGCTGTTTGCGCGGGGGCAGGGGGTGCTCGCTCATGTTCGTGCCTCCGGGCTGGAGAGCGGATGGAACGCGCACCACGCCAGGCTCGCGATCATAAAGAACCCGCCCAGACCAGAAGTTGCGGGTCGGGCGCGGTCGCGGCGCTCCAGCCGGCGAACGCGATGGCCGCCCGCCACTGGATCCCCGAGTCTGTCAGTTTGTCAGTCAGTCTGTGTGTCAGCCTGTGAGTGTCAGCCTGAGTGTCAGCCTGTGTCAGCCTGTGTGTGTCAGCCTGTGTATTGTGGTTGCGCGGGTTGTTGGTATAATGTGCAACCAATATCCTGCTGGAAGCGGAGGCCGCCATGCTCACCCCGTCAACAAATCCCTTTACTCCCGGAATGGCAAAAGTCCCTGAAGCATTTGTGGGGCGGGAATTCGAGCAGAGCGTTTTCGGGAAGAACATTCAAAGCCTCATTAGCAACGGTGTCGCAACATTGCCCCCCACTCTCTTATTCGGCCCTCGTGGCGTCGGCAAGTCCACCTTGATGATGTGGGCGGAAGCTGAGGCGAAGCGAATGGGTGGCGGGGAGAAGATCGATGTCATTTACTGCCAAGACCTCGCGGAGTTGCCCAGTATTTCCGACATACCCGACATGGTCCCCGCCGGACACCATCCTGGGGTTGCTAAGCGATTGATGCAAAAAGCCGAGCGTCCCCTCGCATCGTTGAGGGCTCCCGATTCCGGGTACGTCACCGCTGGGGGGAAGCTCGGTGGTGAAGGCTCGCATGTTTACTTGAATGCCAAGGGGGAGTGGGAAAGCGGCGGCGGAAAGATCGATGAGGGTGGCGAGGAGGCCGGTCGAATCGATTTAAGGGACCGATTGATCAACCGTTGCCGCAAAAAGCCGATGCTGTTGTTGGTCGACGAGGCGCATGAATTGCCGGTGGCGTGCAAAAAGGAGCTTATGTTGCTCGCGTGTTCGGCTTACAATCGGAACGCCGCTTTTCACCTGATGCTCGCCGGAACCCCAAGCGTAAAGAGCCGCCTAGGCTATAAGGGCGCTACTTTTCTCGAACGCGCCCGGGAGTTTCCGTTGGGGAGCCTCGATCCCGAAACGGCTCGAGGAGCGATCGCCGCCCCCTTTATCAACGCCAAAATTACAGTCGCCGACGACATTTATGAAGAGGCTGTGAAGGACTCTAAAGGGTATCCTCACTTCGTTCAAACTTGGGGCTGGGAATTGTGGGAGCTCGCAGACCAGCACAGCATCAAGAACATCACTTTAGAAAATTCCGCCTTTGCCAGGGATCGAGCCAAGGGCGAGCGCATGAGGCTCTATGAGTCGAGATACGAAGTTATTTCCGGCCATGAGGATTTTGCTGTGGCATGTTACGCCGTAGCATCAGCTATTAACTCGAAAGGCCCTCTTTCCAGGAACGACCTGTTGCGAGCGGTCGAGTTGAGTTTCCCGGACCCGGAGCGAGCGAGGGGAGAAAAGGGGTTGGATATGGCGAGGTTGCTTGAGGCGGAAGACTTTGTCTGGATGCCCAGAACCGGGTACGTGCCGGGGATTCCAAACTTTACGTCCTACATCAGAGAAAATGTCGAAGAACGATTCTCTCACAGGACGACCGAGATAGACGAGCGGCTGGTCGCATGGATCGGTCGGGACGGCTCCGAAGTGGATCTGTAAGTCCTTACCAGTCCGCGAGAGCAGAGCGGGCCGAATAATCCACCTCGTCAAGTCCGGCGACCTGGTCGGCCAATCTGACCTGGCGGCCAGCGTTTGCCGTCACGCGGGATCCGTGGCGGCGGGAGTCGCGACAGGCGATGTGCCGGGACCGAAAAGTTCGCGGCACGCGGCCGTCGGACATGGCCTAGCCCCACGCTCCCGCGACTCCCACCGTCACGAACCCGATCACCTGCGGCTGGACAGGGCTGGAAGGGATTGGCGGAGGGGGGAGAGATTCGATCTCACGGAGGATTTTCGTCCTCGCCGATTTTCAAAACCAGTGCACATTGGGTGCCGCTCTCCACCCCGCCGCGGGCCGTCATACAACATACCGCGGCCGGCGACTCCCGTCCCCGGCGCACGTTCCCGGTGTGCGGCGGGACGGGCCGGCTCCAGTTCGGGAGGGCGGGCGGCTTGAGGCCCGCCGGCGCGGCGGCAGGCTCGTTATGGGGCGGCGTGTCCGACGGCCGAAGCCTGGGACGCTTCCGGGGCGGGCGGCGGCGCCGGGCGGTACACCGGACGGGACGCATCGATGGGCTCCGGCTTCTCCTGGTGGACCGCGGGGGGCGGCGCCTTGCTGAATTCCCGCGGCCGCAACTCCCGGCTGACGATGTCGGGCGGGAGCTTGCCCAACTCCTTTTCGGCCTCTCGGGCCGTTTCGTTCCCGGCGAGCACGTCGTCGCGGGTGCAGCCGGTCGGCTCGTAGTGGGTGCTCTGGGCGTAGACGTGCGTCAGCCCCTTGCCGCAGACGTCGTGAGCGGCCGCCAGCTCGTCGGGGCAACGCTGGCCCGGCGCAGGGCCAGGACGGCGCCGCTCACATGGTCGTAGCGCACGAGCTACTGGGCGGCGATATTAGGGTAGGGTGCTTTCTACCGGACCGGGACCGGAACCGGGCGTCGGGACTGAGGGACGGGAATGACAGGCCGGGGAACGCCGAGCGGGCGGCCGATCGATGGCGGCATCCGGCGGATCCGGATCACGCGCTCCTGTCGACCCGCCGGAGTCCCTGATCGGGGGCGGCGCGGACAAGCAGGACGTCATGTCTCGTTGGATGAGACATCATGCGGCGCCAATGCCTTGTGAACATTCCAGAAGCGTCGAGTATGCTCGTCGTACCACCGCCTGAGTTCCGGGCCCATTTTGGCCCGCTTATGCCGCAGGTCCGCAAGCGCCTCCCCGAGCAGATCCTCAAGATCGCGTCCCTCGATCTCGGCGAGCCTGCTCACGGAGCGCAAAAACGCCGCGCTGTCGACCGGCGCCGGTTGGGGGCTGACATTTCTCATTGGCGCATCCACCCGCTGTCGTCAAGGTCGCGGCATGGTAGCGCAATGGCGGGAAGGGCGCTATTCAGAACGCTCGCCAGAACGCCCGCCCTCCGTCCGGCGCCGACCCTGTTCCTGCCGCCGCATGCGGGCGTGTCGGGCGCCAACGCGTCGGCTTGAGCCCGGCTCGCTCTGGGCGATCAGGCTGTCGGCGGGAACATCATGGCGAACGGCGGGGGAAAAGGCCGCCCGGCACCGACATCCGAAACCGACGCTGCCGCAGCCGGCGCCGACCGCCGCGACCCTGGCTTGCTGTATAATGCCGCTGACGTCTCCAACCTTCGGAACGAGTCGTGGACCGTCGAAGCCCTTTCAAGTCCGGCCGCCTTGCGGCGGGGATCGGAGCATGAGCGGCCGCGCGATGCGCCGTTCGCCGTGGCGGACGATCCTCCTCCTGTCGGCGCTGGCCGGGTCCGCCGCGGCCGCCGAGCCGGGCGGGGAGTCCGGACTGCGGGACTTCGTCGGCTGGCTGCGGCGCGCGGCCCTCGAGGAGCGGATCCCGGGCATGGCGCTGGCCGTGGCGTCCCGGGACAGGGTGCTGGACCTTCGGGTCTGGGGCGTGTCGCGCGTCACCGAGCCGGAGCCGGTCGCCGCCGGTTCGCTCTTTCGCATCGCATCCATCTCCAAGACCTTCGCCGGCGCGGCGGCGACCCTGCTGGTCGACCGCCGCCTGCAGTCCTGGGACGCCAAGGTGGCGGAGCTGTTCCCGGAACTGCGGCTCGGCGCCGCGTCCCGGGCGATCACCTTGCGGCATGTGGCCAGCCACTCCACCGGGCTGATGCCCCACGCCTATTCCAACATGCTGGACCACGGAGTCGCCTACGACGCCATCAAGGAAAGACTGCGCGAGATTCCCGCGGTGTGCGCGCCCGGGCGCTGCTACGGCTACCAGAACGTCGTGTTTTCGCTGATCGGCGACGTGGTGGAGCGGAGCACCGGCGAACCCTACGGCCGCTTCGTCGAGGAGCGGATTTTCCGCCCGCTCGGCATGGATGCGGCCAGCATCGGCCACGAGTCCTGGCTGAGCAGTCCCGGCGCCACCTCGCCCCATCGCCGGATCCGGGGGAAATGGCGCCCGGTGTCCACCAATCCCGCCTACCACTCCGCGGCGCCGGCGTCCGGCATCAACGCCAGCATCGAGGACATGGGCATCTGGCTGCGCGCCAACCTCGGCGCCTTTCCCGGCGTGCTGTCGCGGGACTTTCTGTCCGCGATGCACGAGCCGGTCATCGCCACTCCCCGGGGCGCCTACTACAACCGCTGGGAGGGGCTGGAGCGGGCCTGGTACGGCATCGGCTGGCGGGTGTTCGACTACCGGGGCATGCGGGTCGTCCACCACGGCGGCGGGGTGCGGGGCTACCGCTCGGAATTGGCCTTCGTGCCCGGCGCCGACATCGGGCTGGTGGTGCTGATCAACGCCGAGACCGAACTGGCCAACGACATCGTTCCCGCCTTCCTCGACCGTCTGGCCGCCCGCCCCGAAGGAGCCTCGCATGAACGCGGTGATTGAACTGCTCCAGTCGCACCGGAGCATCCGCCGGTTCGTCGACCGGCCCATCGAGCCCGGGCTGCTCGAGTCGCTGCTCCGGGCGGGGCAGGGCGCCGCCACGTCCAGCTTCCTGCAGGGGGCGACCGTCATCCGCATCGCCGACCCGGGGCGGCGCGCGAAGCTGGCCGCGCTGGCCGGCGACCAGCCCCATGTGGAGACGGCCGCCGAATTCCTGGTCTTCTGCGCGGACCTGAAGCGGGCGGCCGACTGTTGCGCGAGGCGCGGCAGGCCGTTCGAGGGCGGCTACACCGAGCACTTCATCATCGCCGTGGTCGACGTCGCGCTGATGGCCCAGAACGTCGCGACGGCGGCGGAGTCGGCGGGGCTCGGCATCTGCTACATCGGCGGCATCCGCAACAACCCCGGCCCGGTCAGCGAAATGCTGGAGCTGCCCGCCGGCGTCTGGCCGGTGTTCGGCCTGTGCCTGGGCTGGCCGGACCAGGATCCCCGGCCCAAGCCCCGCCTGCCGCTGCCGGTCGTCCTGAAGCAGGAGGTGTACAGCGACGCGGGGGACGCCGAGCGGATCGAGCGCTACGACGAGGAGGTGCGCGAGCATTACCGCGGGCGCGCCGGGCGCGCCGCGCCCTGGAGCGAGCGGGTCGCCGAGCTGCTGTCGGAGAAGGCCCGGCCTCACATGCGGGACTTCCTGGCGGGCCAGGGCTTCGTGTTCAAATAGCGCATCAGTCCGGCGGGGCGCGGTAGGCGCCGGTGGATGGCAGCGACTCCTCCCGGCCGCTGGTCCTCGCGGCGGCGGTCTCCGACGGGGCGACGGCGCCCGGACCGAAGGCGAAGCGGAACTCCCCGCTCATCAGGCGCGCGCCGTCGGTCACGGACCAGCGGGCGACGTAGTAATCGGACGGCGGAAGCTCGAACGGGACGGGCAGGACGAAATTGTGATGCGCGCGCTCGGGATCGTAGACGAAGCCGATGTCGATCCACTCGCCTTCGGCGGTGTAGAGGGCCAGCTGCAGCAGCCGCACGCTGACGCGGAAGCTCATCGTCACCATGCGCGGCGGATCCCTCAGCACGGCGTCGTCCTGCGGGAAGGTGACGCCGGGCGTCAATACGCCGTGGGCGTGCTGGGCGGGCGCGCCCGCGGCCAGCAGCAGTCCCGCCGCCAGCGCGGCCAGTCCGGCGCGCCCGCCCACGGACGGCCCGCCCCTCAGGCCGCGCCCCGGGCGGGCGCCGGGCCGAAGTAGACCATGCACTGCCGCGTCAGGGCGCACAGGCGGCCGCTTTCCTCGAAGATCTTCCCGGACTGCTGCGTGTAGCCGTCTCCGGCGGCGTCCAGAGCGATCTCGAGGTAGAACCACTCGCCGCGCACCTCCTCCGGCGCTAAGACGAACTCCAGCGACCAGGTGAGGGAGCTGGACGGCGCCGGCGGCGCGTCGAAGTGCGACAGCACCACCGGCGGCGGGATGTCGGCGATGGCGACGATCCGCTCGGCCGGAAAGCGCGACAGGTCCGTCCGATGCCGGGCCCACAGGTTCAGATGGCGGCCCGGGCGGCCGGAGAAGGGCAACCCGCCGTCGACCCAGCAGCCGTCGAAGCGGGACAGGAACTCCGGCATGCGCCAGCCGCCGCTGGAGAACGGCATCCCCCGCTCGCGCGGCGTGGGGTTGAAATCCGGCGCCGGCTCGACGGCCAGGGCCTCGCGCGGCGCCCCGTACGCCCCCATCGCCTGGAGGCAAACCGCATCCCCGCTCAGCACCTCGGCGGCGGTCTGGGTCACGCTCTTCCCCTCCCGCAACACCCGGGCGTCGGCGCGCGCCTCCCCCGGCGGCAGGGGGGCGACGAAGGAGACCATCAGGGAGCGCAAGGGGCGTCCCGGCGCCGCCAGTTTGCCCATGGCGGCGGCCGCGAAGGCCGCGGAGAGGCCGCCGTAGGCCGAGCGGCCCTGGGACCAGACGGCGTCGAAGGAAGCGCGGTTCTCCTCGCTTTCGACGAAGGCCTCCAAAATGCGGCCGAGGTCCGATTCGCTCACGGCGCCTTCCCCCCAACAGCCTTCCTCTCCGCGCGCTCCGGCGGCGGCCCGGCCGTGCTATAGTGCGCCGCCGTCGGCGGAGGACGGACGGGGCGCGGCGCGCGCCGTCCGGAGGGGGGCAGTGCTGTGGCCGGTCGCGGCTCGGGCATCATGAAAACGCTGTGGAACGGCCTGTGCGGCCTTGGTCCGGCGGTCGTCCTGCTCGCGCTGTGGCGGCTTCCCGCGCAGGCGGCGGATTCTACCGGAATCGCCGCGCGGCCGGAAACCGCGCCGCCCGACGATGCGGTGCTGGAGCGCGCGCCGGCCCGCATCGGCCTCGAGTTCCCCGCCGCGGTGCGGCTGGTGAAGCTGACGCTGCGCGACGACCGGGGGGAATGGGTGGACATCGGCTTCCGCTACAGCCCCCGGCCGGCGCGGCGCTTTTTCCAGGCCGTGCCGGCGCTGGCCGATGCGGCCCACTACACCGCCGAGTGGGCCGTCCTGTCCGACGGCGAGCGGCTGGCCCGCGGCAGCTTCAGCTTCGCGTTCGGCGGCGGCGCCCGGAAGCCGTCGGCCGCGAGGGCGGCCCGCGAGGCGCTGCTGCTACGGCGGCGCGGGGATCCGGACATCCGGCACGTCGCGCCGCCGCCCGCGCGGATCATCATCAACCGCAAGCCGCCCCGCTACGACCCGCCGTTCACCATCGATCTGGAGGCGGCGCCCGACCCGGACTGAGCGCGGCCCGGCGCCGCGGGCGTCACCCGCCGGAGGCGACGGCCGGCTCCTCCGCCTCCGGCGTCGGCGCCACCAGCGGCGCCAGGCACAGCGGGCAACCGATGACGTGGTCGTTGGGGCCGAGGTTCAGCACCCGGCGCCGCTCGGCCATCTCCTCGAAGAACTGCTCGTCGTTCATGGTCACGCGGATGCCGAGATCAATGAACATGTTGGTCACGGACCGGTTGCCGGATCCCTGCCAGTTGCGCGGATCGGGCACGTTCGGGTTGGTCCCGGAATTGTTCATGTAGCCGACGATATGCAGGATGGTCCCCTTCGGCAGCAACGGGATCGCGTGGTCGGCGTAGGGGTAGCCGCGCACCCAGTTATGGTCGTAGCCGACGCAGGACAGGGTCTCGACGGTGTATCCCCAGATGGCCTCGAGGCACATGCGCTCGCCCGGCGCGTGCAGGTGCGGCTCGAAAGTGATGATCTTGGTGTGCTCGTCCAGCACCGTGTAGGCGTGCAGCTCCTGCCCGGCCCGATCACCCTCGATGCTGATGTCGACGCCGTTGCCGAGGCCGATGAAGGTCGGGCGGTACTTGGGCTCGTAGCCTTTCTCATGGAACCGGAAGCCGATCTCCATGTGGCCCGTGGTGTCGCGGCCGTTGGAGTGCAGATGCACCGAATCCGACACGACCCACGAACCGGCGCGGAGCAACCGGCCGGCGTCCTCGTCGAAGATGTCGGCGTTGCGGCCCACCTCGTGCACCGGCCACGGGACGGAAAGCCCCGGCATCCGCCGCCCGTCCTCGTCGACCTCCGCCGTGGCCCAGATCATGTGGTGGAAGATGTAGCGGCCGCCGACCGTGTCGCGCCCGGTGCCGGTGGAGGGAACGTCGTTGACCTCGACCACCTCGACGGACTTCACGTAGCGGTCCTCCGTCAGGCCGGTGGGGACGTAGCCGATCTCGCCCCACCAGTCGGGCGTGCCGGCCAGCTTGGTCACCTCGGGCAGGCGCACGATCAGGTCCGGCTCGCCGGCCCGCCACTTGATGCTGTCGTCGAACGCCAGCGGTTCGGGCGCGTCGGCCGGATCGCCCTTCGGCGCGCCGCCGCGGGCCCAGGCCGAGATGGCGGCGATCTCCTCGTCGCTCAGCGAGGGGTCGTCCTTGAAGTCCTGGATGCCGATGTCCTTCTCCACGTACCACGGCGGCATGGCGCCCGCCCGGTCCCTGATGCCGGTCTTGTACTCGATCAGGCCGGCGAAGGGCGCCGTCTGCTCGTAGGTCACCAGCGGCATGGGGCCGGCGCCGCCCGCGCGGTGGCAGTTCTGGCAGCTGCGCTGCAGGATCGGCTCGATGTCCCGGTGGAACGTCGGCTCGCCGGCCTGCGCGGCGGCGGGGCCGGAGGGCGACAGGGCGGCCGGAAGGCCGGCGAAAAGGAGATGGACGGCTTTGATGCGCATGGTTCTCGCTCCTGTTTTGGGGTTCGGCGCCCCTGCGGGCGGCGCGACGCGCCCTTTATAGCACGTATGGGCCGGACGGCGAAAGTCCCGGTCCCGTCCGGTCCCGTCCGGTGGCGGCCAAGGCGCATCCGGGGGCGTTTCCTGGTGTAACGGCCGTCTCGGCGCAAACTTGAAGACTGGGACGCATGCATAAACTTGGGACTGGGACTCATGCTTCAAAAGACGCAACGGCTGACGCCGCCGCGTCCTCCTCTACATCTGTTGAGGGATCAACGGCGGGAGGCCCGAGCCCCCCTGAGCCTAACCCCGTCGCCCCAGTCCCCAGGGGCCATACATTCGACGCGGCGTTGATATCCGCGTGGGCCCGATGGCCGCAGTCGCGGCCGAGGCGTCCGAACGCGGCCTGCGATGGCCGGTCCGCTTTTTCCGGTGTCGCGTCTCCGGGGCCGGCGCCGCCATCCGGTTTTTCCGGCGGGGGACGATCCGGCGCACCGTCCGGCAGGTGATGGCCTGTGCCGCCTGCAGGTCCGCACTGACGGCTTTTCGGCCTCCCGTCCGGCGGGGCAGGGCGGGTGCGCCGGCATCTTCCATCCGGCGGTTTCCCATCGTTTCAGGAGGCAGGATCTGCCAGCGGGCCGCAGCACCCACAGAGGCGGCCGCCAGCGCCGGTTCCGGCCTATAGCGGCCCGCTCCCGCGCCCGGATGCCCCGGTTTATCTCTTAGCAGATTGTCGGACTTTGCCGATACATGGGTATAATGGCGTTCCGTTCGCCGTCGCCGCCTGAAGGAGCCTTGCGATGCTTGGATTTGTTGAATTCAGCCCGGATCAGCAGCTTTTGTTGCCTCCGGACATGCGGGAGTGGATTCCCGACGACGACATAGTGCATTTTTCGCTGGCGGCGGAAAATGCGGACAGGGGCGCCACGGGCCGCTGGCGGGGCAGGGCAGGGGCTGGCGTTGCCGTGCCCGCCGCATCCGATTACTGATCCTGTACCGCCGCCGTGGGCTGTTGGGGGCTCTGGTCGGTAGGTTGTCGCAGGTGGGGGCGGCTCTCTGGTGGGGCGGCTTCGCTGGCTTGAGTCGTCGCTGGTTGCGTCGCCGGTCTCGCTGATCTTAGTCTCGTCGCTGGCTGTTTCTCTGATCTCGCCGCCGGGGAGCCCGCCCCTGACCCTGACCGCCGACAATCCCGCGCCGGCGGCTTTCCGGTGTTCTCTGGGGGTAGGGGCCGCCGGCGGTGGCCCATGCGCCTCACATGGCGGACAGGGGCCGGTGTCGCTTCGCCGGTCTCGCCGGCGCCGCGCCGCCAGCGAACCGCCCCCCGCCATCTCGGCGCCATAATAGCGGCCAGACCCAAGCGGCGGCAGACGAGGAGGTCGGCGGCCAAGCAGGCGACGGCGGTCCTTGCGTCACGTCACGGCGCAAGGGCGATGAACGGGGCAACCCCCCGCCTGCTGCGGCGGAAAACGCGCACACGCGCCGCCACGGCGGTTCCGGGGCGGGGCGGGCAGGGGCTGGCGACGCCTGCGCAGGGGCGCACAGGGCCACCTTCCGCCGGTTTCCTTAGTCCGGGGCAAGTCGGCCCTATCGGGGCTGTCGGCGGAGCAGGGGCGGCACAGGGGGCGTGTCGGCGATGTCTCGCCGGTTTTCGTCGCCGGTCGCGGCCTATGCCCCAAGCGGGCTCCCTAGGGATGCGGCCCGGAGGGCGGAGACACTGGCGCACTCCGTCGCGGCGCATCCTCTCCGGCATTCCCGCCCTCCCTGACCTCTCCGGCCTCCCCGGCGGATGCTTCCCCGCGACGACCGCGGGGGGACATGTCCAAGGAGGGCTTGAACCATCCCATGAACTCCTTGAACATATCCTGAATAATTGACAGGCGCCCAATAGCGTTATTCAGATCGCTGGCCATCTTATCAAGCCTCCTCTGCTGATATAAGAAGCATCCAATCATCAGGCCCGCCAGAGCTCCGATCGCCCCCATAATCCCCCAAAACATCTCGGTGTTTTCCATAATGCTCTCCCGGCAAATCGAATGAGTTTCCTGCATCAAAGTACGCAACGGCATGGAACCGCCGCGCGCCTCTCTACATCTCTCCGCGGGTCATCGATGGGAGGCCCGAGCCGCCCCGAGTCTCGTCGCGTCGCTCCAAACCCGGGGGGCCGCGCGGCTTCAACGCCGCGCAGTCCGCATTGTAGCATAAACCCGCCTTGCGTATTTTGGTGCACAGGCCCCATTCGTTGGCAGGGCGTTGGGGGCCGGTGTCGCGTCTCCGGCCTCGCCGGTGTTCGCTGATTGCCGCAGGTGGTGTCCCAGGTGCAGCATCCCATGTCCGCACTGGGGGTTTTCGGTCTTTTCCGGGGTGGGGGGCCGCCGGCGGGAAGGGCCGCGTCTTCGGGTACGCCAGTGGGGCGTCTCCGCCCTCGCCGCTGTTCGGGGCAGGGATGCCTGGCCTGGCTTCGCCGGGCGCCGCGGCCGCCGCTCCGGCGCCCGGAAGGGAAGGGGACGGGGGGCGAGGTCGACGCGTCGCGGCGAAAGCCGCAAGGATCGGAACACGGCGCGGGAGCGTCGTCCCATGGCGCCCGGCCGCACCCGCCGCCCACGGTAAACCACTGCTTAAGGAACCTCTGCAAAAGTCCATTCTGCGCCTTGTCGCGGCTCTTGGGTTGCCATTCCACGGCGATTTCCGGCGCTTACCATCGGCAGACAGGGATTTATGCAGAGGTTCCTTAAGAATGTCGCGGCACCTTGTTGATTTAGCGCATCTGTTGTCGCGCCCTACCGGTCCGATCGCGCGATTTCCCTAAAGAGCCGTCAACTGCGGCCGATATGATGTCAGTTTCGGCCTAAGGCAGGACGGTCGAGGTTCCTTGTCAGGTTCCCCGGCGGGCCAGGTTCCCCGGCGGGAGGCATCGTGAAATCCAACAGCGGCGGCATCGCGTTATGGCTCGCGGCCTGCGTCTCCATCGGCATGGCGCTGATTTGGGCGCTGGCCGCGCGCGCGGCGTTCGGCGAGTTCGGCTGGATGGGGCTCGTGTACGTGGCCATTCCTCTGTTCTTCGGCGCAGGGATCGGCGGCCTTGTCGGCATCCTGGTCAGCGAAAGCGCCAGCGATCTCGCCGCCGGGCTCGTCGGCGCCTTCGTCGGTCTCGCCATCTCCACGTATCTAATCGGAGTGTTGCTTGCGCTGGTCATGCTTGTCAGGCTGATCGTCTGACCGATTCTGGAGCGCGTCCTTTGAACCCGCCTGGAGCCGCAGGGAACGCGTGCGCCGCGGACGGGAGGGAGGACGCGCCCCGGCGCGGGCCTCAGGGCGGACGGACGCTCCGCATCAGGGACCACAGGTTGCTGCAGGCCAGCAGGCAGGCCAGCAGCACCAACGCCGCCAGGCCGAACCACTGCATGGCGTAGGACAGGTTCTGGTTCACGTCGGGATGCACGGCCGGCCAGTGCCGCGCCAGCGCGCCCGTCTGTCCCGCCGCCAGCCGTACGCTGTAGGGATAGACCGGCTCCCCCAGGAGCTCGGCGGCCAGCTCCATGTTCAGCCCCCGCATGCGCAGCGGCCGGCGGGAGGCGTCGATCCGCTGGCTTACGGCGCGCCGGTCGTCCGGCTGGACGTGGACCTGTCCGGCGACCTCCACCGGCCCGGCCGCCGGGTGCAGCGCCGGCGGCATGCCGGGCGGCAGGATGCCGGTGGTCCAGCCGCGCTCGACCAGCACCAGCGGGCCGCCGGAGGCGAGGCGGAAGGGGGTCGCCACCCCGTAGCCGATCTGCCCCTCGAAAAACTCCGCCTGCAGCAGGATGGCGCGCTCGTTGAGGTATTCGCCGCGCAGGAGGACGTGCCGGCCCCGGGGCGGCGGGCCGTCCGCCGGCAGCGTCTCGATGGCGACCGCGTCCGCCTGCGCCTGCCGCAACAGCTCCGTATGCTCCGCCACTTTCCCGCCGGCCCGGTCCAACTGCCACAGCCCGAGCCGGACGAGGCCGGCGGCGGCCATCGCGGCGCAGGCCGCGACGGGCCAGTTGATGCGCAGACGCAGGCGTCCCAAGGAGAATTCTGAGCGCAGCTTCACGACGGCGGCCCTGTGGCGGAACACCAGCCAGGCGGCCCGCGGTGAAACCCGTACGCCGGGGGCGCGGCGCCGGCCAAGGAAACGGGCACGGGCATCGTTCGCGGACTCCAGGGCCGTTCGCGCCGGAACCGGCGGCGGTGGTCCGGATTGTAGCGGCGGGGGCGTGCGGGCGCACCGGTCCCTGGCCGGTGTCTGGTCCGGCCGGTCTGAAAGTCGGGCTGCTGCGGCAGGACGGCGTTATCCGCCGTCGTAGCATTCCACGGCCCGCCAGAGCCATCCCAGTTGAAAGGAGGCCTTGCCGAACCGCAGGGTGAACTTCCGGCCGTGATACACCAGCAGCGCGCTGGAGCGCATGAAATAGCGGATGATGGGCCGGATACCGTGGATCCTGGCTTCTTTCGGCAGGAAGTTGTACTGGAGCGAGCGCAGCAGGATCTGCGCCAGCTGGCCGCACAGGTAGAAGGCCTGGTTGGCGAGGTGCTTCCGGCACGGCGGATGGTGCAGGTCCATGTCGATCAGCAG
>CAYSVD010000318.1:0-6816 GCA_964434395.1 uncultured Pseudohongiella sp.
GGGCGCCGGAGAACGGCGCGACTCTACCGCAGCGGCCGGACTGTTCGAGGTCTACTGAGCCGGACGACGGGGCCGGACGCCGGACGCCCGAAATTGCCCCGCGCCGGCCGCTGCGGTAGAGTCGCGCCGTTCTCCGGCGCCCGGCGCGCCCGGACCGGGGCGGGGCCGGCATCACGGACAGCCATGAGCGCACCACGCACACTTTCCCTGCCGGCCGCCCTGGCGCTGGCCGCCCTGGCCTTGGCCCCGCCCGCCGCGGGCCAGGAGCCCGAGCCCGTGCGCATCGCCTTCATGGACCCCCTGTCCGGAACCTTCGCCGCCGTGGGAACCAGCGGCCTGAAGCAGCTCCAGTTCGCCGCCGACCACCTCTACAACGAACGGGGCGGCATCCTCGGCGGGCGCATGATCGAGATCGTCCCGCTGGACAACAAGCAAAGCCCCACCGAGACCCAGCTCCAGTTCCGCCGGGCGGTCGGCGACGGCCTGCGCATCATCTTCCAGGGCAACAGCTCGGCGGTGGCCAGCACGCTCAGCGCCGCCATCGGCCGCTGGAACCGCCGCAACCCGGGCCGGGAGGTGCTGCAGATCAACTACTCCGCCGTCGATCCGGTCCTGACCAACGAGCAGTGCAGCTTCTGGCATTTCCGGTTCGACGCCCACGCCGTCATGAAGATGAACGTCCTGACCGACTACATCGCCATGAACCCCGGCATCCGCAGCGTCTACATCATCGGCCAGGACTACTCCTTCGGCCACGTGGTGGCCGAAAGCGCCGCCTCCCTGCTGGCGCGCAAGCGCCCGGACATCGAGATCGTCGGCAGCGAGTTCCATCCGATCGGCCAGGTGAAGGACTTCACCCCCTACGTGACCAAGATCGTCTCGTCCGGGGCGGACGCCGTCATCACCGGCAATTTCGGCGCCGACATGGTGTCCCTGGCCCGCTCGATCACCGACAGCGGCCTCGACGCGCCGATCTACACCTTCTACGCGGCCTACGACGGCATCACCGCGACCCTGGGCGCCGACGGGGTGGACCGCATCCGGCTGATCCACAACGACGCCTCCAACCCGATCCCCACCGAAGAGCGCAGGGCCTACATCCGCGCCTTCGAGGCCGCCAACCCCGACAACGACATGACCCAGCACCGCATCACCAACGCCCTGTCCATGCTGGTGACGGCCATGGAGCGGAGCCGGAGCGACGACCCCCGCGACATCGCGCCGGCGCTGGAGGACATGCGCTTCGTCAACATGAGCGGCGAGGAGCTGTGGATGCGGGCCCAGGACCACCAGATCTTCCAGCCCCTGCACATCTCGGTGCACACCGACCGGGACATCGAGTTCGACGCGGACCGCTCCGGCTACGGCCTGCGCCGGGAATACTCGGTGCCGATGGAGGACACCATCGTCGAGTCCACCTGCCGGATGCGGCGTCCGGCCCGCTGACCCGGACCGGGACGGCCGCGCGGCCCCGACCGCATGCTGGAAGTCTTCGTCTTCGCCACCCTGAACGGCCTGGTCACGGGCCTGCTGCTGTTCATGCTGGCCAGCGGCCTGACCCTGATCTTCAGCATGATGGGCGTGCTGAACTTCGCCCACGCCAGCTTTTACATGCTGGGCGCCTACTTCGCCTATTCCATCTCCCTGCGCTTCGGCTTCTGGACCGGCCTGGCCGTCGCGCCGCTCGTCGTCGGCGCCCTCGGCGCGCTCGTGGAGCGCTACGGCCTGCGCCGGGTCCACCGCTTCGGCCACGTGGCCGAGCTGGTGTTCACCTTCGGGCTGGCCTTCCTGATCGAGGAGGCCGTGCAGTTCTTCTGGGGGCCGGACACCAAGAACTACCAGCCGCCGGAGCTGCTGGACTTCCCCCTGTTCACCCTGTTCGGCCAGGAGTTCCCGGCCTACCGCGGCTTCATGATCGGCATCTCCGTCGCCATCTTCATCGGCCTGTACGCCATGCTGACCCGCAGCCGGATCGGCATCATCATCCAGGCCGCCATCACCCATCCCGGCGCGGTGGCCAGCCTGGGGCACAACGTGCCGCTGATCTTCATGGGCGCGTTCGGCGTCGGCACGGCGCTGGCGGGGGTGGCGGGCGTGATCGCCGGACCCGTGCTCACCACCTTTCCGGGCATGGCCGTGGTGCTGGGCAGCATCGTGTTCGTGATCGTGGTGATCGGCGGGCTGGGCTCCCTGACCGGCGCGTTCGCCGCCTCCATCCTGATCGGGCTGCTGCAGTCCTGGGCCATCGCCTCCGACGTCGGCGTGCCGGACCTGCTGGCCCTCGCGGGCCTGGAGTTCGGCCGCGGCCACCCCTTGGACGACCTGTGGACCCTGACCCTGCCGCAGGTGGCGCCCGTCCTGCCCTTCCTGCTGCTGGTGCTGGTGCTGATCTTCCGGCCGGCGGGCCTGATGGGGAAACGGGAGCAGTGAGCGCCCTCCCGCGCAAGGCGGCCGTGTGGGGCGGCTTCCTGGCCGCGCTGCTGCTGGCGCCGCAGCTGTTCGACTCGACGCTCGCCGTCTCCCTGTTCAACCAGATGGCCATCGCCATCGTGTTCGCCCTGAGCTACAACATGTTGCTGGGCCAGGGCGGCATGCTGTCCTTCGGGCACGCCGTGTATTTCGGGCTGGGCGGCTTCCTGGCCGTGCACGCCCTGCTCATGATGGAGACGGGGCAGCTGCGCTTCTCCGTCGCGCTGATCCCGCTGGTCGGCGGGACGATCGGGCTGGCCGCCGCCGTCTTCGTCGGCGCCTTCTCCACCCGCCGGGCCGGCACCGTGTTCGCCATGATCTCGCTGGGCGTCGGCGAGCTGGCGGCGGCGTCCTCGCTGATCTTCGACGGCTTCTTCGGCGGCGAGGCGGGCGTGAGCGGGGACCGCACCTTCGGCCCGCCGTTGTTCGGGGTCGAGTTCCTCCGGGACGTGGAGGTCTACTACCTGGCCGCCGCCTGGGCGTTCGCCTCCGCGCTGTTCATGCACCTGTTCACCCGCACCCCGGCCGGGCGCATGGCGAACGCCGTGCGGGACAACCCCGAGCGCGCCGAGTTCATCGGCTACAGCGCGCGCCGGGTGCGCTTCATCTCCTTCTGCGCGGCGGGCTTTTTCGCCGGCGTCGCCGGCGGGCTGTTCGCGCTGAACTACGAGTTCATCACCGAGGAGAACCTCAACGCGGCCACCTCCGGGCGGGTGCTGCTGATGGCCTACATCGGCGGGCTGGGCTATTTCATCGGCCCGATCATCGGCGCGGTCGTCCTGACCCTGATGAACTCGCTGCTGAGCAACTACACGGAGCTGTGGATGCTCTACCTGGGCATCCTGTTCGTGCTCACGGTGCTGTTCCTGCCCCGGGGCTTCGCCGGATTCATCATGATGCACCGGACGGCCTGGCTCAACGGCGCCCTCGGCGGGCTGGCCGCGCCGTACCTGCTCACCGCCGTCCCGGCCGCGCTGTGCCTCGTCGGCGGCGTCGCCATGATCGAGATGTCCCACGCCGAATCGGAGGCGTTCCGTTTCCTGGGCCTGTCCCTGGACCCCCGCCGCCCCCTGGACTGGCTCGCGCCGGGGCTGCTGGCGGCGGGCGGCTTCCTCGGCGCCCGGCGCTCCCTGCCCCGGCTGCGTGCGGCCTGGGACGAGGCCAACCGGCCGCCCGACGGCGAGGGGCCTGCGCCGTGACGATCCTGGCCCTCGAGGGGGTGCGCAAACGCTTCGGCGAGACGGAGATCGTCCGCGGCGTGTCCCTCGCCGTCGACGAGGGCGAGCGGCACGCGGTCATCGGGCCGAACGGCGCCGGCAAGTCGACCCTGTTCGACCTCATCAGCGGGCGCCGCCCCGTCAGCGCCGGCGTCATCTCGCTCAAGGGCGTCGAGATCCAGAACCTGCCGCCGCACCGCATCAACCGCCTGGGGCTGGCGCGCAGCTTCCAGGTCACCAACATCTTCCCCCGCCTGACCGTGTTCGAGAACGTCCGCTGCGCGCTGCTGTGGCGTCTCGGCTACCGCTACTCGTTCTGGCGGCTGGTCGACCGGCAGCCCCGGCTGAACGAGGAGGCCATGGCGGTGCTGGAGCGGATCGGCCTGGCCCGCCGCGCCGGGTTCCCGGCCGGGGAGCTGGCCTACGCGCAGCAGCGGGCGCTGGAGCTCGGCATCGCCATCGCGGGCGGGGCGGAGGTCATCCTGCTGGACGAGCCGGTGGCGGGCATGAGCCGCAGCGAGGCGGAGCGCGCCGTGCGGCTGATCCGGGAGGTCACCGAGGGGCGGACCCTGGTCATGGTCGAGCACGACATGGCGACCGTGTTCGACGTGGCCGACCGCATCACCGTGCTGGTCTACGGAAAGGTGATCGCCAGCGGGCCGCCCGCGGCGATCCGGGCGGACGCCCGGGTCCGGGAGGCCTACCTGGGGGAGGCGCCGGGCCATGCTTGAGGTGAGGGACCTCAACGCCTGGTACGGCAAGAGCCACGTCCTCCGGGGGGCGAGCTTCCACGTCGGGGCGGGGGAGATCGTCGGCCTGCTGGGCCGCAACGGCGCGGGCCGCTCCACCGCCGTCAAGGCGGTCATGGGCGAGGTGGCCCCCAGCGGCTCGGTCCGGTTCAAGGGCGAGGAGATCGCCGGACGCAGCAGTTTCGAGATCGCCCGCCGCGGCCTGGGCCACGTGCCGGAGAACCGGGACATCTTCCCCACCCTGACGGTGCGGCAGAACCTGATGCTGGGCATGAAGTCCGCCGCCGCGTCCGGGCGCTGGAGCATGGAGGAGGTCTTCCGGATGTTCCCGAACCTGGCCGAGCGGGCCGAGGTGCACGGCGGCGCGCTGAGCGGCGGCGAGCAGCAGATGCTGTGCATCTGCCGCGCGCTCATGGGCGATCCCGACATGCTCATGGTCGACGAGCCCACCGAGGGGCTGGCGCCGAAGGTCGTCGGGCAGGTCGCCTCCCTGCTGCGCGAGATCGCCGGGCGCGGGACGGCCGTCCTGCTGGTGGAGCAGAAGCTCGCCGTCGCGCTGGACATCTCCCGGCGGCTGTACGTCATGGGCCGCGGGCGCATGGTCTGGGAGGGCGCCCCGGAGGAGCTGGCGGCGGCCGGCGACGTCCGCGCCGAATGGCTGGAGGTGTGAGGACGCGGCGGCCGCGCCCGCCGCGCCGGCGGATGTGGGACAATGCCGGCCTCCGTTCCCCGGCCGCGGACCGACCCGTGCCCGCCATCCGTCTCCTGCTCTGCCTGCTGCTTCCGCTCCTGGCCCCGGCCGCCCCGGCCTGGGACAGCGTCGGCCACCGGCTGACGGCCGCCGCGGCGCTGGAGTTCATGGGCGCGGACGCCCGCGGCCGGCTGCTGGAGATCCTCGCCGAGCATCCCCGCTGGCGGCAGGACTTCCTGGACCCGATGCCGGCCGCCGTCGCGCGGGGCGATGCGGCGCGGCGGGCCCGCTGGCTGCTGGGCCAGGCGGCCTTCTGGCCGGACATCGTCCGGGGCCTGCGGGGCGGGGAGCGCCGGCGCCATCACCGGGCCGCCTGGCACTACACGGACGGCGCCTGGATCCGGGGCGCGGCCCGGCTCCAGGGCAACGTCTACCTCGACGTCCCCCCGCGGCCGGACGCGCCGGGGGTCGGCGGCATGTTCATCGAGACCGAGGAGCAGGCGGTCAACGTGGCCACGGCGCTGGACTACAACGCCCGGGTGCTGGCGGACCCCGGCCGCGGCGGCGCGGAGCGGGCGGTGGCGCTGTGCTGGGTGCTGCATCTGGCCGGCGACATCCACCAGCCCCTGCACACCGGCTCCCTGTACTCCCGCCGGCTGTTCGAGGACGGCGACCGCGGCGGCAACGGCATTCCGGTGGACGGCGGCAACCTGCACGCCCGCTGGGACCGGGCGCTGGCCGGCCGGAGCGTCGACGAGCAGCTGCCCGAAGTCGTCCGGGAGCTGACGGGCCTCGCGCGGCCGCGCGTCGAGGGCGTCGCCTCGGACTGGACCGAATGGCTGGCCGAGTCCCGCCTGACCCTCGCCCGCCGGGTCTACTCCCCGGACATCCTGGCCGAGGTCCGCGCCGCCGAGGCCGAGGGGCGCGCCATGGAGGAGGTTCCCCTGAGCGCGGAGTACGTCGGGCGCATGCGGGACATCGCCCGGCAGCGCGTCGCGCTGGCCGGCCTGCGCCTCGCCGTCTGGTTCGAGAACGAGCTGCCGCGCTGAGCGGCGCTCAGGCGGGCCGCCGCGCGGCGGCCCGCCCGGCCGCGTCCCGCGCCGCGTTGGCGAGCAGCCGCCGGCCGGCCCCCGCCTCCAGGGACAGGATGGACTCCGGGTGGAACTGCACCGCCTGCACCGGCAGCGAGACGTGCTCCACCGCCATCGCCAGCCCGTCCTCGCCGCGGGCCGTGACGGTCAGGCAGTCCGGCACGGTCCCGGCGGCCAGGGCGTGGTACATGCCCGCCGCGAAGCGCTCCGGGACGCCCTCGAACAGCCGGGCGCCGGCGTGGACGACGGTCGCGGCCCGGCCGTGGACCGGGCGGTCCAGGGCGCGCGCGCGGCCGCCGAAGTGCTCCAGCACCCCCTGGAAACCGAGGCCGACGCCGAGCAGGGCGGCGCCCCGCTCCAGCGCCAGGGCGATCGTCGCCGTCATGTCGAAGTCCGCCGGCGCGCCGGGGCCCGGCGAGAGCACCACCAGCTCCGCCCCGTCCGCCGCCAGCCGGCGCCGGGCGGCCTCGGGGCGCAGGGTCAGCGGCTCCATCCCGCAGCGGCGGAGGCCGTCCGCCAGGCTGTGCGCGAAGGCGCCCTGGTGGTCGACCACCAGCGCCGTCGGCCCGGCGCCGCCCGCCGCGCACCGCCTCCAGCAG
>CAYSVD010000319.1:0-7280 GCA_964434395.1 uncultured Pseudohongiella sp.
CAGCTCGTCGCCGGCCCCCGGCAGCAACGTCCCCAGCCAGGCGTCCGCGAACTCCGCCGGACTCTGGGACGAGGGATACAGCCCGCTCCAGCGCAGGCTCCCGGTCAGGGCCGCGGCCACCTCAGGCAGGCCGCCGCCCCGCGCGTCGACGACCGCCTCCAGCTCCCGCATCAGGGCGATGTCCGGCGCGACGTCGTACGCCGCCACCACCAACTGGACGATGTCCTCTCTGATCTCTCTGCTTGCCATGTCAACAACTCCTCGGCTACGCGCGGCGGACGGGGGCCGACGCTGTCCGGCGACCGCCGTCGCCCGGTAGGAAACGCCGCGTGCGGCTCGGCCCGTCGCGCCGGCATTGTACGACACATGCCGTGGTTTTGGCCCGGCCGTGTCCCTCCGTGTCCCTCCGTTGTCCCTCCGTGTCCCTCCGACGACCGCCCTCTGGCGATGGCCGGATGCGGAGCCCGGCGCGGCATGGACGGCTCCGGAAACGCCTGCGATGAGATCGGCGAGGACGGCGCGGCCGCTCCGGCACGGACGGCAAAGACGGCGGCGGACCCGATGGGACCGCCCCCCGAGGCGGGCAATCAGCGAAGCCGGTGCCGGCGGCGCCCCGGGCGACAAGACGGCGATCAGCGGGCCCGGTGCCGTGTGCGCCGGCCCCATGTTTGCGGGCGGGCCTACGAAAGCGTGCCGCCGGATGGGGCTGACTGGGCTTCGCGCGGGCGCGGAGCCGGCGGAATCTGGCGCCGGCGAGGCATCGCCGCCGGTCCCGTGCCCGGCGCCTGCCCCCGGCGAGCGGAGCCGGACTCCGCCGGCTGGATGACATCGGCGGAACCGTCAGCCCCACAGGTTCGGGAACGCCAGCAGGCGGAGACTGGCGCGGCAACGCCAGCGCCCCTGAACGGCCCAGCACCGCCGTGACGCCGGCCGGGGCTGGCGGGGCGGTGACACGAGGAGCCGGGGGAAGACCCCCTGTGCGCCCCTCTGCGGCGCCCTGTGCCGCCGTACGTGCCCGGAAGGGCCCGGCAGGCCACGGACCAGGGAAGCCGGCGGGAGGGGCCCCCAGGCGGGCCAGTGCCGCCGTGGGCGCCTGGCGGCGACGCAAGTCACTGACAGGCGGAACCGACGAAAAGCGGCCCTGTGCCGTCGTAGACTCCCAGCGGCGCGGTTGATGTCGCCCCACCGGCGGCATGGGGCGACGACCGGATGGCGACACCAGCGGTCAGCGGCCGGAACCGCTACGGGACTCCGCTTCCTGGCTGGATCTGCGTTCCGCCGGCGGGACCACATCCACGATCACGTCCCCATTGGCATCGCGGCCTGCCGTACGAATACGGGGATCATCCTGCCATTCGCGCTCATGCAGTCTGGGCAGGCGCAATCTCGGTCATAGATCGCGCATCCGTATATCGACTCATGCACATCCGTGTGCTCTTCGTCTGACAGCTTCCCGCCGGACTCCCGAAGCCGATCCCTATCCATAGGGGCTTATGCATCGAAAGAAGCGGACGCCCGTCACAAAGCGAACGCCCGGTCAGTCACTCAGGTCAGTCACTCAGTCACTCAGTCAGTCACTCAGTCAGTCTAGACAACGCCGGCGACGACACTTACCATACAGCCAGCCAGCGATGCGCCCGCCGCAACCAGCAGGAGCGACGACATGAGCGAACGCGAGACGACAGCCGCCCCGGAGCCCGCCCAGACCATCCGCCAACGAGCGGAGAACGCCCGCGAGGCCGCCGTCGACGCTTCGACCTGGATCCAGGAATTCATCACCGACATCAACGCCGCGGCACTGAAAGCCAAGGACGAAGACGACGAGACCGCCGCCGGCAAGGCCGAGACCACCGCCCGACAGGCACTGAAGGCGGTTCGGCTGGCGATGTCGAACGGAACGTTCCAGCTCCAGTTGGAGCATGACGGTGAGCAACCAATCCCGCCCGAAGCATCGGCGGCGCTCGAAGAGACCGCGGCGCTGGAGCTGGCCGCCTGGCGACGACAGATGTCCGGGACGGCATCGACACGAACGAAACCGAATCCGCCGCCGGGGGGCCGAGAAACTGGCCCATGCCCTGCAACAGGCGGAACCGGCCATCCGGCAGGCGGTAAATGAGATGAGCGGTGCCGAGACGAAACATGGCCGATGAACCAGCGGCGTCAGCGCCGCCATAACCGGCCCTGACAGGAGAACGCGGATGCTGTACATGAACCCGGACAACGAGCACATCGAAAGCGCCGGCGGACCATTCAGCTGGCTGTAGGTGTTGCTGTTCGGCCCCCTGTTCTGGCTGGCGCGGGGCGTGTGGAAGCATGCGGTTCTGCAACTCGCGCTGGGGTTCATCACCGCCGGCGTCCTATGGCTCGTCTACCCTTTCTTCACCTACTCGATCCTGCGGAACCACTACCTGCACAAAGGCTGGCGGCCAGTGGTGAAGGGCGGAGCCCAGCCGTCCGCCGCCCGCGCGGACGACTAACCGGCCTATCCCGCCGCAGCGCCGGGAACCACAACGCCGACGATGCGGCGACCATGCAGGGAGACGCGCAATGTTCAACCCATTTAAGATGTTCCGCCGGAACCGGCGACGACAGGACCGCGAGCTCTACAAGTTCTCTGAGCCGATCAACAGCTCCGTCCGCGTCCTCGCCATCGAACTGCGATTCGACAACCAGGAACCCCCCATCCCCGTAGGAACACTCGCCAACGCCGGCGACCGCATACGCTTCGAATACGACCCGGAGTTCCTGAACCGGGAGCTGAACCTGTCGCCGGTGATGCTGGAGCGACAGCCCCGGCCGGGTCCATGCCCCATCAGCCCCTTCCACGGCATCCACGGGGTCTTCGCCGACAGCCTGCCCGACCGCTGGGGAGACGACCTGCTGGTGGACGCCATCGACCCCGCCGCCCTGGACCCCGTCCTCCCGCGCGCCGACAACATACCGGCCATCGACCGCCTCGCCATCGCCGCCGACGACACCATGGGCGCCCTCCGCTACCGCATCCTCGAAGGCGAGCCCCCGCCGGCGGAATGGGCCGCCCCGGCGGACGACGCCGCGATCATGGACGCCGACGAACTCGACCGGCTGGCGCTGAACGCATGGCACATCGAGGGGAAGGCGAGCTACTGCGGAGCCCCGCCGATGACGGATAGATCCCGCGAACTGATCCGACTGGCCGGCAACGCCGGCGGGGCCGTACCGAAGATGCTGGCCGGAGTCGACGAAAACGGACGCGTCGCCGCCCACGCCCGGCGCCTGCCGCCCGGCTTCCAGCCATGGCTGCTCAAATTCCACGGGCCGGGCGGAAACGCCTACGGAATGGGCCGCGGTCCGGACGTCGACGACGGCGCCATCGAACAAGCCTACGCCCGGACCGCCCGCGCCGCCGGACTGAACATGCCCCCCACCCGCCTGTTGCCATCCAACACCGGCCCCGGACACTTCGCCATCCAGCGCTTCGACCGCGCGGCCGACGGCGGATTCCTGCACATGCACACCGCCGCCGGACTCCTGCACCAACGCATCGGCCTAGGCGTCATGGCCTACGAAGAACTGCTGGACCTCAACCGCCTGCTCGTCGCAAACGAAGACGACCGGCGCGCCGACGCCCAGGAGATATATCGCCTGGCCGTTTTCAACGTCCTGGCCTGCAACCGCGACGACCACGGCAAAAACTTCAGCTTCCTCATGGACCGAAACAGACAATGGCGACTGGCGCCCGCCTACGACCTGTTCTTCCGCACGGGCATGGCCGACAGCCAGGCCACCACCATCAACGGCGTCGGATACCACCCTGGCGAAGCGGACCTGCTGAAACTGGCGGAGACCGCCGACATCCCGCCGGACGAAGCCCGACGGACCATCGACCAGGTCCGCGCCGCCATCGCCGACCTGCCCGCCACCGCCCGCGATGTCGGCGTCAGCGACAAGAACATCGAAAAAATCGCCGCGGAAATAGAGAAAATCGACCGCAGATTCCGCAACGCCGACGATGAGGGAGACAACCCCCACGACAAAGCCCGATCCGAGTGGTATAGCAAGATGGCGCAGGACCGCCGACGCGACATCCCCAGGCCGCCGCCAGCCAAAACGGACCGGCGAAGCAAAAGATGAGCATCCGGCGCCGCCGGGCGATGGGAGGACGGGGCGGAACCGGCGCGGGGCTGAAACCGCCCCGCTCCCTGCGGTCCGGGCCCGTACCCCGGCTCCCGATGACCTCGGCCTCGGGAAGCGCTGGGCCGGCGAGGCGGCGCCGGACGAGCCTCCGCCAGCCAGAAGGGACCGGGACCGCCAGCGGGATCGGCTCCCGCCCAGGCCGCCGGCGGCCATAGGGAGCACGGTCCCGGCGGAGGAGCCGCCGTTGCTATCCCGCCCCGGCGCATCCATACTCCTCGCCCGCCCCAAAAATCGACATGAACGCCGCATACGCTCGGACGGCTTTCATCTGGCGCATCAACAATCCGGCGATGGCCGCCGGGCCGAGACAGGAGACCCGCCGTGCTTAAGTTCTTCCGAAATAAAAGGGACTTGTGTATCAAAAGAAGCAAACTCCCAAAATTCCAGCTGAATCAATAGCTAAGGTTGCCAGTTGCAAACCGGATAATCCGGAGGGGTGGCGACAAAGAGCGACGATGCTGTGGGGGCATTTGCTTGATGATCTGGGAAAGCGTACAATGTCCATCATGAAAGTACGCCGTACGATTCGAGTCCGGGTCAGGGCCGGAAGCCGGGCGGGATACGACCGCCTGGCGCAACTGGCGGGGGCGGACCGCTTCGTCAACAATCATCTGGCGGCCTATCTGCGGGATCTGGAGGAGTCGCGCGGCGCCCCGCTGAGCGAGCGGGATACGCACTACCACCGGCTGTGCCTGCGACACACCGAATTGCGCCGGGATACGCCGTGGATGCGGGAGTTGCCATCCTGCGTCACCCGCATGTCCGGGCGGCGCATCGGCGCCGACTACAAGCGGCATCGGAAAGACCCCGCCCGATACGGCAAGCCCGGGTTCAAGCGGAAGTTCCTGAGTCCGGAGTCCTTCGCGGTTCCCGGCGGGAGTTTCAAGTTGCCGCGCGGTCGGACATTCCGCCGCGGCGACTCGGTGTACATCGCCAAGACCGGAACCTACAGGCTGCTGGGCGGCAACCCCTACCCGGACGGCGTCGTCGACGAGATCGTGTTCAAGCGGGAGCTGGGGAAGTGGTACGCCTACCTGATGATGACGGTCGAGATCCCGGATCGGGCGCCGACGGGGAAATCGGCGGGCATCGACCGCAATGGCTCGAACGTCGCCGTCCACGATGGCGGGTCCGGCCATATTCACGAGCCGCCGAACTCGGAGGTCCTGTGGGCCAGGGCGCGGCGGTATCAGCGGAAGCTGGCCCGGCTGCGGCGGCTACGGGAGAAAACGGGCCTGCCGGGGCAGTCGAACAACTACTACCGGACGCGGGAGAAGCTGCAGCGAACCCTGCGCCTGATCGCGTCCCGGATGACGGACTGGCGGCATAAGCTGACGACGGCGCTGGCGCGCGACCACGATGTCCTGTATCTGGAGAAGCTGGATCTTCGCGCCATGACCGCGGCCGGCGGCGCCCGCAAGCGGGGCATGAACCGGGAGATGCTGCGAATGGGGCACGGCGCCACCGCCGCCTATCTCCGCTACAAGGGGGAGGTCCGAGAGGTTCCGGCCGCCTACACCAGCCAGATGTGCTCGAAGTGCCATCACACCGAGCCGGGCAATCGTCGTTCGAGGGCGGTTTTCAAGTGCCTGGCCTGTGGTTATCGGGATCACGCGGATTTGAATGCCGCGTCGAATGTATTGGCCTCTGGGACAGGGGCTTCTGGGCAGGGAAGGCAGGAGGGTGCAGCAGAGCCCGGCCGCGACCCCGGCGTCAGCCGGAAACACCAGCCAATAGATGCTGATGAAGGACCAGCGGCGGCATGGCCGCATGCTTCTTTTGATGCATAAGTCCCAAATAAAAGCAGGCGCCCAGCCCCCATAACCAGATTCCCCGTCCCAATAACAAGCCAAGTCGGCGCGCTCGCCGTCAGCCTGCAATTCGACGACCGGTCCCCGCCCATCCCGGTCGGAACCCTATCCAACGCCGGAGACCGCATACGCTTCGAGCACGAGCGGGCGTTCCTGAAGCTGGAGCTGAACCTGTCCCCCGCCCGCCTGCCGATCCGGAGACGGCCGGGGCCATGCGGGATCCACCCATTCCGCGGCGTCCACGGCGTCTTCGCCGACAGCCTACCCGACCGCTGGGGAGACGACCTGCTGCGAGACGCCCTGGCGCCCGGAATAAGCCGAGGAGATTCGCCGTACAAGGAGCTGTCGGCGCTGGACCGACTCGCCATCGCCGGCGACAACACCATGGGCGCCTTGGTCTACGAAACCATCGAAGGGAAGTTTCCGGCCCCGACGGAGATCATGCCCGCGGAGACGGCGAGCCCCCTGGACGCCGACGAGCTCGACCGGCTCGCGGCCCTGGCCTGGAAGATCGTTGCGGCGGCGAGCTACATCTGCGAAGCGGCGCTGGCCCAAGAAGCCCGCGAACTGATTCCCCTGGCCGGAAACGCCGGCGGCGCCATGCCCAAGATCCTGGCGGGCGTGGCCGATGACGGACGCGTCGTCGGCCACGCCCGATGCCTGCCCCGGGGCTTCGATCCCTGGTTGCTCAAACTTCACGGCGTGGGCCGTAGCTACAGCGGCAACGGAAGCGAAGTCGACGACGGCGTCATCGAGCATGCCTACGCGCTGACCGCCCGCGCCGCCGGACTGAACATGCCGCCGACGCGCCTGCCGCCATCCAACACCGGGCCGGAACACTTCGCGGTCCAGCGATTCGACCGCGCCGGCGGCGAACGCCTGCACATGCACACCGCCGCAGGACTCATGCACCAGCCCATCGGCCTCGGCTATCTGGCCTATGAGGAGCTGATCGATTTGAGCAGGCTCCTAACCAAAAACGAGGAACGGAGACGCGAAGACGCCGAAGAGATCTACCGCCTGGCCGTTTTCAACGTCCTGGCCTGCAACCGCGACGACCACGGCAAAAACTTCAGCCTCCTCATGGCCCGCGACGGCCAATGGCGCCTGGCTCCCGCCTACGACCTGTTTTTTCGAACCGGCATAGCCGACAGCCAGGCCACCACCATCAACGGCGCGCCCTACACCTTTTGGTGTGGAATCGTACGGGGGGCTGTGACCAGCGGCCAGGCGACCGAGCGTAGCGAGGCCGCTGGAGTCGGCTACTGGACCGAAGTTTGCTCACTTTCAGTC
>CAYSVD010000320.1:0-3589 GCA_964434395.1 uncultured Pseudohongiella sp.
TTCGTCCGTCAGCTCTCCGACGCGACGGGCGGGGCCTGCGAACTGGTCTCGCCGCGGGAGGACATGTCCGAGCGCATCGTGCGCCATTTCCGGCGCATCAACCAGCGGCGGGCGAAATCGGCGCGCATCGAATGGCCGCGGGCGCCGGACGCGCAGGTTCCGGCCGAGGCGGGGGCGGTGTACGCCGGGGACACCCTGCACACGTTCGGCTGGTTCAAGGAGCGGCCGGAGGGACAGGCGAGTCTAGTGGTGGACTTCGGCGACGGTCGAACCGTCCGACAGGATCTGCCGCTGTCCGGCGGGCTTCAGGGCGAGGCGGCGGACGATCTGCCCAGGATGGCGGCGTACGCCCGGTTGCCAGGACTGGAACGGAAGGAAGCCGCCGCGATGGCGGAACGGTACCGGCTGGTGACCGAGCACACGAGCTGCGTGTTGGTGCTGGAGCGGGCCGAGGGCGAGAAGGCGGAGGATCTTCCCGAATTGCGCAAGGCGGCCCAACAGCTGGCGGCCGGGTGGGGCGGCTTGCTTGAACTTTCCATCGCGGAATGCAGAAGCATGGGGCCGCCCAGAATGGGGCATGCGGGCCAGGGTCGAATGATGGCGATCACAGCAAAAGTGCCTGATGTTCAAAACTTCAGGTCCAGGATGATGTATGGAATGCGGAAGAAAAAGTCCGCCCCGTTCCTCGCGGACGACATGGCCGGTTCCGATGCCGGTTTCGGTCGGCTGATCGCCGGGCTGAACGACTTGTACGCGGACGCACGGGCGGGGCAACCGGATCTCGGCAGCATCGGCGAGCTGGTCGAGGTCGGGCTGGACCAGGACGCCGCCGACGCGTTGGTGGCGCTCGCCGCGGACTGCGACGAGGCCCATCTCGTCGTTTGGTTCCTGGCCCGGCTGGCGGAGAGCGATGCCGGAAAGGGACTGTCCCGGCAAGTGAAGCGGACCGTCCGCAAGGCGGCCAAAGGCGTGACGGTGCCGGATGCGGTGTCGGATGCGGTGATGGAGATGATGGCGGCGGCGGCCGCTTAAGGCGCGGGAGCGCCCGAGGGTTGTCCCGTCCTCTCGGCAAGGCGGCTGAAAGGACGGGACTTTTGCGGGGCCTGCGCAACGTCCCCAACACCACGTCCCCAAGCCCATCCAGAGGGTGGCGGGAGAAGACTTTTTTGAGGCCCTCGGCCTTCGGGCGGCCTTCGGGCGGACGTGGAATCGTAAACCGTTCTGTCTTATAATATGGACTAATTGGTTTAATTTGCATAATATAAAAGACAAACATGAGGACAAAGGCGAGCGGAGCGTTGCCGAGATCGGCCCGGCAGGCCCTCATCAAGCTGGGCGCGGACATTGCCGTCGCCCGCAAGAAGCGCCGCATCTCGACCGTCTCCATGGCGGAGCGGGCGTTCATCAGTCGGGCCACCCTGCACAAGGTTGAAAGGGGCGACCCGTCGGTCTCGATGGGCATCTACATGGCGGTGCTCTCCATCCTGGGACTGGCGGAAGGTGTTGGCGGCGTGGCGGACCGCGGCGCCGATATCCTGGGACTGGATATCGACGAGGACCGGTTGCCGAAGAAAGTGCAGCCACGGCGGCGGCGACGTGACAGGCCATGACGAATACCGTCGAGGTGCATATCGACCACGCTGGAGAAACGCACTTGGTCGGCGGGTTCCGTTCCATCGTCAAACGGCACGGCCGCAGTTCGGTTTTTGAATATGCGGACGATTGGCTTGGCCGTCCGGACGCGTTCTCCATCGACCCGGTCAATCTGCCGCTGGATGACCGCCGAATCTACACATCGTCGTCCAAGTCGGCGTTGCCTGGAGCATTGCGGGACACCGCGCCCGACCGCTGGGGGCGGATGCTGATCAGGCGGGCCTATCGTAAATCCAAGCAGGAGCGCGCGCTGTCGGAGATCGATTATCTGCTGGCGATCAATGATCGAACCCGGATAGGCGCGTTGCGCTACAAGCATGAAGGCGAGGACCGTTTTGATCGCGATATGGGAAACCACCGCATCCCGCCGCTGGTCCAGTTGCCGGCCCTTGTGGATGCGGCCAACGCCATTCAGACCAACACGGAGACGGCGGAGGATCTGAAGCTTCTGCTGAATGAAGGCTCGCCGCTCGGCGGCGCCCGCCCCAAATCCGCCGTGATGGACGACGACGGCGCATTGGCGATCGCCAAGTTCCCCAAGGCGGACGACGACCGCAGCATCACCAGCGGAGAGGTGCTGGCCATGCAACTCGCCGCCAAGGCGGGCGTGAACGCCGCGCCCGCCAGACTGGTGGACGCGGCCGGCCGGTCGGTGGCCCTGATCGAGCGCTTCGACCGGAGGGACGGACGGCGCGTCCCCTTTCTGTCGGCCATGAGCCTGCTGGCTCTTGGCGACGGAGAGGAGGCGACCTACACCGACATCGCCGAACGCATCCGGATGCACTCGAGCGAGCCGACGGCGGACCTGCATGAGCTGTGGCGGCGGATCGTTTTCGGTGTGCTGATCGGCAACCTTGACGATCACCCGCGCAACCACGGGTTCCTGCACGACGGGGACGGCAAGTGGCGCCTGTCGCCGGCCTACGACCTGAACCCCGTGCCGGCCGAGGAGCGGGCGCGGGAGCTGAGCACCTGGATATCGGAAGAGGGGCCGGGCGCGGACTTGGACATCGCCCGCCGGGCGGCGCCGTTCTTCGCGCTGGATGAGGGCCGCGCCGACGCCGTCATCGCCGAGGTCCGCGCCGCGCTGAAGGGATGGCGGGACGTCGCCCGGCGGCTGGGCATGAGTCCCGCGGATATCGCCGTCTATTCGACGGCGATCCGGGACGGTTCGTAGGCCCGGCGGCCGGGAGCGCGGTGGGCCGGTTGCAGTCAGAGGCCCGCTCGGCGTGGGGAGCCGGCGCGCTCCGAAGAAGATGGTGCCCAGGAGAGGACTTGAACCTCCACGGCCGCGAGGCCACTAGCACCTGAAGCTAGCGCGTCTACCAATTCCGCCACCTGGGCAGGTGTGGGCTGGCGAGGGCGCGGGACTGTAAGGCAGGCGGCCGCCCATGTCAATTCCGGGTATTTGGTTGCTAGCGTCTTTCTTCCTCCCGTTCGCTGTCCGCCTCCTTCCTGCCGAAGGCTTCCCGCACCAGCCGCAACGGTCCGCGCGCTCCGCTCGCCTCCCGATCCAAATTGAGCTGGTGTTCGCGCTCCAGCAGTTCGCGTATGGCCTGGACCAGCCTCTCCACAAGCGCCGCTTCGGCCTGCCGCAACCGTTCGGCGCGGTTTTCGCAACCTTGTATCTCTTCGCAGAATTCGCGAAGCACGGCGGCGGACTTTCCGCTTTTGGCGGGATGGGGGCTTTTCTCCGCATGGCCAACCGCACTCCTGACGATCCGTCGCTTCTCCGTCTCCAAGTCCGTGCTGATGCTCCGGTGAGCGTCGGCGGCGGCTTCGGCCGCGGCCTGGTACAGATCTCGGCGCACTCTCGCCGGTTCGCTTTCCGGACCGTGTTCGTCCACGGCCTCCTCCCATCCGCGCCGTGCCTCGTCCAGCGCCGTCGCGGCCCTGTCGGCGCGGGCGATTTCCTTGACAGCATTCCTCTCGTAAT
>CAYSVD010000321.1:0-11050 GCA_964434395.1 uncultured Pseudohongiella sp.
CATGGAACGGGCCGGGGAGGCGGGCCCCGGCGGCGCGTCCCCCGCGCCGGCTCCGGCGGGCCCGCCGGAGCCGGCGCGGGGGACGCGCCGCCGGGGCCCGCCTCCCCGGCCCGTTCCATGGCGGCGCGCAGCGCGCCGTCCCGGACCACGGCGCTCCTCGGCGCCGCCGTCACCCTGGCCCCGCCGTTGGGCAGCTCCGCCAGATCCGGCGCGTCCAAGTCCGCGTCCCCGGCCGCCTCCTCGATGTCGAGCCGCAACCGCCCACGCCGCGCCTGCGCCGCCGCATGCAGCGCGCGCAGCAACGCCGCGGCCAGACAGGCGGCCGCGGCCCAGACGATCACTTCAAGAAACCATGCCGCCATCGCTTCGAACCCGCCCCTCCGGACAAGACGATTCGTCCGTATATCAGGCGCTTCGGCCGATTTCTTTAGCGAAATCGGCAGGGTCGCGCCTCAAAGCCCTTTACCCGACCCCGGCCAGCTCCGCCGCCTGGTCGATGTCCACCGCCACCATCCGGGAGACGCCCGGCTCCTGCATGGTCACCCCCACCAGCTGGCTGGCCATCTCCATGGTGATCTTGTTGTGGGTGATGAAGATGAACTGCACGTTCGCCGACATCTCCTTCAGCAGGTTGGCGTAGCGCCCGACGTTGTTGTCGTCCAGCGGCGCGTCGACCTCGTCCAGCATGCAGAACGGGGACGGATTCAGGTGGAAGATGGCGAACACCAGCGCGATGGCCGTCATGGCCTTCTCCCCCCCGGACAGCAGGTGGATGGTGCTGTTGCGCTTGCCCGGGGGCCTCGCCATGATGGCGATGCCGGTGTCCAGCAGGTCGTCCCCGGTCATCTCCAAGTAGGCGTGGCCGCCGCCGAAAACGCGCGGGAAGATGCTCTGCAGCCCGCCGTTGATCTTGTCGAAGGTCTCCTTGAAGCGCGTCCGGGTCTCCCGGTCGATCTTCCGGATGGCGTTGCGCAACGTGTTCAGCGCCTTCTCCAGGTCCTCGTTCTGCTGGTCCAGGTACTCCTTGCGTTCCGACTGCTGACGGCGCTCCTCGACCGCGGCCAGGTTGATCGCGCCGAGGCGCTGGATGCGGCCGGCCACCCGCTCCAGCTCGGCCCCGCAGGCGGCCTCGTCGAACCCATCGGGCAACTCCTCCAGCACCCCCTCCGGCCTGAACCCCGCGTCGGCGAGCTGGGCCGCGACGGCGTCGCGCTTGCCGGCCGCCCCCTCCGACTTCAGCCGGCTCTCCATCAGCGACTGCTGGACGCCGTCCCGCTCCCGCTGGTTGTCGGCCCGCCGGCGGTCCAGCTCCCGCATGGCGTGCTCGTTGTCGTCGACCTTGGTCTTGGCCTCCCCCAGTTCCCGCTCCGCCGCGAGCCGCTTCTCCAGCGCGCCGTTCAGCTCGGCGCGCAGCGCCGCCAGCGGCGCCTCGGACTTGGCGATCTGCCCGGACAGCGACTCGGTCCGCTCCTTGGCCCGCTGCAGCTGGGTCGCCATCCGGTCCATGGCCTCGCGGGTCGACTTGAGCCGCGCCTCGATGGACTGCCGCTCCAGTTCGCAGCGGTGCATCGCGTCCTTGGCCTCCCTGGCCCGCTTCCGGCACGCCTCCAGCGCGCCGTAGGCCGTCTCCCGCCGGGCCTTGAGCGCGTCCGCCTCGACGGAGTCCGCCTCCATCTCGCCCAGCGCCCGCCGCAGCTCCGCCTGGGCCGCCGCGGCGCTTTCCCCGTCGGCCGCCAGCTGGGCCTCGGTCTCGCCGAGCTCCCGGCGCAGGCGGCGCCGCTTCTCGGTGCGGCTTTTCACCTCTCCCAGCTCCAGCCGGCTGTTCGTCAGGTCCGCCTGCAGGCCGTCCCGGTCCGCCTCGGCCGCCTCCAGCGCGGCCTCGAGGCGCCCCCGCTCCCCCTCCAGCTCCGCGCAGGCGGCCTCCAGCGTCCCGATCTCCCCGCCCAGAGCCTCGATCTCCCCGCGCCGGCGCACGATGGAGTCCCCGTTGTCCGGCTGGCAGAGCCGGGCCCAGCCCGGCCCCAGCCAGACGCCCTCGGCGGTGATGACCGATTCGCCGGCGCCCAGCCGGCCGACGCTGGAAAGCGCCTGCTCGACGCCGGAGACGGCGTAGACCCCCTGCACGAGCCCGGAGACGTCCCAGTCGCCGCCGATTTTCCCGGCCAACGGCTCCAGCCCGGCCGCGCCGGCCCGCGGCTCCGCCCGGGTCCCGCCCGGATCCACCAGCGCCACCCTGGCCTCGACCGGTTCGGACAGGGCCCCGGCCAGCCCTGCGATGCCGCTGCCGTTCACGCAGACCGCCTGCATGGCGTCGCCGAGCACCGACTCCACGGCCCGCTCCCAGCCCGCCTCGATCTCCAGCCCCTCCGCCAGCCGCGGACGCTGGGACAGGCCGTTGTCCCGGAGCCAGCGGTCCAGCGTCCGGTCGTCCCGGCCCAGGGCGGCCTGCTGCAGCGCCTCCAGCGACGACAGGCGGCCCTGCGCGACCTGCAGCCCGCCCCGGGCCGCGTCCAGCCGCGACCGGCAGCCCGCCAGCTCCCGCCGGATTCCCTCGATGCGCTCCGGCTGGCCCGCCATGCGCTCCCCCAGCTCCCCGGCCGCCGCCTCCAGCTCGGCCAGCCGCTCCGTGTCCCGCTCCGCGGACCCGTCCCCCAGCGCCTCGCTCTCCTCCTCCAGCCGCCGCCGCCGGTCACGGCCGCGGGCGATCTGGTCCTCGAGCTGGCGGATCTGCGACTCCTGCACGCCGGCCGCCTGCCGGGGGCCGGCGGCCCGCCGGTTGAACGCGTCCCGGTCCTCCTGCCACTGCTCCGCCGCGGCCTCCGCCTCGACCAGCGCGGCGGCGGCGGCGGCCTCGGCGGCCTTGGCGGCGTCGAGCCGCGGCGCGAGCGTCCCGAGGTCGCTCTCCATCCGGGTGATCGTCCCCAGGTCGGCGTCCAACTCCGCCCGCGTCTGGTCCCGGTCGGACCGGGTGTCCTCGAGATCCAGCCGCAGCTGCCCCACGCGGTCGTCGTGGTGGCTGATGGACTGCTCGATGCGGGCGATGTCGTTGCCCAGGGCGAAATAGCGTCCCTGCACCTCGGCGTGGGCGTCCACGAGCCCGGCGTTGTCCGCCAGGCGCTGCTCGGCCTCCGCGTCCAGCCGGCGCTGCTCCGCCCTGGCCTTCTCGAGCGCCAGGCCCAGCTCGCCGGCCTCCTTGTCGCCGGCCTTGATCTCCTCGTCCAGCGCGCGCCAGCGCAGCGCCCCGATCCGGGCGCCCAGGGTCCGCTCCTGCCGCTTGAGCTCGCCGTACTTCTCCGCGGCGGCCGCCTGCCGCCGCAGGCGCTCCAGCTGCCGCTCCAGCTCCTCGCGGATGTCCGCCAGGCGGGCCAGGTTGTCGCGGGTGCGCCGGATGCGGTTTTCGGTCTCCCTGCGCCTTTCCTTGTACCGGGAGACGCCGGCCGCCTCCTCGACGAACAGCCGCAGCTCCTCGGGCTTGGACTCGATCAGGCGCGACACCATGCCCTGCTCGATGATGGAGTAGCTGCGCGCCCCCAGCCCGGTGCCCAGGAAGATGTCGGTGACGTCGCGGCGCCGGCACCTCGCGCCGTTCAGGAAGTAGGCGGACTGCCCGTCCCGCTCGACCTTGCGGCGGATGGACACCTCGGCGAAGTTGGCGTATTCGCCGCTCAGCCTCCCGTCGGGGTTGTCGAAGACCAGCTCCACGCTGGCCTGCCCGACCGGCTTGCGGCTCCCGGAGCCGTTGAAGATGACGTCGGTCATGTGCTCGCCGCGCAGGGTCCGGGCGGAGCTCTCCCCCATGACCCACCGCACGGCGTCGATGATGTTGGACTTGCCGCAGCCGTTGGGGCCCACCACCGCTCCCATGTTGGACGGGAACGCGACGGTGGTGGGGTCCACGAAGGACTTGAACCCGGCCAGCTTGATGTGTTTCAGGCGCATCGACGGCATCGTCAAGGCGGCGGCGCGGACGGACGGAGCCGGCGGGGGCGCCGCGGCCCCCGCCCTCCGTCCCCCCGGCGGCCGGCGCCCGGTTCGGCTTTCCCTATTGTAGCGACAGCGCGCGCCATACGTTTAGGCCGAATCGCCCGATTTTTCCCGGGCCGCTCCCGTTTCTTGACGAATCGGTTGCGAAAGGCAAGGCAACTCATTGTTTTTCAACCTTCCCGCGTCCCGAGCGGGACGCGTCCCGCCCCGCCGGCCGCCGCCGGGCCGCGGAGCAGCCCGCGCGCCGAGCGCCGCACCCGCCGCAGGTCCCCGCGGCGCAGCAGCAGGCAGGCGGCCGGCGACAGGCCGGTGGCGCGCCGGAACAGCAGCCACAGGACGCAGCAGCGGCAGACCACGCCGCCGGAATAGGCCCAGGCCGCCCCGGTCAGCCCCCAGAGCGGATACAGCAGCAGGAACAGCCCCAGGCCGGTGCCCAGCCCGCCCCAGATGGCGAGGGAGAACATCCCGGGGCGCCGGGTGCCGCGGAAGTACGCCACGATGGTGTGGTCGATGGACAGCGCGAGGACGCCGACGGACATGATCCAGGTCAGGGGCACGACCGCGGAGAACGCCGGCGACAGCAGCAAGGGGACCAGCCAGGGACTGACGGCGATCCAGCCCAGCAGGAGCGCCGCCACCGACCAGAAGGAGATCCGGATGGCGAAGGCCACCAGCTCGAGGTCGCGCCCCCCTCGCTCGGCCACCCGGGGCAGCAGGGGGACGGCGACGGATGCCGGGACGATCCCCGCGCGCGTCATCACCGCATGGCCGACCGCGAACAGGCCGATCTCGGCGCGGCCGGCCGCGCCGCCGAGCATCAGGCTCCCCAGGCGCTCGTCGACGGCGTTGCCGATGATGGCCACGTACTCCCTAAGGCCCAGCGACAGGACCTTCCGCAGGGCGTCCGGCCGCGGCCACGCCGGGGACAGGCCGAAGTTCCGGACGAGGTCCGCGCCGGCGATCCCCGTCATCACCAGATGCCCCAGCGCCAGGGAGAGGACGGCGCCGTCGACCCCCCATCCCAGCCAGCCGACGAGAACCAGGACGGCCGCGATGACCGCCGCCGTCTGCAGCAGGAGCGAAAAGGCCAGGCTCCGGAACCGCTTCAGCCCCTCCAGCTGCATGTTCATCGCGAAGCTCGCGGCGGTCAGGGGAATCAGCAGCGTGGCCGCGCGGAAGGAGCCGGCGTCCGCTTTCTGAAAGAAGGCCAGGCCGCTGTGGATCAGCGCCGCGCCGGCCGCCATCCCGGCCGCGCCGCCGAGCAGGCAGACGGCCAGCGCCGCCGCGACCCCCTGGGAGACGTCCAGCTGCCGGGTCATGACGTAGTACTGGGCGCTGCGGCCGCATCCCAGCGCGACGACGATCCCCGCGAGGCTGCCGAAGGTCACGCAGACGGCGTAGGCGCCGCGCCCGGCCGGCAGCAGCATGTACGCGAGCAGGCTCTGCTTGACCAGCGCCAGCGCCTGGACGGCCGCCTTGGAGCCCAGCAGGACGGCCACCTCCCGGCCGCCGGCGGACGGGGCCGCCGCGGGCGCGCCGCTTCCGGCCGGCGTCATCGCCGTCCCGCGGCCCGGCGGTCCGGGCGGGCGGGGACCGGATGCGGATGGTTCAAGTGGGAGGCACCGGTTGGGGAGAGCGCGCGGCGCAGTATACTCCACGCGCCGCGGCCGTTTCACGCCGCGCCCCGCGCGGTGCCCCCGCGCGGACGGGCGCGGCGGCCCCTTCAGCGCGCGGCCGGACGGCCGACAACCTGCGCGACAGCCTGCGGCGACCCGCGGCGACCCAACACAAAAAAGCGATTGGGGATTGCGTTGGCGACCCGATTGTGCGTCAATCCTTAGTGGGCGGCCCCGCCGCATGCATGGCTTGGCGGACCCTGTTGCAGCATTGCTTCGAATATAAGGTGTTGCCGGTTTTGGGCCATGGGGCCTGATTTTGCTCAAACATAATGGAGAAGAATCATGAGCAATGAAGAGCTTGCTGGAGCGATAATCGCTGCGCTGTTGGGACTGCTCATATTGTGGTGGCGGGACAGAAACGCCGAGCGTAAGGAACGATGCCAGGATATGAAGCAGCTACGTAAGGAATTCGCCCGGCAACGCAAGGCGGATCGCAGAAGCCTGCGCGATGGGATCGATTTGCGGTTTGAAGAGGTGTTTAGGTTGTTTGGTCTAATATTCCCGCATTTTGGCCTCGCCCCTCCTTCCACCCGGTCCCATCGGGGCGGAACGTCGCATCAAGGGGTTGAGGGGACGGGTGATTCCGCCGCAGAAGCGCCATCGGACACGTCGCATACCCCGGACCCCGATCAACATAGCTAGTTCGGCCGACGCAGGTCGCCGAGGGTGCGGGGCAGGGGCCGGCGTTGCCGTTCCGGCCGCGTCCGGGTCCGATTAGTGAGCCGGGTCCGCTGGCGTGGGCTGGTGGGATGTAGGGCGCTGGTGGTGTGGTGTCGCTGGTCTCGCTGAAGGCGTCGCTGGTCTGGTTGCTGTCTTCATCTCGCTGATCTTTGTCTCGTCTCGCTGATTTTTATCTCGTCGCTGGCGCTGTGTCGCCGCTGGAGTGAGGCGTCACTGGGTTCGCTGGCACTGATCTTGCCGATTTCTTTTTTGTCGCTGGGGCGATGTGGCGCTGGCGGAGCGTCGCTGGTTCCGTCTCGCCGGACTGGCGCCGCGTCTCCGGGCGGACGGGGTTTCCGGTCTCCGGTCGGCGGGGGTGCTGGCCAGTCGCCGTCCCGGTGTCCCCGGGCCGCCGACACGCCCGCTCCGGCGGCTTTCCGGCTTCTCAGGGGTAGGGGCCCGCCGGACGCGTACGCCGTGCCGGGACGCACAGGGGCGCGTTTCGCCGCTCCTGTGAGACGTGGGCTCCTGCCAGCCCATCCGGGCGCGTACGGCGGCGCAGGGGCCGTTCAGGGGCGCCGAGCGATGCTTCGCCGGCCTACCTGCCAGTCTCGTCTCGCTGATTTTCGTCTCGTCGCTGGCGGCCTCGCTGGCGTTTTTGGTGGTGTCGCCTCGCGGGGGCTGGCCGGTGATCGCCGGTGTCGCCGCCCAGTGTCGCCCAGGGCTCGTTCCGCCGATTCCGCATGTCCGCGGCGACCCGCGGGGGATTGGCTACCCTCGGCCTTTTCGTATATGCTCCGCGGGCGGTGGGGTGTTGCGTCCCGCCCTGGGGCGGCCTGCGACCCACCTCGGACGGGACGGCCCGAACCACTTACAGGAGTAGACGATGGACATCGACAGGGCCCTTCTCATCATGCGCCCGTCCGCCCCGGCGCTGCTGCTCGCGGCGGGGCTGGCCGCCGCGCCCGCCCTCGCCCAGGACCGGAACGAGCTGGCGCTGCGCGGCAACCAGCTGACGGCGGAGGCGCCGGGAACCCTCCCCTTCCTGCTGCATGTCTCAAGCCGGGGCGTGGCGCAGCCCGTGGCCGACATCGGCCGCCACTACCCCGTCATCGCCCTGGCCTTCGAGGGCTTCCTCGTCGACGACACCTACGAGTTCGCCTTCGGCCTGGCCGTGCAGGAGGTCGGCACGCAACGGCGCCTCGAGTTCCACCTCCCGCGCTTCGTGCTGGAGGTCGCCGCCGGCACGGTGACGGCCTCGGTGCCGGACGAAGAGGCGACCCTGCTCGGCAGGGAGCCGGACGGGTCGGCGGAGATCGTGCGGACCTACGACACGGAGGAGCTGTCCCTCAACGAGTACGGCAGCCGCAACGGCGGACTGGCCACGCTGTCGCTGTCCTTCGACACGGAAAGCATCTTCCGGCGCTACTCCCAGATCAACTCCATCCTCAGCAGCGGGCCGGGACGCTACACCTACGGCGTGTTCATGAAGCAGACGGCCGGCGTCCCCCTGCGCATCGGCACCGCCAGCAGCAGCGGGGTGTTCACGCCCCTGCCCGCGATCCGGGCCGCCTGCGCGGAGCACCCCTATTCCGAGGCCGCCAGCCAGTTCCAGCTCGACTCCGGCCGGCTCGCGGAGACCTTCGAGAACGCCCACGCCATCCAGGGCGGATGGAGCTTCAGCGGCGGCGGCGACCCGCGCTCGCCCGAGGCGTTCACCGACGACTGCTCCCGGATGGCGATCGCCGACGTGCCGGGCGCCACGCAGCTGCTCACCGATGCGGTCGGCGGGGCCGGAACCTCCCCCGCGGCGGACGTCGTCGACGGTCTCGTGGGGGGCGCGAGGGATCTGGGCGACGCCGTCGAGCGCGGACTGGCCAGCGGAGCGGTGGACGTCCCGGCCGCCATCGACTTCCTCAACGCGGCCAACGACCTGGTGGAGCTCGCCGGCGCCGGCGGCGGCGCCGACGGCCTGGAGCGGGTCGCGGAGACGACGCGGGTGGCGGCCAACGTCATCTCGGCGCTGTTCACCAGCGGCACGGCGCTCGAGGAGGACGAGGTCGACATGCTCACGCAGGCCGTCGCCGACATGCTCGGCGCCGTCGCCGGCTCCGTGACGGCGTCCACGACGGTCGAAGACGCGCGGACGGCGATCGACGGCGCCAGCGACGCCCTCAACAACGCGATCGCCGCCGGCATGCCGCTGGACGGCGACGCGCTCGCCGCCGCCGCCGACATGACCGAGCGGGCCCTGCAGAGCGCGCTCGCGGCCGTCGGCGAGACCGTGCGGAGCGGGCTGAACGCGGCCTACACCACCCCGGAGGAGACGCGGACGCTGCTGAGCGGCAATCCGCCGCTCCTGCTCGCCGCGCTGGACCATCTCGCCGTCGAGATCCGCGGGACCGGCGGGCTGGACGTCCAGGCGGCGACGGACGCCCTGGAGGATGCGGGCGTGACCGGCGCCGCGGCCGGCTCGCTGGTGCGGGACCTCGCCCGCTTCGCCGCGCCCTTCAACGTGCGCGTCGAAAACGAGGCCGGCGACGAGATCGACCTGGCGGCCGTCCTCGCCGCCGCGCTGGCGGCCTACGGCACGGTGGTCCCGCTGATCGACGACACCCGCGGCATCATCAACCTGACGCTCGGCAGCGCGTACTTTCCGGTGCTCGCCACCCGCGTCTGGCTGGTGTCGGAGAGCATCCCCAGCGGCGCCACCTTCCTGGCCGACGGCGGCGCGTTCCTGACGGCCCACGGCGTGGGCGTCATCGTCGTCCCCGCGTCGGCCGACCCGATCGGCTTCGCCGTCCGCGCCGCGCAGGACGACACGACCGTCGCCTTCGGGCCCGGCGGGACGGTGAACATGCACCTGACCGACGGCTCGGCGATCTCCGGCTCGTTCGGCTTCGCCAGCGTGACGGGGCCCGTGTCGGGCGACGTGGACTGGAGCCTGCCCGCCGCGGACACCCCGGTCGTCGACGAGGCCTACCGGATCGCCGTGACCATCGGCTCCGAAACCCAGACCATCCACCCGTACCTGGCGAACGGCCCCTTCATCGAGTCCGCCACCCGCCTGGGCTTCTCGATCTTCATGGACCGCGGCGCCGGGCTGCTCATCGTGGACGGCGCGCTGCGGGTCAGGCCGGACCTCTACATCCTGCCGCTGACCGCAACGGACCGGACCTTCCTGCGCGCCATGCGGGACGCCACCGGCAACGCCTACCGGGGCGAGACCGACTTCAACGGCGACGGCGTCATCGACTACGACGTCATCGACGACTACGGCAAGCAGCGGGTCTACCTCCTGCCCTGACCCCGCCGCCGGACGCGAAAAGGGGCCGCCCGCGCCGAACGCGGGCGGCCCCTTTTCTTCGTCGTCTTTTCCTTCCTCCGGCCTTCCTTCCCGCGCCCGCGGGAAGGCGCGGTCCGCCGGAAATGGTCGGGGCGGCGGGATTTGAACCCACGACCACTACACCCCCAGTGTAGTGCGCTACCAGACTGCGCTACGCCCCGATGTTCGACATGGCTCCCGTCCGGCGCCTCCCGAAAACGGTCCGGGAAGGCCGGCTCACCGCAACTCCTCGATCAGCCGCTCCAGCTCCTTCGCCAGGGCGCCGATCTCGCCCCTGCTCACCTCGATGCCGCCGGCCTCCTCGACGCCGTCGCTCAGCAGCCGCCTGGCCCCGCCGATGGTGTAGCCCTGATCGTACAGCAGATGCTTGATCCGCCGGATCATGACGATGTCCTCGCGCTGGTAGTAGCGCCGGTTGCCGCGGCGCTTGACCGGCTTCAGCTGGGGAAACTCGGTCTCCCAGTAGCGCAGCACGTGCGGCTTCACCGCGCACAACTCGCCCGCCTCCCCGATGGCGAAGTAGCGCTTCCGCGGGATCGGCGGCAGCGCGCCTTCAGTCCCGGGGTCCGGCATAGTCTTTCACTCTCGACCTGAGCTTCTGGCCCGGCCGGAAGGTCACCACCCGCCTGGCCTTGATGGGTATCTCCTCGCCCGTCTTGGGGTTCCGGCCCGGCCGTTGCCCCTTGTCCCTGAGCTCGAAGTTCCCGTACCCGGACAACTTGACCTCCTCGTTGCGCTCCAGGCAGCCGCGGATCTCCTCGAAGAAATCCTCCACGATCTCCTTGGCCTCGCGCCGGTTCAGCCCCAGCTCCTCGAACAGGCGCTCCGCCATGTCCGCCTTGGTGAGCGCCCCGCCCGCCTTGGTGAGTGCCTCGCCCGCCATGGTCAGATCCTCCGGCTAGCCGCGCAACCTCGCGCCGAAACGCTCCCGCAACGCCTCGACGCAGGCGGCGACGATCCCGCCGACCTCCTCATCCGCTAGGGTGCGGGAAGGATGCTGCCAGGTCAAGCCCAGCGCGACGCTTTTTTCCCCCTCCCCGACCGCGTCCCCCTGGTACACGTCGAAAATCCGCGCGTCCCGCAGCCAGTCCCCGGCCCGCTCCCGGACCGCCTCCAGGACGTCCCGGGCCGGCACGGCCCGGTCGACGACCACGGCCAGATCCCGGCTCGCCTCGGGAAAACGGGACGGCGGCGAGATCCGGGGCGGCCGTCCCCGCTCGAGGGCCTCCAGCCGCAGCTCGAACATGTGCACATCGTCGTCCAGCCCGATCTCGCGGGCGATCCTGGGGTGGAGGGCGCCGACGCAGCCGATCGGCTCCCCGGCCTCGTCCCGGACCCGGGCGCACCGGCCCGGGTGGAAGGCGGCCTCCCGCCCCGGTTC
>CAYSVD010000322.1:0-16534 GCA_964434395.1 uncultured Pseudohongiella sp.
GCCCGTACGCTCGATGTCGTCCAGCAGGTGTCGGCGGGCCTCGTTCCAGACCCATCGGCCGGCGCCGATCAGTTGCCGTATCAGATTCGCCTTCCGGCGCGTGACCGGATGCAGCCGCTTGGTGATCGTCACCCATTCCCAATCGGCATCCGTAGCCTTCGCGCCCATGGTCCGCCTCCCGCATTCTCCGCGGCATGCCCCTATTGTGATGGATGGAAAGCTATGTGTCAACGGCGCGGCGACACGGCGCGGCGACAGCGGCGCGGCGACAGCGCGGCGACAGCGTGTGCGGCGACAGCGTGTGGCGACAGCGGCGCGGCGACAGCCTCGGCATCCAGCCCGGGAGCACCCTCGAAATTGTTGTTTTATAGGGTTTTCTGGCTTGCTTCTTTTGATACACAAGCCCCCTGTTTTTCGCGTGGGAGCGCGTCTCGAAGCTGGTCTTCGTCGACAAGCTCAGCTGCAGGGAGCGGGATCTGCCCAGGAGCGGCGTCAGTTTTCTGGGCCGCGCGTTGCTGATCGTTCTTGAGGACGTCGCGGGGCCGCGCTCGGAGCGGGATCTGCGGAGAGGTCTGTTTCTGGAGCTGGACGACGGTTCCGTCTGCATCGTGATCCAGCTCCGCCGCGAGAGCATGGAGGCGGCGAGGGACGTCCTGCCCCGCCTCGCCGCGGGCCGGGCGGAGATCGAAAGCCGCGAGCGGCTCCGGCTCACCCTGAGGCCGCCGCGCCCGCCCCGGAACATCCTGAGCGTCCTGCGGAAGAGGGAGTGACGCCGGGGCGCGTTCCGCGCCGCCGCCGCGCAGGTCCGCCGCCGCCAGTCGGCTCAGTCAGTCAGCCCATCAGCCCATCAGTTTGACTTTTCAGCCCGAGACGGCACAATCCACCGCCTCGGGGCGGCGGCCCACCCGCCGCGGCCCCGCCGCAGCCCGAGCGCGCCGCGACCCGGCCCGCTGGCGGATCAGGTGCCGGACCACGTCCACCTGCGGCTCCCGCCGCGCCGTTGCGCGGGGAGCCGGTTCGACACGACGGAGACAGACGCGGCCCGGGCCTTGCGCGGGCCGGTCCGCCGGCCGCATGCGGCCGGGAACGCAGGACGGGAGGACGGGAAGGTGGAGCAGTTGTCCGGCGCGGAAATGCTGGTGCGCGCGTTGCACGACGAGGGGGTCGACATCCTGTTCGGCTACCCCGGCGGCGCCGTGCTCCACATCTACGACGCCATCTTCCAGCAGGACCGGGTGGAGCACATCCTGGTCCGCCACGAGCAGGCGGCGACCCACGCCGCCGACGGCTACGCCCGCGCCACCGGCCGCCCCGGCGTGGTGCTGGTGACCTCCGGCCCCGGCGCGACCAACGCCATCACCGGCATCGCCACCGCCTACATGGACTCCATCCCGATGGTGGTGATCTCGGGGCAGGTGGAGAACCGGCTGCTCGGCTCGGACGCCTTCCAGGAGACCGACATGGTCGGCATCTCGCGGCCGGTCGTCAAGCACAGCTTCATGATCCAGGATGCGGCGGAGATCCCGCTCGTCGTCAAGAAGGCCTTTCACATCGCCGCCACCGGCCGCCCCGGCCCGGTGGTCATCGACGTGCCCAAGAACGTCACCGACCCGGGCGTGAAATTCCCCTACGAGTACCCGAAGAAGATCAAGCTGCGCTCCTACCAGGTGCCGGCCAAGGGGCATTCGGGCCAGATCAAGAAGGCTGTCAAGGCCCTGTTGCGGGCGAAGCGGCCGATGATCTACACCGGCGGCGGCGTGGTCCAGGGCGACGCCGCCGGGGCGCTGACCGCACTCGCCCGCCGGCTCGGCTTCCCCGTCACCAACACGCTGATGGGGCTGGGCGGCTATCCGGCCTCGGACCGGCAGTTCCTCGGCATGCTGGGCATGCACGGCACCTACGAAGCGAACATGGCGATGCACTACTGCGACCTGTTGCTGGCGGTCGGCGCGCGCTTCGACGACCGGGTGACGAACTCGGATCCGAGCAAGTTCTGCCCGGACGCCGCCGTGGTGCATGTGGACATCGACCCGGCCTCCATCTCCAAGACGGTCGCGGCCGACATCCCGATCGTGGGCCCGGCGCGCGCCGTGCTGGAGGAGATGCTGGAGCAGGTGGACCGGGCCGGCGGCGGCGCGGACGGGGAGGCGCTCAAGGTCTGGTGGGACCAGATCGAGCAGTGGCGGGGAAGGGACTGCCTGGCGGTGACGCCGGCCGAGGACGGCTCCATCAAGCCGCAGCAGGTGGTGCGGGCGGTGTTCGAGATCACCGGCGGGGACGCCTACGTGTCCTCCGACGTGGGCCAGCATCAGATGTTCGCGGCCCAGCACTACGGCTTCGACAAGCCGCGGCGCTGGATCAACTCCGGCGGCCTGGGCACCATGGGCTTCGGCTTTCCGGCCGCCATGGGGGTGCAGTTCGCCCGCCCCGACGCGGTGTCGGTCTGCATCACCGGCGAGGGCAGCTTCCTGATGAACCAGCAGGAGTACGCCACCTGCATGCAGTACCAGCTGCCGATCAAGATCGTCTGCCTGAACAACCAGGCGCTGGGCATGGTCAAGCAGTGGCAGGACATGCAGTACGGCGGGCGCCACTCCCACAGCACCTATTCGGAGTCCCTGCCGGACTTCGTCAAGCTGGCGGAGGCCTACGGCCACGTCGGCATCCGCATCGAGAAGGCCGACCGGCTGCTCGCGGGGCTGCGGGAGGCCTTCGCGCTGAAGGACCGGCTGGTGTTCGTGGACGTGCTGGTGGACCCGGCCGAGCATGTCTATCCCATGGCCATCAAGGGCGGGGCCATGAAGGACATGGTGCTGAGCAAGACGGAGCGGAGCTGACATGCGCCGCATCATTTCCGTGCTGATGGAGAACGAGCCGGGCGCGCTCTCGCGCGTGGTCGGGCTGTTCTCCCAGCGCAACTACAACATCGACACGCTGACCGTGGCGCCCACCGAGGACCGCTCTCTGTCGCGGCTGACGCTGACCACCAGCGGCGACGACGCGCGCATCGAGCAGATCACCAAGCACCTGAACCGGATCGTGGACGTGGTCAAGCTGGTCGACCTGACCGAGGGGGCCCACGTCGAGCGCGAGCTGATGCTGATCAAGGTCAAGGCCGCCGGCGCCCAGCGCGAAGAGATCAAGCGCGCCGTGGACATATTCCGCGGCCAGGTGGTCGACCTGACCGCCGGCGCGTTCACGATCCAGGTCACCGGCACCGGCGAGAAGCTGGACGCCTTCATCGCGGCGCTCGGCGACAGCGCGGTGCTGGAGGTGGCGCGCACCGGGGTGTCCGGGATGGCGCGCGGCGACAAGGCGCTGTCGCTGAAGGCTCCGTCCTAGACGGCCCGCTTCATGGCCGTCATGTGGCGGCGCAACCGCCGGCCCACGGCCTCGATCGGATGGGAGCGGATGGCCTCGTTCGCCGCGATCAGCTCCGCGTCGTCGACCCCGTGGTCGGCGAGCGCCAGCCCCCGGCCGATGACGTCCGCGCCGACCTTCTCCATGAACGGCCGCAGCAGGGGAACGCAGGCGTTGGAGAACAGGTAGCAACCGTACTCCGCCGTGTCGGAGATCACCTTGTTCATCTCGAACAGCTTCTTGCGGCCGATCAGGTTGGCGATCAGCGGCACCTCGTGCAGGGACTCGTAGTAGGCCGACTCGGCGACGATGCCGGTGGCGACCATGGTCTCGAAGGCCAGCTCGACGCCCGCCTTGACCATGGCCGCCATCAGGATGCCGCGGTCGTAGTACTCCTGCTCCGGGATGTCCATGCCGCCGGGGTCCGTCCGCTCGAACGGGGTCTCGGCGGTGGCCGCCCGCCACGCGAGCAGCTTGCGGTCGCCGTCCGCCCAGTCCGCCATCATGCCGGCCGAGAACGCGCCGCTGACGATGTCGTCCATGTGCCTGCGGAACAGGGGCGTCATCAGCCGCTTGAGCTCCTCGGCCAGCGAGCAGGCGACGAGCTTGGCCGGGTTGGACAGGCGGTCCATCATGTTGGTGATGCCGCCGCGCTTCAGCCCCTCGGCGATCGTCTCCCAGCCGTGCTGCACCAGCTTCGCCGCATAGTTCGGCTCGACGCCCTTCTCGACCATCCGGTCGAAGCAGAGCAGCGAGCCGGTCTGCAGCATGCCGCACAGGATGGTCTGTTCGCCCATCAGGTCCGATTTCACCTCGGCGACGAAGGAGGACTCGAGCACCCCGGCGCGGTGGGCGCCGATGGCGGCCGCGCAGGCCTTGGCGATGGCCAGCCCCTCGCCGCGCGGGTCGTTCTCGTCGTGGACCGCGATCAGCGTGGGGACGCCGAAGCCGCGCCGGTACTCCTCGCGCACCTCGGTGCCGGGGCATTTCGGCGCCACCATGACGACCGTGACGTCCTCGCGGATCTTCATGCCCTCCTCGACGATGTTGAACCCGTGGGAGTAGGCCAGGCAGGCGCCTTCCTTCATCAGCGGCATGATGCGGTCCACCACGCCGCGGTGCTGCTTGTCGGGCGTCAGGTTGAGCACCAGGTCCGCCCCCGGGACCAGCTCCTCGAAGGTTCCGGCATCGAAGCCGTTGTCCGCGGCGTTGCGCCAGGAGGGGCGCCGCTCGGCGATGGCCTCCCCGCGCAGGGCGTAGCGCACGGACAGGCCGCTGTCGCGCATGTTGAGCCCCTGGTTGAGCCCCTGGGCGCCGCAGCCGAGGATCACGATGTCGCGGCCCTTCAGCCGGGCGACGCCGTCGCCGAATTCGCCGCGGTCCATGAAGCGGCACCGGCCCAGCTGCTCCAGCTGCAGGCGCAACGGCAGGGAGTTGAAGTAGTTCATGGATCCGTCGGCCGGCGGCGGGCCGCGCATGATACAGCGTCCGCCCCATGGGGTAAAATGGTTGCGTCAAACGATGGGGGCGCCGGACGGCGGCGGACGGATCCATGAACAGGGAGGAGCGCGACGGGCGGACGGAGGCGGAGGAGGAGACCATCCTGCCCATCGACGAGCACGAGGAGTTCGTCTCGGAGGGGGACCGGCGGGTGCGCCGCCGCGGCATCCACCTGCTGCCCAACCTGCTGACCCTGGGCGCCCTGTTCGCCGGCTTCTACGCCATCATCGCCGGCATGTCCGGCCAGTTCAACGCGGCCGGCTGGGCCATACTGATCGCCGGGCTGTGCGACGGGCTGGACGGGCGCATCGCCCGCCTGACCCGCTCCGAGAGCGCCTTCGGCGCCCAGTTCGACAGCCTGTCGGACATGGTGTCCTTCGGCGTCGCGCCGGCCCTGATCATGTTCAGCTGGGGGTTCGGGCCGCTGGAGCGGATCGGCTGGGCGGTCAGCTTCGTCTACATGGCCTGCGCCGCCCTGCGGCTGGCCCGCTACAACGTGCAGCTGGACGCGGCGGACCGGCGCTACTTCGTGGGACTGGCCAGTCCCCTGGCGGCGGGGCTGGTCACCTTCGTGCCGTGGGTGGCGTTCCGCTACGGGGCGGCCGTCACGCCGGGCATCGCCTACCTGTCGGCCCTGCTGACCCTGTTCGCCGGCCTGCTGATGATCTCCAACATCCGCTACTACAGCTTCAAGGAGATCGGCATCAGGGGCAGGGTGCCCTACGTGGTGTTCGTGCTGGCGGTGGCGATGCTGGTGGTGATCGCCCAGAACCCCCACGAGACGCTGCTGGCCATGTGCGCGGCCTACGCCGTCTCCGGCCCGGCCGGCTGGCTGTACCGGCATCGGTTCGGCAGGCGGCCCGCCGCCGGCCCGGATGCCGAATGAAAGGCGCCGGCGGCCCGGTCCGGATCCGCCGGGGGCTTGACCGACCGACCTGACCGCGACACTGCCCGCAACAGACTCGTGTCGCGGCCACAGTCGCAGTCACTGTCGCATCACTGTCGCGGAATCACTGTCGCGGAACTTGCACACTTGCGGCACTTGCACTTACAATGCTATCAAGAAACAAGCCATACTGGCGTAGCGCTCTCAGGGAATCGCCGGGCCTACGGGGCGCGCTTGCATTTGCCATCACCCCCCCCGGAGTAAATTGGAGGTGTGCCGTGTCAGAGCAGAACAGTCGCGCCGATGCGATAGCTCCAGCGATCCAACGGGCGAAAGACTATGTTTTGAGCGTGGGTTGTCAAGACAAGCTGGGCGCATGGGTCGAAGAAGAAGTTGAACGACTGCTTTCCAGATTGTCGGAAATCCCCTCGGCTGAATATGCGGAGCCAATTCGTCAGGCCGCTCCCGGCGAAGAAAACTCTTGTTCCAATCTGCTGAACGAGTGTTGGCGATCAGCCCGAAAGCTGGGATATATAGGTTCTGTGATCGCATTCTTTGGAGAAGACACCCACCGAAGGATACTGGAATTAATGCTTACCGATTTGGCGAATGCTTCAGACAAAGAATCGGATCTTGAGTCAAGCATGCATTGGTATCCAACCTGCTTGATTTTTTGGCTCGCAGGCATCAGCGCCGTCGCAAACGATAATTACAGAATGTTCAAAGCATTGTTTTATGCCGAAGTTCATCATAGATATGATTTACAACAGGATCCCGAGCAGCCGAGCCAAAAATTGCTTGAGGCTGTCGCCGGAGGGCTGGAACTGCTGCACAGGGTAAGAGGCTTCAATGGCGCGTCGTTCTACCGGACCATAGACAGAAGTCATTGCTTCTATGAGACGTTGCGGCCTTCCTTCGAATTTCTGGAGAAACGTTTTTTTGATTCAGAGACTTTTCGACCAGACAACTATGAGCGGCTTTTTGATATATTCGAGTTGTTTCAGACAGCCGTATATTCCCAGTTTGCCGGCGGCAAGGGCGGCAACATCTTCGCCGGCCGTCTTTTCAACAGGGTCCAATAGCATCAATGTCCGCAGGCATCGAAAAGTCTGGCCAACCACATTCCGGATGAGAAGGGCGGCCCTATGCCGGAAAGAGATGCGATGCAGTGGCCCGCATTCGGGCGCCGCGTAGGAAGGAGACTAACCGCCCTCATCCCCGGGCAACTGTGCCAGAATGGGTTGCTTGCTCACTCTGCCCGCCACAGGGCATGGCTTGGATTCCTTGGTTTCCACTCGGCGGCCGATGCATCATATCTCATGAGGATTTCGAAACCATGACCTCGTCTGCATCGGTGCGATTCCCCTTTCACTGTGCGCCGCAGTCCGTGTTCGATTTTTGCGATCAGCTTAATGATCGTTCCAACCTTGATGAGGTGATGATCGACTTTCAGAACATGGGACGAATAGAACCGTTTGCGATGGTCTATTCAGCAAAGCAGATCAGAGAGTTCAACAAAAAAAAATCAACCGGTAGAAGTCAAATACGCTGGCTTTCAAAAGAAGGACTACGCATCCAAAATGGCATTTTTTCGGGCGTTTGGCCTCGAACACGGTCGAGAGATCGGTTGCGCGGACGGTGATGACCGTTCGATTCCTTACACGATTCGAAGTGTCAGAGAGATTGTAAGTAAAGTCACCGCGAATTTGCGGTTGCCGCAAGCAATAATTGAGTTGGAAGCGGAACGTTTGGCTAGAATTCTTGCGCAGCAGAAATATGGAAATTTGGTGGATGCCTTGAGTTATGCAATAAGAGAAATGATTCGCAATGTTTACGAGCACAGCGAGTCGGAAGATATAGAGTATTGCGCTCAATACTGGCCAGAATATAATCAAGTGGAAATAGCCATCGCGGATACTGGGATTGGACTTCGTCGATCATTGGCGCTAAACCCCCGTCTGCGGACAGACTCTGATTCGGGCGCGATACAGCAGGCGCTGATGCCCGCCATTTCGGGCAAAGGATGCGGCGAGGGCAGAAGGGACATCCATGATCCATGGCGTAATGCGGGGTTCGGACTTTACATGATCAGTAGAATTTGTAGATCGGGGGGCGAACTTCTTGTTTGCAGCGGCGACCATGCTATAAGACTGAGCGATGGCGGCAAGGAGCATATCAGTCTTGGACACCAGTGCGAAGGGACCGTGATCCGCATGGTCCTAAACACCCACCGTCTGTACGCGCTTTCCGCAATGTTGAATAAGTTCAGAGAAGAAGGCCATGCAGTCGCAAAGCATATCAGAGGCGTGGGAGTCTACAATGCGGCCGTGGCGTCGCATATGTTGTCCCGCGATTTCGCTGAAGATTAATGCATGATTATTCAAACAGAAGTTGGAAATCCGGGAGAACGCCGGGTTGCTCAGGGGCGTTTGGACGCCATGTGCCGTACCTGAAGGCCGGGTCGCCGCAATCGTACAACGCATTGCGCATGAAGCGCTCCGGGCGACCAAAAACCGGTTGGATCACAAAGTCAGCCGCAGAGATGTGTTCAATGCGGCGGGCGACCGCGTTGCCCCGACCTTGTTCCGGCAGGCGCAGGGACCGGGCGCAGGCGACGGTCCGGCCGACATGTTCGGGCGGGGTGGGCTGACGGGGGCGCACTGTCGCGGGCCGTGCTCAGGCCATGAGCGGCTGGTCGATGCCGGTTGGCCAATGCTGACCGAGTGAGAATGATCGAGTAATTGATGCGTCGGGGGCCGGACTGTGGCATAGTGGACCCTCGGCCTTCGCCCGGAGCGGGACAGAGCCATGCTGATCAGGAAACCGCCGGATATCAAGTCGTCCGAGATCACGCCGGAGCGCGTGTACCGGAGCCGCCGCCGCTTCATGCGCGACGGCGCGGGCTTGTTGCTGGGCGCGGCGCTGCCGCCGCTGGCGGCCGCCCAGCGCGGGGACGGCCTGCGGGCGCCGGCGCCGGCATCCCTTGAGCGCGGCGAGCTGGCCGCTTGGTGGGAGGAGAAGTTCGCGTCCATCGTCCCCGCTCCCGACAGCGGCCCCTTCCAGACCGGCGAGGCGCTGACCCCGTACCGGGACGTCACCCGCTACAACAATTTCTACGAGTTCGGGATGGACAAGGGGGATCCCTCGTCGAACTCGGGCCGCTTCAGGACCGATCCGTGGTCCGTGGAGATCGCCGGCGAGACGGCCCGCCCCGGCGTCTACGCGTTGGAGGACATCCTGCGGCCGATGCGGCTGGAGGAGCGCATCTACCGGCTGCGCTGCGTCGAGGCCTGGTCCATGGTCGTTCCCTGGATCGGCTTTCCGCTGGCCGACCTGATCCGGCGCTTCGAGCCGACCTCGAAGGCGCGGTTCGTGGAGTTCGAGACCCTGGCGGACCGCGAGACGATGCCCGGGGTCCGCTCCCCTTTCGCCATCATCGACTGGCCCTACCGCGAGGGGCTGCGCATGGACGAGGCGATGCACCCGCTCGCCCTGATGGCGGTGGGCCTGTACGGCCGCCCCCTGCCGGCCCAGAACGGCGCGCCCATGCGGCTGGTGGTGCCGTGGAAGTACGGGTTCAAGAGCATCAAGTCGATCGTGCGGATCAACTTCCGGGAGACGCGGCCCGCCACGACCTGGAACGACCTGCAGGCGAACGAGTACGGCTTCTACGCCAACGTCAACCCGAACGTGCATCACCCGCGCTGGCGCCAGGACATGGAGCGCCGCCTGCCCCAGACCCTGTTCAGCCGCCGGTACATCGAGACCCGGATGTTCAACGGCTACGCCGAGCAGGTCGCATCGCTGTACGCGGGGATGGACCTGGCCCGCTACTACTGACGGGAGGACGGCCGGTTGAAGGCGGCGGGGCTGATCAAGCCGGCCGTGTTCGCGCTGGCGCTGGCGCCGCTGGCGTCGCTGGCGGCGCGCGCCGTACGCGGCGGGCTGGGGCCGGATCCGGCCCAGGCCCTGTCGGTCGAGACCGGCGAGTGGACCCTGCGCTTTTTGCTGCTCGCCCTGGCGATGACGCCCCTGCGGCAGCTGAGCGGCAACGTCCTGTTCGCGCGGCACCGGCGCATGCTGGGGCTGTTCGCCTTCTTCTACGCCTGCGCGCACTTTCTGGCCTGGGCCGCCTTCCTGCTGGGCTTCCGCTGGTCCGCGATCGCCGAGGAGCTGGCCGAGCGGCCCTTCGTCACGGCGGGGTTCGCGGCGTGGCTCATCCTGGCCGCCCTGGCCGCCACCTCGCCCCGGGCCGCGGCGCGGCGGCTGGGCCGGAACTGGAAGCGGCTGCACCGCCTGGTCTACCTGGCGGCGGGGCTCGCCATGGTCCATCTGGTATGGATCCTGCGCTCCGACTTCGGCGAAGCGGCGCTGTACGGCGGCCTGCTGGCGGCGTTGCTGGGATACCGCCTGGCGCGGCGCCTGTCCGGCCCCCGCCGCCGCCCGCTCCCGACGGGCGGCGCGACCGCGCCGCGTCGGCGGGACTGACCGCCGGAAATGGCCGCCGGAAATGGCCGCGACTGAGCGACTGAGCTGTGAGCGACTGAGCTGTTTATCCGGCCGCCGACCGCGCGTATAATGGCGGCCCGTGCGGGAGCATTCTGCCCGGGTCTGTAGCTCAGCTGGTTAGAGCGCACCCCTGATAAGGGTGAGGTCGGTGGTTCGAGTCCACCCAGACCCACCAGCACCATACGTCCGCCCCATTTGATTTGTCCGGGAATCGGCTCCATGATGGCCGCCCGTCCCCCGGGAGCGCGCCATGAACCTCCTTCGCCTGTGCTGCCTCGCCGCCGCGGTCCTGTCGCCGGCGGGATGCGGGGAGCCCGTCTCCGGTCCGGAGCCGACGGAGACGGTCCGCCTCCACGCCTGGCTGGACGAGGAGCACCAGGCGGAGCTGGACTTCAGCCCCCTGGCTCGGACCCGGCTCGGCGACCGGCGGGGCTACGGCGAGCTGGACGACGTCTCCGAGGAGGCGCTGGACCGGCGGCTGGCGTGGCGCCGCGACAGCGTGGCCCGGATGCGGCGGGAGTTCGACCGGGAGCGGCTGGACGACGAGGGCCGGATGTCCTGGGATCTGTGGGAGCGCCGGCTGGACAGCGCGGAACGGGCCCTGCCGTTCCGCCGCCACCGCTACATCTTCGGCCGGGGCGGACCCCAGACCGGCCTGCCCAACAGCCTGATCAACTTCCACGACGTGGACTCGGCGGCGGACATGGAGGCCTACGTCTCCCGGCTGAACCAGTCCGGCCGCTACCTGAGGCAGTACCTGGAGCGCGCCCGCCTGGCCGCCGCCGACGGCATCCGAGCGCCGTACTTCGACTACGACCAGGCCGTCAGCGAGATCCGGCGCGTGACCGCCGGCGCGCCCTTCGGCGGGGACGGCATCTCGGCCCTGTGGCGGGACGTCAGCGCCAAGCTCGACGGCCTGCGCGAACGGGGGCTGGCCTCGGAGGCCGATGCGGCGCGGCTGGAGCGGGAGGCCCGGGACGCCATGCTGAGCGAGCTGGCGCCCGCCTACGCGGAGGCGCTGGCCTGGCTGGAGGCGGACCGGGCCAACGCGCCGGAGCGGGCCGCCGGCGCGTACGCGCTGCCGGACGGGGCGGCCTGGTACGCCGAGCGGCTGCGGACCATGACCACCCTGCCCATGACGGCCGAGGAGATCCACGAGCTCGGCCACCGGGAGGTGGCGCGCATCCAGGAGGAGATGGAGGGCATCCGCCGCCGGGTGGGCTTCGAAGGCGGCCTGCGGGAGTTCTTCGCCTTCCTGCGCGAGGACGACCGCTTCTACTTCCCCAACACCGACCAGGGCCGGGCCGACTACCTGGCCATGGCCGAGGGCATCCTGGACCGCATGTACGGGCGGTTGCCGGACTACTTCGGGATCCTGCCGAAGGCCGGGCTGGAGGTGCGCCGGGTGGAGGCGTTCCGGGAGACCCCCGGCGGGGCCGCCCACTACATGCGGGGCACGGCGGACGGGACGCGCCCCGGCGTGTTCTACGCGCATCTGGCGGACATGCGGGCGGCGGCGAGGAACCGGCTGGAGAACCTGTCCTACCACGAGGGGGTGCCGGGGCATCACCTGCAGCTGTCCATCCAGCAGGAGCTGGAGCATCTGCCCGCGTTCCGCGCCAACGGCGGCTTCTCCGCCTACAGCGAGGGCTGGGGGCTGTACGCCGAGCTGCTGGGCAAGGAGATGGGCGGCTACGCCGACCCCTACGCGGACATGGGCCGGCTGTCGGGCGAGATCTGGCGGGCGGTGCGGCTGGTGGTGGACACCGGCATCCACGAGCTGGGCTGGAGCGAGGAGCGGGCCGCGCGCTACGCCCTGGACAACTCGCCGCGGCCGGAGCCGTCCGTGCGCTCGGAGGTGCGGCGCTATTTCAACAACCCGGGCCAAGCGGTCGCCTACAAGATCGGCATGATCAAGATCCTGGAGTACCGGGCCCGGGCCGAGGCGGAGCTGGGGGAGGCCTTCGACATCCGGGCCTTCCACGATGCGGTGCTGGGCTCCGGCCCGCTGCCGCTGCCGATGCTCGAGGCGAAGATCGACCGATGGATCGCGTCCGTCGGGCGGTAAGTGCACCTTGCCGGACCGCCTTGGGGGACTGCAAACGATGCGGCCAATCGCGCATAAAGCCGCCGTTTGTAATAAATTGTAACTTTTGGTCGCGACCACTATGCCGGGGTTGCTCCAGGATTGACAATGCGCCAGCAGAACATAAACTGTGCCAGCACAGTTATAGTGCTGACAGCGCCGTCCGAGGGCAGATGCGGAAATGGAAGCCAAGAAAGCGAATCTCCGCTGGGGCGTTGAGCAGAGATACGAGTTCATTGAGTTTCGTCTGTTCTGGGAGGGATGCGTGAATCGCGGCCATTTGATGGATACCTTCGGTGTTTCGGTAAATCAGGCATCAACCGACCTGAACCGATATATCAAGCTGGCGCCGGGCAACATGACCTATGACAAAAGCGCCCGGACCTACGTCTGCGACGTCGGTTTTGATCCGTTGTTTCTGAAACCCGATGCGGGCCGCTACTTGTCACAGATAAGAGCTGTCGTTGAAGGGACTTTGAATCGGTCCGACGCCTGGGTGGATCCGTCTCTGCCTTTTGATGTCGCTCCAGCACCGGTGCGCAACGTCAGCGCCGAAATACTGCGCAAGGTGCTCGCCGCGGTCCGCGACGCTGATGCCATTGAGGTCAAGTACCAGTCACTCTCCCGGCTTGGACCCCAATGGCGCTGGATCGTCCCGCATGCCATCTGCTTCGATGGAGCCCGCTGGCATACTAGGGCGTTTTGTCTCAATGACGACAGATTCAAGGACTTTTTATTTTCTCGGATCATGATGGTTCGCGCCGCCCGGCCCAGCGAGATAGATCCGAGCGCGGACGCTGATTGGGCGGAGGAAGTGACATTGGAAATTGGTCCACATCCGGAACGGTCCAGCACACAGCAGAACCTTATCGCCGTTGACTATGGGATGCGGGAAGGAAAACTCAGAATTCCGGTACGTAAAGCCCTGCTTTACTATGTCATCCAAAGACTTGGCCTCGACCCTGCTCCTACTACTGGACATGCTCGGCACCAGCAGCTTGCGTTGCTCAACGCCGATGAATTGGGTGTTCAGATGCCAGAAAGTGTCGTCGGTGTCGACGGGAGGTAGAAAGCATGATAGGGAAACTCAACAGGCTGGTGGATGAGACAATAGGCTTGGATGCCGGATTGATACTTTTGGCGGGTCGGCCACGGTCCGGCAAGACTCGCCTTCTTGCCCAATTGGCTGAGCGCAGAGAAATTAAGGTTCTGAATGTGAATGTCGCGCTTGGCAGGAAACTATTGACGCTTCCGAGCCCGCGTCGCCAGGGAAAAGCCGCAAGTCTGCTACGGTGCCTGATGGGTAGCGCCGCCGGTCAGGGATGTTTGCTTCTGGACAATATCGAACTGCTGTTCGACCAAACGTTAAAGCTCGACCCGCTTAGGTTGTTGAAGCAGAATGCCCGCTCATGTTGCGTTGTCGCAACATGGCCTGGAGATGTATCGGGAAAACGCATTTCCTACGCTCGGGCGGGACATCCTGAGCACCGAGAGTATGGCGTTGCTGGCCTGACCGTCTTCACTATTGAATAAACAGGGCGGGATACTTATGCGCTACAGTGACCTCGTTCAGTTCGAGCCGATAGAATCGGTCATCCAACTTTTGGATGCCAATAAGCCGGAAGAAGCCAAAAAGTTGGTTTCGACCTATGTCTTTTCCGAAGACATGGCCAACCGTGTCGCGAATTCCATGATTCCCCAATTGTCTTTCGACGATGCTGTAGACCACAAGGGTGTGCTCGTTGTCGGCAACTATGGGACCGGCAAATCGCATCTTATGTCGGTGCTTTCGCTGGTGGCGGAAGATGCCGCCTACGCCCCGATGCTCCTTCATCCTAAGGTTGCCGCCGCCGCCGCCGCCATTGCCGGGAAATTCAAGGTTCGCCGTATTGAAATTTCTAGCGAGATGTCTCTCCGAGGCATTGTCACGCAGGAGCTTGAGTCGTTTCTCGAAGAGCGCAAGGTTGATTATTCCTTTCCCCCGCCTGATCAAGTCACCAACAACAAGGCCGCCTTCGAGGAAATGATGACGGCGTTTGCGGAGGTTTATCCCAACCATGGCGTTCTGCTTGTGGTCGACGAGTTTCTCGACTATCTAAGATCTCGCAAGGACCATGACATCATCCTTGATCTGTCATTTCTGCGAGAAATCGGCGAGGTCACAAAGCATTTGCGATTCCGCTTTGTTGCCGGAACTCAAGAGGCTATTTTCGACAGCACCCGCTTTCAACATGTCGCCGACAGTATGCGACGCGTGAACGAGAGATTTGCTCAGGTTTTACTCGTGCGGCAGGACATCAACTTTGTCGTATCGGAGCGCCTGCTCAAGAAATCGCCGGACCAAGAGAAGGCGATCCGGAAGCACCTTCAGCCATTTTCCAAATTTTACGGATCGATGAGCGAGCGAATGGATGATTACGTTCAGCTTTTCCCAGTGCACCCAGACTATATAGACACGTTTGGGCGGCTTGTGTTTACGGAGAAGCGCGGCGCTCTGGTTACAATCCGGGACCAGATGCAGGCAGTTCTGGAAAATGAAGTACCGATAGACCGTCCGGGCCTGATAAGTTACGACGAGTTTTGGGAGACGGTAAAGTCGAATCAGGCATTGCGGTCAGACCCCAGTATTGGAGCAGTGCTTAAAGTATCTGAGGTTTTGTCCGAGCGAGTCGAACGGGCATTGACCCGGCCAGCATACACGACGATGGCGCTGAGGATTATCAATGCCCTCTCCGTGCATCGCCTGACAACGGGCGGTGATGTTTACGTGTCCGTTGGTCCGACTGCAGAGGAGCTCCGCGACACACTGTGCCTCTACCATCTCGGGATTGAGGGTATGGGGGGCAAGCCTGACGCTGACCTGCTTTCTTTAGTCCACACTACCCTCCGGGAAATTCTCAAGACAGTCAACGGCCAGTTTATTTCCAGAGCTCCTGGCACGGAGCAGTTTTTCCTTGATCTAAAAAAAGACATTGATTACGACACCCAGATTGAAAAGCGGGCGGAGAGCCTGTCCAACGACGTGCTAGATCGGGCTTACTACAGTGCTGTCATGGAACTCATGGAACAGTCCAAGGAGGAGGCTTACGTTCCAGGCCATCAGATATGGCAATACTGGGTTGAATGGCAGGGCCGCCGGGTCGAACGTAGCGGCTACCTTTTCTTTGGTGCACCGAACGACCGCCCAACGGCTCAGCCTGAACGAGACTTTTATATCTACTTCATCCAGCCGTTCGAACCGCCTAAATATCAAGATAAGTACAAACCTGATGAAGTCTTTTTTCAGCTGAAGAATATTGACGATGAGATTAAGGGCTTTCTGACAACCTATGCCGCCGCACAGGATCTCGCGGCGACTTCCGGCGGCAGCACCAGTACCGTGTACCGCGAGAAGGCCAGTGATGCATTGCATGCCATAAGCAGATGGTTACAGAGGAAGCAAATGAATGCATATGAAGTCAGTTACCAAGGGAGGGAAAAAACGCTTGGGGCATGGGTCAGTGAAATATCGCTACGTGACAGGGCGCGGCTCGGTCCAGAGGATCGAATAAAGTTTCGTGATGTTGTGAATGTCGTCTCCGGTATTGCACTGGCCAGACGTTTTGCCGAGGTTGCGCCGGAATATCCTACATTTTCGATGCTTGTAACAGAGGAAAACAGAAAACAGGTCATTGAAAGTGCGTTACGAGCATTGGCCAGTGGACAGATCACCAGAGATGCGGCATCCGTCCTTGACGGATTGAAAATGCTAGACGGAAGTCGCTTTGACCCGATTCGCTCACACTATGCTCAAAGCGTCCTGGGCCAATTAAAAGCAAAAGGACATGGGCATGTGCTTAGACGCCAAGAGTTGCTTAAAGGAAATGCTGACCTTGAGTATTTCTCTAGAGGGAAGTATCGTCTTGAACCAGACCTGCTTGTGATCGTTCTCTGCGGGATGGTTTACACTGGCGATATTGTGCTGGTTCTTCCCGGGAAAAAAATCGACTCTGGGAATCTGAGTGAGATTTCTGATTGGCCGCTGAACGACCTTCAACAGTTCAAACATATAGGGGGCTTCGCTTTTTGGTGTGGACGGGTCACGCCTCGATCCCATCCGGGTACAGATCCAGCCCGCCAAGATGGAAGAGAATCGCGTCGCGGAAGCGCTCCTCGTTCCGGAACCCGCACGCCCTGGTCTTCAGGGTCTTGAT
>CAYSVD010000323.1:0-2877 GCA_964434395.1 uncultured Pseudohongiella sp.
GCGGCCGGCGGCGGAGCGGCCTTCTCCGGCGGCGGCGGCGGCTTGCGCTCCGGCTCCTCCGGCACCAGTTCGATGGGCGGGGCCTCGGGGGCGGCCGCCGCATCCTCCTTCCCGGGGACGGCCTTGCGGTTGACGTAGGTCCGCTTCTTGCGGAACTCCACCTCGACGCTCTTGCCCCGGCCCATGCCGCCGCCCGGCGCCCGGATGGTCTGGGTGTTCTTGCGCTTCAGGGTGATCTTCCGCGGCGCGCCGGCGGCGCCGCCGCGCCGGCGGCGCAGGTACTCGCGCAACTTCTCCTTCTCCTCGCGGGAGATGGACTGGTCCCCCCGGGTGTGGGGCAGGCCCGCCGCCTTGGCGTGGGCCAGCAACTCATCCACCGGCCGCTTGATGTCCTGGGCGAACCGGCTGAAAGTGATCTCCGCCATGCCTAGCGCCCCTTCTCCCCTTCCCCGGCATCCGCATCCGTCCCGGCTTCCGTCTCCGCCCCGGCATCGTCCGTCTCCGCCCCGGCGTCGTCCGCCTCCGCTCCGGCATCGTCCGCCTCCGCCCCGGCATCGTCCGTCTCCGCCCCGGCGTCGTCCGCCTCCGCCTCGGCATCGTCCGCCTCCGCCTCGGCTTCCGCGAACCAAGGGGCCCGGGCGGTCATGATGAGCCGGCCGGCCCGCTCCTCGTCGATGCCTTCGACGATCTCCAGCAACTCGTCGACCGACTGCTCCGCCAGCGCCTCCCGGGTGAGGATGTCCTTTTCCGCCAGCGCCAGCGCCAACTCGTTGTCCATGCCCTCCATGGCCAGCAGCTCCTCCTCCATGCCGGTGGCCAGCACGCCCTCCTCCAGGGCGATGTCGCGGGTGACCAGCGCGTCCCGGGCCCGGTCCCGCAGCTCGCCGACGATCTCCTCGTCGAATCCGTCGATGGCCAGCAGTTCGCCCATGGGCACGTAGGCGACCTCCTCCAGCGAGGTGAATCCGGCGTGCACCAGCACCTCCGCCACATCCTCGTCGACATCCAGGCCGGCGCGGAACATCGCGGTCAGGCCGCGGGCCTCCTCCTCCTGCCTGGCGTCGGCGGCTTCCTCGCTCATCACGTTGATGGTCCAGCCGATCAGCTCGCCGGCCAGCCGCACGTTCTGGCCGTTCCGGCCGATGGCCTGGGCCAGGTTGTCCTCGGCGACGGCGAAGTCCATGGTCAGGGCGTCCTCGTCGGCCACCACCCGCGCCACCTCCGCCGGCGCCATGGCGTTGATCGCCAGCTGGACGATGTCGTCGTCCCACTGGATGATGTCGATGCGCTCGTTGGCCAGCTCGTTCGACACCACCTGCACCCGGGAGCCGCGCATGCCGACGCAGGCGCCCACCGGGTCGATGCGCCCGTCGTTGGTGCTGACCACGATCTTGGCCCGGGAGCCCGGATCGCGGGCCGCGGCGCGGATCTCGATCACCTGCTCGGCGATCTCCGGCACCTCGATCCGGAACAGCTCGATCAGCATGGCCGAGGAGGTCCGGGTCAGCAGCAGCTGGGGCCCCCGCGGCTCCTCGCTGATCGCGGTCAGCAGGGCCCTTAGGCGGTCGCCGATGCGGAACACCTCGCGCGGGATCATCCGCTCGCGGGGCAACAGGCCCTCGGCGTTCCTGCCCAGGTCGACGATGATGTTGTCGCGGGTGACCTTCTTCACCGTGCCCTGCACCAGTTCGCCCACCCGGTCCTTGTACTCCGCCAGCACGTTGGCGCGCTCGGCCTCGCGCACGATCCGCACCATCTCCTGCTTCGCCAGCTGGGCCTCGATGCGGCCGAAGCGGGCGTTCTCGATCTTCTCCTCGTAGCGGTCGCCGACGTTCAGCGAACTGTCTTTCTCCCGCGCCTGCTCGGGGGTGAACTGGGAGCCCTCCTCCTCGTACTCCTCCTCGTCCACCACGGTCCAGACCCGGAAGGTCTCGTAGTCGCCGGTGTCCCGGTCCACGGCCACCCGGCAGTCGATCTCCTCCTGGTCGTAGTGCCTCTTGGTCGCGGCGGCGAGCCCCGACTCGATGGCCTCGAATATCACGCTGCGGGGCAACTCCTTCTCGTTCGAGACGGCGTCCGCCACCAGCAGGATCTCCTTGTTGATCATGTCCGCATCACCCTGTCAGCCCTGTGTCCCGGGCCGGGATCCCACGATGTTCGCCCTTTCGACATCCGCCAGCCGGAACGCCATCTCCTCGCCGGCCACGTCGATGCCGACGGCGTCCGGCGCCACGCTGACCAGCGTTCCCCGGAAGCGGCGCCGGCCGTCCACCGGGCGGCGCGTGCGCAGGCGCACCTCGCGGCCCTCGAAGCGCCGGTACTGCCAAGCGGCGAACAGGGGCCGGTCCAGGCCCGGCGAGGAAACCTCCAGCGCGCGCCGCCCGGACGCCGGCTCCTCGGCGTCCAGCATCGCGCCCAGCTGGAGGCTGACCCGCTCGCAGTCGCCGATCGTGACGCCCGCCGCGCTGTCTATGTAGACCCGCAACAGCGGCTCGCCGCCCCGCTTGGCGCGCTCCACGCCCCACAGCTCCAGCCCCAAGGCCGCCACCACGGGGGCGATCCGGGCGCTGAGGGATTCGATGCCGCCGTCCACGCCTCCTCCGGCGCCCGTCGCGCGGGCGCGAAAAACAAAAAAAATGGGCCCAAGGCCCACTCCCGCCGCCCCGCCGGCGACCCGTCCCGGGTCCGGCGCAGACTGTGTCGCGCGGCGCTCCGTCCGCGCGGGCCTGTCAGTTCAGCACGGCAACGAGCCCCCCGCTTTCCTTCGCCCCGCCGCTTCCGCCCGGGGCGCCGTCCGGCGCGCGTTACTGTCCGGCGACCCAGAGGGAGCCCGCGCCCGGAAAGAGGGCATGCTAACCCCGGGCCCCTTCCGAAATC
>CAYSVD010000324.1:0-3816 GCA_964434395.1 uncultured Pseudohongiella sp.
GTGACGGAGATCCGCTTCTTCGACGCCTGGGACGGCATCGGCGATCCCTCCATCCTGGACCTGGCGCCGGACCGGGTGCATCGCTACGCGTACGACGGCGACAGCACGTTCTGGCGGACCCGCTCGAAGAACGACAACGCGCTGACGGACGACGTGTTCGAGCACGTCACGACCGTCGAGCGCAACAGCAATGGCGCGATCACCAATGAGGAGGTCACCTCGGGCGGGCGGAGCGCCGGCGACGCCTACGGCGGCGGGGAGGACGACCGGCTGATCATCGTCGGCGGCACCGGGGACGTCGACGCCTACCGCGCCCACTTCTTCGGGGCGCGCGGGGACATCCCCGACTTCGACGGCGGCTGACGCTCCGGCCGCCGGGACCGGAAAGGCGGCGGAATCTCCCTGGAAGCGGCCGGGAGCCCGGACGGGCGGCCGGGCCAGCCAAAGCTGGACTGAACCGGCCAAGACGGACACGGACAAGACTGTTGCGGACAGTGTTGCCGGGGGAGAGTGTTGCCGGGGGAGAGTCGCCAAACCGCCGCGCGGGCCGCATAATGGGGTTCCGTCCGCCGCCGCCCCCGCCATGCATCCTCCGTCCGTCCCCCGAAAGACCGAGGGGAGCGCCGTCCCCGGCGAACCGCCTGCGGAACCCGGGACGCCCGCCTGGGCCCGGCGGCTGGGCCGCGCCCTGTCGCTGACTCTGTCCCTGCCCGAGCGGACGGCCCGCGCCCTGGCCGCCTTGGGCGGCGGCGGCGCGCTGTTGTTGACCCGGACGCTGCTGCCCGGGGCGGTCAAGAACTCGACCAGCTACCGCTTCACCCTGGGCATGTTCCAGACTTTCCTGGTCCGCAACGTCGCCGGCATGGCGGCCGTGGAGGGCGGCGCGGAGCTCAAGGACCGGTTCACGCAACGCAAGCTGCTGGGATCCAGCTTCGAGGCCGCCGGCCTGCTCACCATGCATCTGTCGCCGGTCTGGGTGTTCGCCATCGCGTCCGACGCCGCCCGGGGCGGGCAGGTGTTCCTAAGGCGCCTGGTCTTCCATCTCAAGGAGCACGGGGTGATCGCGCCGGAGCGGGATCCGCGGACCCTGGAGCAGATCCTGGAGGCGGTGCACGACATGGGGCGCGAGGGCGCGGGCGCCGTGGACATGCCGCCCATGAGCCGGGAGGAGCTCGGGGAGGTGGCCGCCGAGCTGCGGCGCTCGGCCGCGTCCCTGGCCGGGAACTCGGCGAAGCTGTTGCCCCGCTTCGAGTCGCTGTGGGACCGGATCGGCCGGGCCGCCGAACGGGAGAACGTAAGCGTCGCCCGGGTGCTGGGCCTGCTCTCGGTGTCCGCGGCGTCGCTGGCCGGCGCCGGGGCCGGGACGGTCCGCGCCGTCGGCAAGGCCGGCTACGGCATCCTGGACGAGGTGGTGATCGACGACTACAAGGCGTCGCTGGACAGGATCGCCGAGCAGGGCGCCGCCGCCTACGTGAGCGGGCACATGCGGCCGTTCGTGGAGAACGCCCGCGCCCACTTCGACTTCAGGCGCGAGAGCTGGACCCAGCGCCGGCTGAAGGGCCCGATCGACCGCCTGCTCGCCCGGCTGGCCGGGCGGATGCGCGGCCGCGGCGGCTCAGAGCCGGAGCCTTAATCCGACGAAAGCCGCCCGCGGCGGTGCCGGACCCAGGAACACCGGCACGGTGAGATCCTCGACCACCGGCAGTCCGAGCTCCCCCGGCTCCTCGCCCAGCAGGCCGAAGGTCTCGTACCGCGCGTCGAAGACGTTGCTGACGAGGGCGAACGCCTCGAACCCCCCGCCGAGGCGGTAGCGTGCGCGCAGGCCGACCACCGTGTAGCCGTCGACCCCGTCCAGCTGGTTGGACTCGTCCCCCCGCAGCGCCTGCCCGCCGTTGCCGACGACGTCCAGCCCCAGCGCGAGGGACCGGGTGGCCTGCCAGTCGACGGTCAGCTTGAACTGGTTCCGCGGGACGCCGGGAATGCGGTCGCCGCGCTCCACCTGTATGCCGCCCCCGTCGTCGGCGAAGGCGTGGTTCGGGCTGAGCGCGGTGAAACGGTCTCCGAACGCCGCCTCGACACGGCCGTAGGCGGCGAACCACTCCAGCGTCCGGATGCGTCCGGACAGGCTGGCCTCGAAACCGGTCCGCCGGGTCCTGTCCACGTTGGCGAACAGGCCGGTGGAGCGGCCGGTCGTCTGAAACAGGATGTCGTTCCTGTTGACGATGCGGAAAACTCCGGCCGCGTAGTCCGCCGCGCCGATCCGGCCGCGCGCGCCGAGCTCGGCGCCGACGGCCGTCACATCCTCGAGCGGCGGGTCCGCCAGGAAGGCGTTGGGCAGGCGGCATTCGAAATCGACATCCTCGGGATTCTCCCCGTCCTCGGCGGCGAAGCGGCGCGCCAGCTCGAACACCCCTTCGTTGCAGGCCAGCTCGATCGGGGTGGGCGCGCGCGAAGACGCGCTGACCGAGGCGAACAGGCTGTGGTCCGGCGCCGCCCGCCAGGTCGCTCCGACCGCCGGATTGACGCGGCTGAAACGGTGGCGGCCGTCGAGCTCGGGCCGCGCGCCGGAGCGGTCCGCGATCGACACGGAGGTGCGGTTGCCGCGGGCCGAAAGCGTGAGGGCGGCGCGGGGGGAAAGGTCCGCCGCGACGGAGAAGTAGACGCCGGCCGACTCGGTCCGCGCGTCGACGGACACGGCGCCCTCGTCGACGTAGGAGCCGGTGCCGAGGCCGGTCGTCATGCGGGTGACCGGGTCGATGTCCGACAGCTCGAGCGCCGCGTCGAAGGCCGAATCGCCCCGGAACCAGGCGCCGCCCAGCACCAGCCGCCCGTCGAAGCCGAGGACGGCGCCCGGCAGCGTCCACTGCAGGTCGGCCCCGAGGCTTGTCTGGGAGCGGTCGCTGATGTTGTTGACGGCCGCATCCGACAGGACGCCCGAGCCGGTCAGCCCGCCGTCCTCGAAACCCTCGATGCGGAAGCGCCGGTCCAGGCCCGCGTCCGCGGCGGCGGCGTTGAGGAAGTCCTCGAGGGCGCCGGCGCCGGCGAACCGTCCGCCGCACACGTCGTCCTCGTCCAGGCCCAGCGCCTCCAGATCGTCCTCCTCCAGGCCCTCGATCAGTCCGTCCCCGCCGGCGAAGCCGCACACGGCGAAGTCGCCGCCGTCGCCGTTGAACGAGCGGGTGTCGTTGCGCCGGTGGAACAGGTTGCCGCTGAAGCCGGCGCCGTCCACCGTTTCGCGGGCGAAATCCAGGCTCGTCATGCGCATGTCGTTCTCGGTGATGTCGGGGCCCGTGAAAACCGCCTCGCGCCGGAGCGCCAGCAGCTCGACCGGCGAGGCGCCGTTGCCGGTCAGGTCCGAGCGGCCGCGCTGGTGGTTGAGGCGGACGCGGGCTCCGGCGAGGCGCCAGCCCAGGCTGCCGTAAAAGTTGAGCGCGTCCGACGGCGACCGGTCGCGCCAGCCGTCCTCGCTGAAGCGCTCGACGTTGGCGTACCAGGCGAGGCGGTCCCCGCCGCCCCCGAATTCGGCGCCGGCGGAGGCGCGGCCGAAGGAGCCGCCGCTCACCTCCGCCGCGGCCCCGTCGAAGGAGAACCCGTCCTTCATCTCGATGGACAGGGCCCCGCCCAGGGCGTTCAGCCCGAACAGCGGATTGGCGCCGCCGCCCAGGGCGACCCGCTCGATGGCCGACTGCGGCAGCATATCCCAGTTCACCGTGTCGCCCAGCGGCTCGTTGACGCGCGCGCCGTTCTGGTAGACCGCGACGCCTTGGGCCAGCCCCAGCAGGGGAGACGCAGTGAAGCCGCGGTACAGGATGTCCG
>CAYSVD010000325.1:0-3109 GCA_964434395.1 uncultured Pseudohongiella sp.
AGGCCTCGGCGGTCTCCTCGGCGCCGTCGACGTTGGAGCGGCAGTTCACCGCCACCCGGCACCCCCGCTCCGCCAGCAGGCCGGCGGCGGCCGCGCCCACGCCGCTGCTGGAGCCGGTGACGATGGCGACGCGGTTCTCGAGATCCTCCATGCGGACCCTCCGGGGCGTTGACGCCGGACAAACTACCACAATTCGGGGGGATGTCGATGATCGTTTTGCGGCCGCCGCCGCGGGAAGCGTGGGAGCGGATCGAAAGCTGATCCTCGCGCAGCCCCTCAACCCCTCAACACCCCTCAACCCACCCTCAACCCCGCGGGTGGACAAGCCTGCCGGACGCGTTCAACATGCGATGGAAGACGAACACGTCCCGGCCGGGGAACGACCATGAACAGCCCGCAGGACCCGGCGGCCCAGGCCGCAACCGAATACGCCGGCGGGCGCGAAGGACGCGCCGAGAGCGGATCCCGCCCCGTATACGACCCCCGCCGGCGGAGACGGGCATGAGCCGCGAAGACCGGAAGGCGGAGAACGGCGACCCCGGCATCCCCGAAGACCGGCCGGCGGTGATCAACATCTCCGTCCTCAACGAGGCGGGCCAAGAGCGGGCGGTGGCCGGGGCCGTGGCCTACATGAACGGCGGCCTCGACCAGACCCTGGTCCGCGACTGGCATTTCGCCGGCTTCGGCGAGGACCTGGCGCAGGCGGCGGCCGAGCTGAGCGTCAAGGATCCGGAGCGGCTAAAGACCATGGCGTTCTCGCTGACGGCGGCGTCCGTGGCCCTAGCCTCCCTGCCCGGCGACGATCCGGACCAGGCTCCCGTCTCCGAAGAGGACGTGATACGGAACCTCGGCATCGCCCGGGAGCGCCTCCGGACGCTGACGATGCCCGGCGGAGAGCGATCCCGATCCGCCGCCGCCGTCTCCGCCGCGCTGCAGACGGACCAGCCTCCTTGGCGATCCTGGGCTATCTGCGCCCTGGACGAGAACGGCCGGGCGATGCCGATCATCATCAAGACCGCGGACGACGAGCAGGATCGGCGCGACGACGGGGGCGCGGTCATGGTCCTGGCGTTCGAGATCCTGAAAATGGCCCGGCGGGCGGCGATCGAACGGGACGGCGGCGGCTCCGAACGGATGCATTGACGGCGCCGCCGCACCCATGAGCCCCCGCATCTCCGATTTCCCGGGCGCCGTCGGAACCCCGCCGGCCGGCGACGCCACCCGCGGATTCTCCGGCCCGATCCCCCCCATGGAGCCGGCCGCCGCCGACAGGCCCCACCGCCACCCGGTCGAGCTCGAGGCGCGCGATGATGAGGCGGATGCCGGAGACCGGGGGACAAGATCATGAGCGGAGCGGACATGCCCGATGTCGACCTGGGCACGGTCGAAGGCCGCATCAGCCTGGGAGCATGGCTGACGGCCCGGCAATGGGAGCCGCACATGGAAGCATGGGATTTCGTCTACGGCTGCGATTTCGTAGGCGGATGCCCCTGCCCCCAATGCTCCCGAGGCCGGTGGCTGGCGGATGAACGCATCCTGTCGGTGGGGGAGACGGGGGCGGTCATCTACCAGGATACGGCGGACGGCGCCGGAGAATGAGCCGACGACGGCCCGGCGGCGGCGGGACCGCTTGACAGAGGGACCGGCCGGCCGGACCGCGCGTAAAACATCCCGGAGTCCCCCTTCCCCCCGGCTCCTCCGCGGCCGACGTCGCGGTCCCCGCCTGCGGCGGCGGCCCGGACGACCGGACCATCATCGTCGGCGGAAGCGGAAGTCGGCGGAAGCGGAACCGCCGCCCGCCGCCGGGCGTGTTACAATCCGTTACGGTCCGTCGCGGGACAACGGTCCCCCGATGGAGTACCATCGCAGAATTCCCGTTGTAACCAGCGTCGCGCGGGGGGCGTCCTGTTGGGACGGCCCCCTTCGCCCCGGTTCCGGGACCGCGGCCGGCCGCAGGTCGAACCGGAGACCGACTTGAAAAAACAGCAGCTCACGGCGCTGGGCCTTCTGGTCGCCGTCGCCGCGTGGATGTTCTTCCCCCGCGGCACCGGCTCCAGCACCGCCGACGTGTCCGAGACGCCCCCCCGGGAGATCCTGGCCCTCCCGGAGGGTGCGCCGGCCAGCGAAAGCCCCGACACGATCCTCGTGCGCGCGGCGCGCCTCAGCCCCCAGACCTACGTCGAGCGCGTACGCGTACGCGGACGCACCCAGGCGTTCCGCCACGTGGAGGTGCGGGCGGAGGAGGCGGGCCGCATCGTGTCCGAGCCCGTCCCACGCGGCGCCCGGGTGCGGGCCGGCGACGTGCTGTGCGAGATCGCGGTCGACAACCGCGACGCAGGTCTGCGCGAGGCCGCCGCCCGCCGCGAGCAGGCGCAGCTCGAGTACGAGGCCGCGCTGGACCTGAGGCGCCGCGACCTGCAGTCCGACGTGGCGGTGGCGCAGATGAAGGCGGCGCTGGAGTCGGCGGCGGCGGCGGTGCACCGGGCCGAGCTGGCGCTGGAGAAAACCCGCATCGTGGCGCCTTTCGACGGCGTGGTGGAAAGGCGCGTCATGGAGCTCGGCGACCTGCTCAATGTCGGCACGGTCTGCGCCTCGGTGCTGGACGACACGCCGATGCTGCTGGTCGGGCTGGTGCCGGAGCAGGACGTGGGCAGCATCGGCGCGGGCGCCCGCGTCCGCGCCAGGCTGCTGAGCGGCGATGCGGTGGCCGGCGTCGTGACCCATCTGGCGCGGGCGGCGGACCCGGCATCCCGCAGCTACCGCATCGAGGTGACGGTCGACAACGCCGACGGCGCGATCCGCGAGGGCATCACCGCCGAACTGCTGGTGGATGCGGCCGAGACGCGGGCCCACCTGATACCCGCCTCGGCGCTGACGCTCGACGACGGCGGCGACATCGGCGTGAAGCTGATCGACGGCGACGGCAGGGTCCACTTCCGCCGCGTGGAGATCATCGGAGACAACACCGGCCAGATCAATCCCGGGATCTGGGTCTCCGGCCTCGAAGGGACCGTCGACCTGATCACGGTCGGCCAGGAGATCGTCTTCCCCGGCCAGGTGGTGGCCAGCCGCCTCGTCCGGCCGGAATAGCCCGCCCGGCGCCCGCCCG
>CAYSVD010000326.1:0-2722 GCA_964434395.1 uncultured Pseudohongiella sp.
AAAAGGGGGCCGACGCGATGCGCCGACCCCCGAGGGAGGGAGGAAACGAAGCGGAAGCCGGGACGGCTAGAACGGGATTTCGCTGTCCAGGTCCGAGGGCGCCGAGGCCGGGGCGGCGCCGGTGTCGCCCGCCATGTCCGGATCGGGCTGGGTCCGGCCGTTGCCGTTCGGCTTGTCCAGAAACTGGACGCGTCCGCCCGGCACCAGCAGGATCTCGGTCGAGAAGCGGTCCGAGTCCTCGCCCGGCTTCTTCCAGCGCCGCGTCTGGAGCTTGCCCGCGATGTAGACCAGCCGGCCCTTCACCGCGTGCTTGACGAGCATGTCGATCAGCCCGTCCTGGAAGGTGACGATGCGGTGCCACTCGGTGCGGTCCTGCCGCTCGCCGGTCTTGGCGTCGATGTACGACTCATCGGTCGCGATGCTCAGATTGGCGACACGGCCGCCGCTCTGGAGGTGGTTGACGACGACGTCGCCGCCGAGACGGCCGATCAGCTCGGCGCGGTTCAATCCGAAAGCCATGACGATCTCCTTCATGGGTCCTGGTTGCTGACGATGGGTTGCGAACGACCGGAGGCCGGGCCACTCCCCCGAACCCCCGACCGTTCAAACTCTCCAAGCCCCCCTCCACCTCTAGTCGGCCGAGAGGAGCGACGATGCCGGGTTCCAGGGCTCGGCCGGTCCGTCCTCGTGCAGGCCGGGGGCCAGCGACGAATCCGGGAAGAGGCTCGCGAAGCCGTGTGCGGGATAATCCGCGCCCCGGTCGGGACAGCGGATGGCACGGGCGTCCTCGGCGATCTCGCGGACGAGCTCGGGACGCACGCCCAGCTCGGCGAGCAGCCGGTCGCCGCCGGACACTCGCCCCACAGGCGCTCCCCTCCACCTCTACGATCCCGGACCGGCGCGGCGGATATCGCGCAACTGTTCGCACACCGCCCGCGGCGACATGGACCCCAGATTGAGCACCGGGATGCCGTGCGCCTCCGCGATCCGGATGCCGATCCCGGTGCCGCCGACCGCTGCGCCGCGTTCGCTCCACGCCACGCACGCATCGACGGGCCGGTCCCGCCGCTCCCCCAGCAGGATCGCGACGTTCCGCGCATGGAGCTTGCGGACGCCCGGCGAACACCGCTCCCACGCCGGATGCAGGGGCGCGGCGATCTCCATGCAGGCTTCCAGTTCAGCCGCCGACAGCACCCGGCAGTCCGGCCCGCGATGCCCGTTGTAGCCCCGCCACGGCAGCCAGATCGTCCGCTGGCCGGCCGGCGCTCCCGCCGCGAACGCGCTGTCCGCTCCGTCCGCGCCGCCCGAAGACAGATGCCAGCCGGTCCGCGCCAGCCAGCCCGCCATTTTCTCCATGTCCGACAGCACGGCCCTCGGCGTCGACCGCGCCCCGATCCCCGCATATCGCAATGTCGCCATGTCCTTGTCTCCCCGGCTGCAATCCCGCCGCTCCCTCTTCTACAGCGGCCTCGCTCCCGACCCGCTTCTCTCCACCTCTGCGCACGGAACGACCGCCGACGCTTGCCTTGCGGCGCCGTCCGGTGCATCGGTGCGGCATGGACGGACGGGGATCGATGGCGCGGCTTGGATTCTGGCCGCTGGCGCTGCTGTGGTTGCCGGCGGGCGTCGTGGCGCAGGGGGTCGTCCGGTTCGGGCCGTCGGCGGTCGGGTTCGCGGATTCCGGCGCGTTTTTGGCGGCGCTGGGGTCGCTCGACCTTGCCGCGCCGTGCGGCCTGCCGCTGGCGCTAGGTTGCCGCCGCCTCCGGCGTCTCGGCTACCGGCGCGGGGCCTGGGTGGCGGGCATCGTGCTGGGGGCGCTCACCGTGTGGGCCACGCTCGTTGCCGGGTTGCTCGGCCCCGTGGCCATCATCGTCTCGGCGACGGTGTTGAGCTTGCCGGCATGGGGCGCCTGGCTATGGCTCGCGCGGTACGGCTGAGCGCGGACGGAAACGGGCCGGCTGCGGAGCATCGCGGCCGCTACAGGGTCCGGCGAGGCAGTGCTATCGAGTTCCGTCGACGACAGGCCGGCGGCGCAGCCCCACCGTCGGATACGAGGCCACCGACGGGTCGCCGGACGGCATGAGGCCGGCTACGCAGTAGGCGGACAGCCGAAACCGGGCGGGGGTTTCTTGCCACAAGACGGCGACGGGCCGGCTGCGCAGCAGGGAGCAGTCGTCACCCCGGCCGGTTCGCCTCGGCTTCCAGGGCGCGGAGCCGTTCCATCATGGCATCGAATTCCAGGGCTGTGTCGCCGACGATGCCGGCCTGACGCATGGCGTCGTAGTCGGACCTGAGCCCGGCGAGGCCGTCACCGTCGGGGACGAGGCGGAGCCGGCCGTCCAGGCAGTCGCCGTAGTTGGAGTAGCTCGCGTTGAAGAAGACCGTCTTGTGGCGCACGACGTCCTCCAGCAGGGCGCGGTCGGAGAGCGCCGCCCGTCCCGCGTCGTGCCGGGCGAGGCAGGCCAGGTCGAACCAGTGGCGGGAGAGGCGTCGGGGGCTGGCGGCGAGCCGGCCCCGGTGACACTCGACATGGATCAGCGTGGCCTTCTCCCAGAAGGTGCGCGCCGGCGACAGCACCGTCACCGTTGCCTTCGGATATTCGAGGCCGTCGCTCAGCGCGGCGAGGTCGGGAACGATCTCGTGGCGCTCGTTCGGATCGACGACGTTGCGTCCGCCGAACTCCAGCAGCACCTCGCTCGCGAGATAGGCGAGCGGGTTCTCG
>CAYSVD010000327.1:0-20949 GCA_964434395.1 uncultured Pseudohongiella sp.
CGACGGCGCCCCGCCGCCGCCCCCCGCCCCGCAGCTCGACGTGCCGCTGCTGGTGTTCCACGGGCTGGAGGATGCGGCGCTGCACTCGGACGGACTGAACGGCACCTGGGACTGGAACGACAGCCACACCACCATCGTCGCCGTCCCGGGCGCCGGACACTTCGTGCAGCAGGACGCCGCCGAAATGGTGACCGAGACCCTAAGGTGGTGGCTGCTGGCGCGGCGGTGAGTCCGGCGCCAGCTTTTCCCAAGACCTGTCCAACAACGGAGAGAACCATGAAAAGACTGACCTTCGCGGCCGCAAGCCTCGCGCTGTGCGGCCAACTCGCCGCGGCCGACGCCGCCGCGACCCGCGCCAAGATCGAGCGGAACCTGCGCGGCGACATCCGCGATGCGGCGGAAGTCGCCCGGGACGCGAACCGCAAGCCGGCCGAGGTGCTGGAGTTCTTCGGGCTGGAGGACGACATGAAAGTCCTGGAGATCTCGCCCTCCGGCGGCTACTGGTCGAAGTTCCTCGGCCCCACCCTGTGCGCGAACGGCGGCGAGCTGGTGTTCACGGTGCCCGTCAGCGAGAACTTCAGGAACAACGTGATGACCCTGGACGGGATGGAGTGCACCTCCGCCATCAACGGCGACATCACCCTGCGCAACATTCCGCCCTTCGAATTCGAGGAGGGCGGCTTCGACATGGCGCTGACCTTCTGGAACCTGCACAACCCGAGCGCCGAGGGCCGCCGCAACCTGAACCGGGCCGTGTTCAACGCCCTCAAGCCCGGCGGCATCTACGGCGCGGTCGACCACACCCGCCGCCACATGCAACCGGACTCGCGGGCGGTCGGACGCCGGCTGGATCCGGTGCTGGTGATCAAGGAGATGGTGGACGTGGGCTTCGAGTTCGTGGACTTCAGCGGCATGCACTACCACCCCGAGGAGGATCTGAGCCTGGAGGTCGGCACCCCCGGCGTACGGGGCAACACCGACCGCTTCGTCCTGAAGTTCCGCAAACCCTGAGCGGCCGACGGCCCGCGCGCCGCCCCCCGGGGCGGCATGCGGGCGCCGGTTTCCCGCCGCCCGCCCCGGCCCGCAACAGCCCGACGGCGGGCGGCGGCGGGTCGTTGGCGGGCATCCCGCCGTCATCCTCAATGAAATCAGCATCTTGCGAAGCGATATCGAAAAAGCGAAAAAAACGCCGATCAGTCTGTACAGAACAGCATAATTGGCCGATAATACAGGAGGGGGCGTTTCACATGGGCGATGCGACACCACAGGGGCGCAAGGCGCGCGCGGCCGCGACGCGGACCGGGGAGGACGGGCGGCATTCCGTCGTCTCGCTGTTCAGCGGTTGCGGCGGAATGGACTTGGGATTCGTCGGCGGCTTTCCGTTCGCCGGCAAGTACTACCACCGCCTGCCCTTCAAGATCGTGTGGGCCAACGACATCAACCGGGCCGCCGCCGAGACCTATCGGAAGAACCTGGGGCGCGAGATCCTCGTCGGCGACATCGCGTCGCTGACCGATACGCTGCCGGACGAAGCCGACGTCGTCATCGGCGGCTTTCCGTGCCAGGACATCTCGATCAACGGCAAGAAGAGCGCCGGGGCGGGGAAGCGGACGGTACTGTACCGCCATATGGTCGAGGCCGTCCGGCGGCTGCGACCCAAGGTCTTCGTCGCCGAGAACGTCAAGGGCCTGCTGCAGTCCCACGGCAAGGCGCTTTTCGAGCGGATGCTGGAGGACTTTCGCGCCGCCGGGTACGTGGTGAACTTCCGGCTGTATCTCGCGGCGGACTACGGCGTTCCGCAGATGCGCGAGCGGGTTTTCATCGTCGGCGCGAAAGGGGCTAAGTTCGAGCATCCTGAACTGCGGCTGGCGCATGTGCCGGTCCGGGATGTGTTGCGCGACCTGGAGGACCGGCCGGAGATCCCCATATTCTCCCACGTGTGGAGCAAGGCCGTCCGCAGTCCGGAACAGGGCGACCGCAGGCTGCGCGGCGACAGGCCGGCAACCACCATCCGGGCCGAGTGCCATGGCAACTCGCAGTGGCATTACAAGGCGAGCCGCCGGATCTCGCTCCGGGAGGCGGCCCGCATCCAGTCCTTCCCCGACCAGTTCACCTTCTGCGGCGGGATGCGCGAGACCGAGCGGCAGATCGGCAATGCCGTCCCGCCCGTGCTCGCATGGCATATAGGGAAGGCCGTAAAGACGCGCCTTGAATCAGTCAAACTTCGAGCGGACACGGGATGCCGCAAGGTCCGGCGGGACAAGCCGGCGAGCGACCGCCGCGAGCGGATGAACGCGTCATCGGCCACTTCCCGTTCATCGAATGGTTTTTGCAATGATTCGGCCGACGACTACCGGCTTTTCGGGGGAACACGGCAATGAAGTCCGTAAAGTCAAGAGAAGGCGACATGCTGGAGGGCGACGGTCATGGTTTTTGCTTGCCGTGGGTGTGTTTTGTGTTATAATCATTGGCATGTCCAAGCGGAAAGCCAAGAGCGGTTTTAGGCGGGAGCATCGTACCGTCCGCCGGACCATCCGTACCAACGACAGGAGCAGCGCCCAGTTGCGCGGGCTGGCGGGCGCTTGTCGGTGGGTGTGGAATGAGGTTTTGGAGATATTGGAGTGGGATTATAAGAGGAGCGGGTCCTGCAACTGGAAGTTCAAGGAGGCTTTTAACGAGCTTGGGCAGCCTGGGTTGGCGAAGTTGTTTGTGGGTTTGCGAAAGGTGCCGGGGAATGGGTGGTTGTGGAAGGGACTTATCGACTTAACTCCACCACTTTCGACAACTGCCTGGTAACACTGCCCATTTTCACTGATCACCATTTGAGTCAGATCAGGCAAGCCTTTGATATGGCCGGGTTTTTGCGCACAGGTGGAGTTAAGTCGATCGCCCCTTGTGGAAGTATTCCAGCAATATCGCCCGGGCTTCGTTGATGCCTATGGAGACGGCGTTTCGGGAGTTTTTCAAGTATATCAAGAGCGATCGGAAGGGGCCGAAGCGCGGTCTGCCGAAGTTCAAGAGCAAGCGTCGTTGCAAGGAGTCGATTCCGTTGCCGGATGGGGCGTTTGAGGTGTCTGGGTCATGGCTGCGCCTGCGCATCGAAAAGATCGGGTGGATGTCGCTGGGCGGGTTCAGGGCGATGCGGCCTTGGCTGGAGTCGAATCCGGTGGTTCGCGGCAGCCGGGTCAAGGAGGAGGCGGGCAAGTGGATTCTTTATTTGGTGTTGGAGGTTGATGTTCCGATTCCGGTCGGCAAGCGGATGGCCGGGGTCGATCGCAATGTCGGGCAGGTCGCTTATAGCGACGGTCTGCGGGATGCGATCGCTGCGATGCCGGACACGAGCATGGAGGAGAGGCGCGAGCGTCGTCATCTGCGTCGCGCGTCGAAGCGTTATAAAGCGGATGCCAAGGAGCGGTCGAAGGGTTATTGGGAGGCGATGAATCGGGCCATGCGGTGGCGTCATAAGCGGAAGCGGATTTTGATGAATTGGCGTCATCATCTCACGGCCGAGATGGTTCGTTTCGCGGACGTTTTCGTGTTGGAGGATTTGGATATCCTGTCGATGACCGCCAGGGGCGGTCGGCGCAAGCGGCGCTTGAATCGCGGGATACGGAATACAGGCTGGGGCGCGATCGAGCGTTTGCTGCTCTACAAGGCCCGCGGATTGATTAAGGTCGATCCGGCGTATACCAGCCAGCGATGTTCGGTGTGTTCGCATACCGAGCGGGGTAATCGGCCGAGCCGGGCCAAGTTCGTGTGTCGCCGATGCGACTTCGAAGGGTACGCCGATACGAATGCGGCGCGGAATATTTTGGCCTCTGGGCGTGGGCTTTTAACTGATCGGGGGGGTTGCAGCGTTGTTTTCCTGGCCGATGCCCCGGTAAACATACTGAAGGAGAGTCGCTAAGATTGTGACTTTTGTATGCAATTCCCCCCATGCATAAGTCCCCAACGGAGGTCGGCTTCCCGGCGCGCGCCGGCGCTTCACGCCCCATCCGCCGCGGCCGCCGCGCACAGGGGCCCGTCGGGCGCGGCGGCGAGGAGATCCCGGAATTCCGGCCTCGAGGCTTGGCGCCGGCGCATGGCCTCGAAGACCGCCGCCCCCTGCCCGGCCGCCACGGCGCGCCGGAACCGGCGGCTCAGCCCGGCCAGGCCGTACAGTTCGGCCAGCCACGTCCAGGGATCGGCGCCGTCCGGCGGGGAGCGGCCGCCGCCGTCCCCGGCGGTCTCGAAGCGGGCGGCGTCGAAGGGGAGCGAGAAGGCCCGCGCCAGCCCCTCGGCGAGCCGCGCCGCCGCCGCGCGCTTCGCCCGGCGGCTGTAGCCGGCGATGTGCGGCGTGGCCACCGCGGCCTTCGCCGCCAGCCCGGCGCCGACCTCGGGCTCGCTCTCCCAAACGTCGCAGACCGCCGTCAGGTCGGGACGCTCCGCCAGCGCCGCCGCCAGCGCCGCCCCGTCCACCACCGCGCCCCGGGCCGTGTTGATCAGCGCCGCCCCGTCCGGCAGCGATGCCAGGAACTCCCGGCCGATCATGCCCCGGGTCGGGTGCGGGCCGCCGTCGGTCAGCGGCGTGTGCAGCGACGCCACCCGGCACCGGCCGACGGCCTCCAGCGGAACCAGTCCCCGCGCCCCGGCCGCCGCCAGCGGCGGGTCGCAGACCACGCAGTCCACGCCGGCGCGGGCCAGCTTCCGCGCCAGCAGGCCGCCGACGGCGCCGCCGCCCACCAGCCCGACCCGGCAGTCCTCGGGCCTTGGCCCCCCGCGCGCGCGGAGCGCGCCCAGGGCGGCGAGGCAGTAGTCGGTCACCGCGTTCGCGTTGCAGCCGGCCGCGTCGCACAGGGCGATGCCCGCGCTTTCCAGCCAGGCGGCGTCGACGTGGTCGGCGCCGCTGGTGGCGGTGCCGACGAAGCGGACCGGGGTGCCCTCCAGCAATTCCCTCGACACCCGCGTGACGGAGCGGACCAGCAGGGCGTCGGCGCGCGCCAGGTGGCGGCGCCCGATCGCGCGGCCCGGCGCCAGCGTCAGCTCGCCCAGGGAGCGCAACATGTCCGCGCCGTGCGCGAGCTCGGCGTCGGCGACGATCCGCGGCCCGCTCACCGGGATGCGGGACTCACCGCGGCCCGCCGCCGCCCTTGCGGATGAGGTAGACGCGGCGGTCCCCCCGCCGGCCGCTTTCGATCAGTTCGTGGCCCAGGTACCGGCAGAACTTCGGCACGTCCCGCTCGGTCGACGGGTCGGTCGCCGTCAGCCGCAGCACGGCGCCGGGGGCCAGGTCGCGGATCCGGTTGTGCAGCAGCATCACCGGCTCCGGGCAGTACAGCCCGCTGGCGTCCAGCTCCTGCGTCGCCGCCGCGTCGGCGGCCGGGCCGGGCGGCTGTTCGGGACATCCCGCCATGACGGTTCTCCAGGCTCCCGGCGGCGCTCAGCGCGCCCGGCGCAGGTCGCAGCTGTCGGCGTCCGGGTCGAAGCTGATGACGACCTCCCCCCGCCGCAGCTGCTCCCTGACCCGCTCCACCTTCTGCTCCAGCGTGTACACGCGCTCGCCGTAGTCGGTGCCCTCGCGGGTGATGAACTCCTCGATCAGCCCGGTCAGGGCCTCCTTCGACAGCCTGTCGTGCGGGATCTCCATCTCGGCCGGCCTCAGGCGGGGCCGCTGGAGCCGGCGGGAACCGGCGGGGCCGCCGGGCGCGCCGCCTTGAGGCCCGCGAAATCGAACAGGCTCCGGTCCGCCAGCTGGCTGGGCGAGACGTTGGCGACGGCGCGGAAGATCGACCGGACGCGCCCGGGGTGGGCCCGCTCCCATTGGGCCAGCATGGCCTTGACGGCCCGGCGCTGGAGGTTCTGTTGCGCGCCGCACAGGCCGCAGGGGATGATGGGAAAGCGCATCGTCTCCGCGTAGCGCGCGATGTCCCGCTCCGCGCAGTAGGCCAGCGGCCGGATCACCACGTTGCGGCCGTCGTCGCTTCGGAGCTTCGGCGGCATCGCCTTGAGCCGCCCGCCGTGAAACATGTTCAGGAACAGCGTCTCCACGATGTCGTCGCGGTGGTGGCCCAGCGCCACCTTGTCCGCGCCGATGGCGGCGGCGTAGTCGTACAGGATGCCGCGGCGCAGGCGCGAGCACAGCCCGCAGTAGGTCTTGCCCTCCGGCACCTTCGCCGTGACGACGCCGTAGGTGTCGCGCTCCAGCACCGTGAACTCCACCCCCAGGCCGGCGAGGTGGTCCGGCAGCGCGCGCCGCGGGAAGCCGGGCTGCTTCTGGTCGAGGTTGACCGCGTGGATGCGGAAATCGACCGGCGCGCGGCGCCGCAGGCGCAGCAGGATGTCCAGCATCACGAAGGAGTCCTTGCCGCCCGACAGGCACGCCATGACCAGGTCGCCGTCCTCGATCATGTTGTAGTCGGCGACGGCCCGGCCCGCCTCGCGGAGCAGGCCCCGGCGCGCGCGGGCGGCGATGTCGGCGCGGGGCGCGATGTCGGCGGCGGCGGTCACGGCGGCGTCCCCGTCAGACCCGCTCCAGCACGGTGGCGATGCCCTGCCCCAGCCCGACGCACATGGCGGCCAGGCCCAGGTCCGCGCCGCGGCTTTCCATGTTGTTCAGCAGCGTGACGACGATGCGGGCCCCCGAGCAGCCCAGCGGGTGGCCGAGGGCGATGGCGCCGCCGCGCAGGTTCACCTTCTCGTCCAGCGCCTCCAGCAGCCCGAGGTCCTTGAGCGCCGGCAACGCCTGGGCGGCGAAGGCCTCGTTCAGCTCCACGCACCCGATGTCGTCCATGGCGAGGCCGGCCCGCTCCAGCGCCTTGCGGGAGGCCGGAACCGGGCCGTAGCCCATGACCGCCGGGGCGACGCCGGCGCAGGCCATGGCCCGGATCCGGGCCCGCGGCCTGAGCCCCATGGCCTCGGCCCGCTCCGCGGACAGCACCAGCAGGGCCGACGCCCCGTCCGAGATCTGGGACGAGGTGCCGGCGGTGACCGTGCCGCGCTCCGGATCGAAGGCCGGCGGCAGCGCGGCCAGCTTCTCCGGCGTCGTGTCGGGGCGGATGGTCTCGTCGCGCTCCACCAGCGTCCTGCATCCCTCCCCGTCGTGGCCCTCGACCGGCACGATCTCGCCGTCGAAGCCGCCGTCGCGCCGCGCCCGGTCCGCCAGGGCGTGGGAGCGCGCGGCGAAGCGCTCCTGCTCCTCGCGCGCGACGCCGTGCCGCCGGGCCAGCGTCTCGGCCGTCACCCCCATCATCCAGGAGGCCCGGGCGACGCGGAGCGACGCCCGCGGGTCGGGATCCACGCCGTGGGTCATGCCCACGTGCCCCATGTGCTCCACCCCGCCCACGACGAACTGCCGGCCGTTGCCGCTCTGGACGGCCGCCGCCGCCGCGTGCAGCGCCGACATGGACGAGCCGCACAGCCGGTTCACCGTCTGGCCGCAGACGGTGTGGGGCAGCGCCGACATCAGGGCGGCGTTGCGCGCGATGTTCCAGCCCTGCTCGAGGGTCTGGTTGACGCAGCCCCAGATCACGTCGTCCGTCTCCTCCGGACGCGCCCCGGGACTGCGATCGAACAGCGCGTCGATCATCCGCGCGGACAGCTCCTCGGCGCGCACATGGCGGAAGGCGCCGCCCCGGGACCGGGCCATGGGGGTGCGCACCCCGTCCACGATCACCGCGTCGTTCGGTTCCAGCGCCATCGCTCACGCCTCCGGGGGCCGGCCGTGGTAGGGCTCGGCGCGGGCCCGCATCGCCTCGGTGGGATGGTACAGCGGACCCAGCCCGGCGTGCCGGTCCGCCATCTCGCGGAACGCGGCGACGCCGATGCCGTCGATGTGGCGCAGGGCGCCGCCGCGGAAGGCCGGAAAGCCCAGCCCCAGCGCCAGCCCCATGTCCACCTCGACGGCGGTCTCGACGATCCCGTCCTCCAGGCAGCGCGCGCTCTCCAGGCACAGGGGCGTCATCATCCGCTCCACGATCTCCGCCTCGTCGAAGGCGCGCGGCCGCGCCGGGCCGACGATCCCGTCCGCCTCGGGGTCGGGCAGCCGCTCGAGCCGGCCCTTCGGGCCCGGCTCGTAGCGGTAGAAGCCCCGCCCGCTCTTCTGCCCCAGGCGGCCCGCATCCCGCAGCTTCTCCATGGCGCCGGCGAAGGGCTGGGCCATGCGCTCGAAGCCCTCCGCCATCACCTGCCGGGCGCGCGCGGCCGTGTCGATGCCCACCACGTCCAGCAGCCGGGCGGGGCCCATGGGCCAGCCGAAGCGCTCCATCGCCTCGTCCACCCGCCTGAAGTCGGCCCCGTCGCGCAGCAGCAGCTCGAACGCGCCGAAATAGGGGAACAGGATGCGGTTCACCAGGAACCCGGGGCAGTCCCGGACCATGATCGGCGTCTTGCCCAGCCGCCGGGCGCAGGCCGCGGCGGCGGCGAGAGCCTCCTCGCCGCTGCGCCGCCCGCGGACGATCTCGACCAGCGGCATGGCCGGCACGGGATTGAAGAAGTGCATGCCGCAGAAGCGCTCCGGGCGCCGCAGCGCATCGCCCAGCTCGCTGATGGAGATGGTCGAGGTGTTGGAGGCGATGACCGCCTCGGGCCCCATCCTCGCCTCCAACTCCGCCAGCGCCCGCTTCTTGACCTGGGCGTCCTCGACCACGGCCTCCACCGCGAGGTCCGTCCGCTCGAATCCCTCATGGCCCAGGGTCGGCCGGACGCGCCCCATCGCCTCCACGGCGCCGGCGGCGTCGAGCGCGCCGCGGGCCAGGCGCCGCTCCAGCTGCCTGCGGATCTCCGCCATGCCGCGCTCCAGCCCCTCCGGCGCGGCGTCCCCCATGACGGCCGGCAGCCTCTTCAGGGCCGCCTGGAACGCGATGCCGCCCCCCATGATGCCGGCGCCCAGCACCGCGATCGAGCCGACCGGGCGGGCGCCGGCCGCCGCCTCGCGGGCCCGCCGGGCCACCAGCCGCTCGTTCAGGAACATCCGCACCAGGTTGGCCGCCGTCTCGGTCCGGGCCAGCCGGACGAAGGCCCGCCGCTCGACCTCGAGCGCGCCGGCGCGGTCCATGGCGGCCGCGTCGCGCATGACGGCGACGGCGGCCGCGGGCGCGGGGTAGTGCGGCCCCGCCTTGGCGGCCGCGGCGGCCAGCGCCGTGCCGAAGGCCGTCTCCCGCTCCTCCGGCGGCAGGAGGAGGGGGGAGCGCTTGCGCTCCCTGACCCGCCGGAAGTCCAGCTTGCCGGCGGCGCACCGGTCGAGCAGGCGCTCGGCCGCGCCGTCCAGCGCCTCGGGCTCCACGACGGCGTCGACCGCCCCGTCCCGCAACGCCCGCTCCGCCCCCATGCGGGCGCCGCCGGCGATCCACTCGGCGGCGTTGTCCGCCCCGATCAGCCGCGGCAGCCGCACGGTGCCGCCGAAGCCCGGAATGATGCCGAGCTTCACCTCAGGGAAACCGACCGCCGCCCCGGGGACGGCGACGCGGTAATCCGCGGCCAGCGCCAGTTCGAAGCCGCCGCCCAGCGCCGCGCCGCCCAGCGCCGCCACGGTGGGGAACGGCAGGTCCTCGACGGCGTTGAACAGCTCGCCGGCGCGGGCCAGCCAGTCGAGCAGCCGCTCCGGCGGCTGCCGGAACAGCTCGGTGAACTCGCCGATGTCCGCCCCCACGACGAAGGCGGGCCGGGCGCTGGCGAACACCGCCCCCTTGACGCCGTCGGCGCCCGCGAGGGCGTCGACCGCCTCGCGCAGCTCCTCGAGGGCCGTCCGGTCGAACTTGTTGACCGGCGAGTCCGCGCGGGCGAACGCCGCCCGCGCCGTCCCGGACGGCGGGAGCTCGACGGTCAGGGTTTCGCCCGAATACAGCGCGCTCATCGAAGACTCGGTCCGCGCGGCGGCGGCCCGTCCCGGAAAAGCGGCCATTATAGCGTCCCCCGCCGGGGGCGGCACACCCGGGACACCCGCGGGACACCCGCGACGGCGGGGCCTGTCCCCATGTTCCCCGACCCGGCATGTGCGACAATGCCCCCATGCGTTGTCTGCTGGCGGTCCTGCTGTTGTGCACCGGCGCGGCGGCGCAGGCCGCCGGCGCCGTCCTGCTGTACCACCACGTCGCCGAGGACACGCCCGCCTCCACCAGCACCTCCCCGACGGACTTCAGGGCCCACCTGCGGCACCTCGCGGACAACGGCTTCGCCGTGATGCGGCTCGAGGCCATGGTCGAGGCGCTGCGGGGCGGCCGGGCGCTGCCCGACCGCGCCGTGGCCATCACCTTCGACGACGGCTACGTCTCGATCTACGAGAACGCCTTCCCGATGCTGCGCGAGTTCGGCTTCCCCTTCACCCTGTTCCTCAGCACCGCGCCGGTGGAACGCGGGCAGAGCGGCTACCTGAGTTGGGCCCAGATCCGCGAGATGGCCGCGGCGGGGATGACGGTCGCGAACCACACCCGCGAGCACCCCTACATGCTCTCGCGGCGGGACGGGGAGACCCGGGCGCGGTGGCTGGAGCGCCGGCGCGAGGACCTGCTCGCCGCCGAGGCCGTCATCGAGCGGGAAACCGGACGGTCCCACCGGCTTTTCGCCTATCCCTACGGGGAATACGATCCGGCGCTCAAGTCCCTGCTGGAGGGGCTGGGTTTCACCGGCTTCGCGCAGAACTCGGGCGCGGTCGGCCCGGACTCCGACTTCCTGGCCCTGCCCCGGTTTCCGCTGGCCGGCGCCTACGCCGCCCTCGACTCCGCCCGCGTCAAGTTCGAGACGCTGCCCTTTCCCGTCCGCGTGCTGCGGCCCGCCTCGCCGGTCACCGCCGAGCGCGCCCCGGCGGCGGTCCTCGAGTTCGGGCCCGGGGACTACGACCCGGAGCGCATCGCCTGCTTCGCCGGCGGCGCGCCCATGGCCATGGAATGGCTGGACCGGGCGGCGGGCGTCCTCAGGCTGCGGCCCGAGCGGAAACTGGGCGGCCGCCGCTGGCACTACACCTGCACGGCGCCGCAACCCGGCACCGGCCGGTTCTACTGGCACTCGGTGCAGTGGATCCGCCCCTGACGGGGCGGCGCATCGGTCCCGTCGGACTCGGAGGCCTCCGGCCCCGCCTCGCTCCCTAATGGGGCAGCGACTCCGGCGGCGCGGCTTCGGACTCCGGCCGGTCCCGCTCCAGCAGGCCGTTCTGCCGGATGACCGCGCGCACCTGTTCGACGTATTCCTCGCGGCGCTCGGAATAGTTGGACAGCCCCAGGACCAGGACCATGGCGTCGGGCGCCTGCCCGCGCTCGCGCATGTAGGCCCGCAGCTCGCGGAAAGACCGGTACGAGGGGTGGGTGTTGATGTTGGCGAAGTAGGACCGCACCGACCCGGCGACGGAGTCGAAGCGCCTGACCTCGTGGCGGGCGCCGGCCGGGCGCTCCCGGGGCACCATGCCGCAGCCCTGCCGGAAGCACCACTGTCCGAACACGTTGTTCCCCTCGACGACGAAGCGGGACGTGCCCCACGCCGACTCGATGGCGGCCTGGGCCAGCACCAGCGAGACCGGGATCCCGTCGATCCGCCGCATCAGCTCGTCGACGACCTCGCCGCGGCCGCGCTCCGCCGCGTCGACCCCGAACCGTTCGGCCAGCTCCTGCGCGCGCAACGCCCCGTGGGCGTCGAGCGGCCGCCCGGCGGCGAGGACCGCGGCGTAGGACCCCGCCTCCTCGCGCAGGCCGGCCAGCCGGCGGTTTTCGGCCCGGACGTGGCCCTCGAGCCAATCGAAAAACCGCAGCTTCCGCTCCGCCGTGTCCGCGATGGCGGCGAAGTCCGGCAACGGCGGCGCGGAGGGCGGAGCGACGAAGGGCGGCGCGGCGGTCTCCGTCCCCTCGCGGGCGAGCCAGACGACCAGCCCGATCACGCCGGCCAGCGCCGCCGCCAGCGCGGCGGCGGCGGCCAGTTCGGCCAGCCGGCCGCGGTCGGCAAGGAGTTCCGCGAGACCGGCCGGCGCTCTCATGCGCCGCCGCCGCCCCGGCAGTCCGGCGAGTCCGGCGCGGCCCGCCGGCGCGCGGCCCACTCCGCGGGCGAGTAAAGGTGCAGCGCCAGCGCGTGCACCCCGCCGGCCAGCTCGTCGGCGAGCAGCCCGTAGACATGCCGGTGCCGCGCCACCGGACTCATGCCGTCGAAACGGCGCGCCGCCACGGTCAGCTTGAAATGGCTCTCGGCGGCGGGGCCCGCATGCATCCCGCTTTCGTTCTCCACCAGCAGGAACTCCGGGGCCAGCCCGTCCGTCAGCTTGGCGGTGATGGCCCGCTCCACCCTCATCCGTCGCCCCCGGCCTTGCGGAAAAAACGGCGCGCCGCATCCGGACGCCCCGACGCATTGTACCCCACGCCGACTCCTCCCGCCCAAGGCGCGGCGGCGCCGCGCGGCGGCGCCGGTTTCGGCGCGCGTCTCCCAAGGCGTCCCGGCCTTGCCCGGGCGTCCCGGGCGTTACTTGGAGAACGCGGCTCGGGTAGAATGCGCCTTCTCCGGCTTGGAATCCCGGCCGCCCGACGACGACGCCCATGACGCAGACCGCGCTGGACATTGCGGACGACGCGCCCGCCGGTTCCCATCCGGCCTTCGAGCGGCTCCGCCGCGGGCCGGTCCCCTCCCTCAACCTCAACGTGGAGGAGTACCGGCACCGCCGGACCGGGGCCCTCCACTGCCATCTCGCCGCCGCCGGCCCGGAGAACGTCTTCCTGGTCGCGTTCCGGACCGTGCCGGAGGACTCCCGGGGGGCGGCCCACATCCTGGAGCACACCGCCTTGTGCGGCAGCCGGAAATACCCGGTGCGCGATCCGTTCTTCATGATGACCCGGCGCTCCCTGAACACGTTTATGAACGCCTTCACCAGCAGCGACTGGACCGCCTACCCCTTCGCCAGCAGGAACCGGAAGGACTTCGACAACCTGCTCGCGGTCTATCTGGACGCCGTGTTCTTCCCCCTGCTGCACCCGCTGGACTTCGCCCAGGAGGGCCACCGGCTGGAGTTCGCCCGGCCCGGCGACCCCGACAGCGAGCTGCTGTTCAAGGGCGTGGTGTACAACGAGATGAAGGGCGCCATGAGCTCCGCCCCGAGCGCGCTGTGGCAGGCGCTGACCCGGCACCTGTTCCCCACCGCCACCTACCGCCACAACAGCGGCGGGGAGCCCGAGCACATTCCGGACCTCGACCACGGGCAGCTGCTCGCGTTCTACAAGACCCACTACCATCCGAGCAACGCGCTGTTCATGACCTTCGGCGACATTCCCGCGCGGGAGCACCAGCGCCGGTTCGAGGAGCTCGCGCTGTCCGGTTTCGAGCGCCTGGATGCCGGCATCCGCGTACCGCCGGAGAAAAGATATCTGTCGCCGATTCGGGTGGAGGAGTCCTACGCGGAGGAGGAGACGGAGAACCGGGACCACGTCGTGGTCGGCTGGCTGCTGGGCGACAGCACCAACCCCTCCGACCTGTTCCGCGCCAGGCTGCTGGAGACGCTGCTGCTGGACCACAGCGCCAGCCCGCTGATGCAGGCGCTGGAGACCTCCGAGCTGGGCAGCGCGCCGTCCCCGCTGTGCGGCATGGAAGGCTCCACCCGCGACATCATCTTCGCGGCCGGACTGGAGGGATGCGGCGCCGGGAGCGCCCGCCGGGTCGAGGGGCTGGTGCTGGACACCCTGCGCCGGGTCGCCGGCTCCGGCATCGAGCCGGACCAGGCCGCCGCGGCCCTGCACCAGCTGGAGCTGTCCCAGCGGGAGATCACCGGCGGCGGCTTCCCCTACGGGCTGCAGCTGCTCGAGAGCGTGCTGGCCGCCACGTTGCACGGGGCGGACCCCGCCGGGCTGCTGGACATCGACCCGCATCTCGAGGAGCTGAAGAAGCGGATCGCCGATCCGGATTTCGCGCCGCGGCTGGTGCGCGAGCTGCTGCTGGACAACCCGCACCGCCTCACCCTCACGCTGGCGCCCGACGCGGAGCTGGCGCGGCGCCGGACGGAGGCGGAGAAGGCGCGGCTGGCGGCGATCAGGCGGCGGCTGGACGGGAAGGAGACGGCGCGGATCGTCCGCCAGGCGGAGGAGCTGGCGCAGCGCCAGGGGCGCCGGGACGATCCCGAGGTGCTGCCGAAGGTGGGGCTCGAGGACGTGCCCGAGCGGGTCGAGGAGCCCGAGCGGCGCGACAGCGCGTTGCCCGCCTCGGGCCGCCCCGCGAGCTGCTTCGCGCAGGGCACCAACGGCCTGTGCTACCAGCATGTCGTCATGGAGCTGCCGCGGCTCGAGCCGGAGCTGCTGGAGGTCATGCACCTGTACACCGCCTGCGCGCCCGAGCTCGGCGTCGGCGGGATGAGCTACGCCGAGACGCAGCGCTGGCAGTCCGCGGTCAGCGGCGGCGTCGGCTGCTTCGCCAGCCTGGCCGGCGCGACCGACGACGCGCAACGGGTGCGCGGCCACCTGAGCTTCGCGTCGAAGTCCCTCGCCGCGAACCACGCCGCCATGACGGAGCTGCTGGAGCGGACGGTCGCCGCCTTGCGCTTCGACGAGGAGGAGCGCGTCGCGGACCTGATCGAGCAGATGTGCGCGCACCGGGAGAACGGCGTCACGTCCCACGGGCACAGCCTGGCCATGCGGCTCGCCGCCAGCCGCATGAGCCCGGCCGCCTGGCTGACGCACGCCTCCGATGGCCTGGAGGGGTTGCGGCGGCTCAAGGCGCTGCGGCGCCGGCTGCGCGACAAGAAGCGGCGCGGCGCCCTGCTGGAGCGCTTCGCCGCGCTGCACCGGCTGGTGACCGCCGCCCCGGTCCGGCACCTGCTGGTGGGCGAGGCCGAGGCATTGCCGTCCATGCTGGACGACGTGGACCGGCGCTGGCCGGCGGCGGACGGCTCGCGCCCCCCGGCCTTCGCCCCGCCGCCGGTGCGCGAGCGCGCCGCGCAGGCCTGGTCGACCGCGACCCAGGTCAACTTCTGCGCCAAGGCCTTCCCGACGGTCCCGTGGGACCATCCGGACCACGCCGCGCTGCTGGTGCTGGCGGGCTTCGCGCGCAACGGCTTCCTCCACCGGGCCGTGCGGGAGCGGGGCGGCGCCTACGGCGCGGGCGCGGTCCAGGACGCCGGCTCGGCCTCCTTCCGCTTCTTCTCCTACCGCGATCCCCGGCTCAAGGAGACCCTGGACGACTTCGACCGGGCCGTCGAATGGGTGCTCGAGGAGGACCACCCGCCCAACCAGTTGGAGGAGGCGATCCTCGGCGTCGTCGCCGCCATGGACAAGTCGTCCTCGCCGGCCGGCGAGGCGGCCCAGGCCTTCTACAGCCACCTGAACGGGCGCGGCCTCGAGCGGCGCATGGAGCTGCGGCGCCGGGTGCTGGCCGTCACCGTCGAGGATCTCCGGGCCGCGGCCGGGCGCCATCTCGACCCGGCCGCGGCCAGCATCGGCGTCATCGGCAGCCCCGAAACGCTGGACGGATTGGCCCTGCCGGACCTGGAGATCGTGAAAATATAGCGAATTCAGCAAGTTGGAAGAATCCTGCGCCGGATGCGGGCGATTCCCGCCGCCGGCGGGGAACTTTCCCCCCGCCCGCCGGTCTATGGGAGCGCGGATGGATGTCCCGCGCCTTGCGGGGGATGTTTCATTCGTCTCTCCCTTGGTAGTAACATTGAGCCCGGCGGCGTTGGCCGCCGGGCGTTTTTCCCCTCCCGGCCGCCGGCGGGCCTTTTCCGCCCCCTTTCCCGGACGAGCGGCGCGTCGGTCGCGCCCGAGACGAGGCCGATGGAACCGACCGACATCGAGAATCCCGCATACTTCCACAAGGTGGTGGACTGCCAGTGGGCCTGCCCGGCGCACACTCCCGTGCCGGAGTACATCCGGCTGATCGCGGAAAAGCGCTACACCGACGCCTACATGGTCAACTGGCGCTCCAACGTCTTCCCCGGCATCCTGGGGCGCACCTGCGACCGGCCCTGCGAGCCGGCCTGCCGCCGCGTCCGGGTGGAGAAGGAGCCGGTGGCCATCTGCCGCCTGAAGCGGGTGGCCGCGGACTACAAGTCGGACATCCGGGACCGCCTGCCGAAGATCCCGCGCCGGAAGAACGGCCGGCGCATCGCGCTGGTCGGCGCCGGCCCCGCCTCCCTCACCGTCGCCCGGGACCTGCTGCCCCTGGGCTACGAGTTCACCCTGTTCGAGCGCGACGCCGCCGCCGGCGGGGCCATGCGGACCCAGATCCCGCGCTTCCGCCTGCCGGTCGGGGTGCTGGAGGAGGAGCTGGGCTACATCCTCGACATGGGCGTCGACTGCCGCTTCGGCGAGGAGATCGCCAGCATGAAGCGGCTGCTGGCGGAGGACTTCGACGCCGTCTTCGTCGGCACCGGCGCGCCCCTGGGCAAGCGGCTGGAACTGCCCGGCTGGGAGGAGGCCCGGGACAACATCCACACCGGCATCGAGTGGCTGGCCGGCGTCGCCTTCGAGCACATCGGCGGCATCGGCCGGCGGGTGCTGGTGCTCGGCGGGGGCAACACGGCCATGGACTGCTGCCGGACCTCCCGGCGGCTGGGGGGCGAGGACGTCAAGGTGGTGGTCCGCAGCGGCTTCGACGAGATGAAGGCCTCGCCGTGGGAGATCGAGGACGCCATGCGCGAGGACATCCCGATCCTCAACTTCCACGTCCCCGCGCGCTACATCGTCGAGGACGGACGGCTCGCCGCGATGGAGTTCCAGAAGGTCGCCAGGGAGTTCGACGAGGACGGCAGGCGCCTGCTGGTCCCGACCGGAGAGCCGCCGGTCGTCCTGCCCTGCGACGACGTGCTCTGCGCCATCGGCCAGGAGAACAGCTTCCCGTGGATCGAGCGGGACATCGGCATCGAGTTCGACCGCTGGGAGCTGCCGGTGCTGGACAAGACCACCTTCCAGTCGACCCACGAGAAGGTCTTTTTCGGCGGGGACGCCGCGCTGGGGCCCGACAACATCATCACCGCGGTGGCCCACGGGCACGAGGCGGCGCTGTCCATCCACCTGCGGTGCGAGCAGCGGGACGTGGGCGAGCGCCCCGTCCCCATCACCAGCCTGGTCAGCCAGAAGATGGGCATCCACCAGTGGTCCTACGACAACGACATCAGCCACGACGCCCGCTACGCCGTGCCGCACGCCGACAAGCGCAAGACGCTGAACGACATCAACATGGAGGTGGAGCTGGGCTACGACCCCGAGCTGGCCTTCGCCGAGACCATGCGCTGCCTCAACTGCGACGTGCAGACCGTCTTCACCGGCGCGCTGTGCATCGAGTGCGACGCGTGCGTCGACATCTGCCCCACCGACTGCATCACCTTCACCCGCAACGGCGAAGAGGCGGAGCTGCGGCAGCGGCTGCTGGCGCCGGCGGAGAACGCCGAGCAGGACATCTACGTCTCGGACGCGCTGAAGACCGGCCGCATCATGGCCAAGAACGAGGACCTGTGCCTGCACTGCGGCCTGTGCGCGGAGCGTTGCCCCACCAACGCCTGGGACATGCGCAAGTTCCTGCTCGACACGGCCAAGGCGGCGGACGCGTGAACGCCCCGGCGCCCGCCGACAAAACCCGCGCGGCCGCGCGGGTCAACGATTTCGTCGTCAAGTTCGCCAACGTGAACGGCTCCGGCTCGGCCAGCGCCAGCCACATGTTCGCCAAGGCCGTCTTCCGAATGGGCATCCCCGTCAGCCCCCACAACATCTTCCCCTCCAACATCCAGGGCCTGCCCACCTGGTACGAGGTCAGGATCAGCGAGGCCGGCTACCTCGGCCGGCGCGAGGGGGTCGACCTGATGGTGGCCATGAACGAGCAGACCATCGAGTCCGACATCGGCGAGGTGGTCCCGGGCGGTTGCGTGCTGTACGACTCGTCGAAGGCGCTGCGCGAGGAGCTGCTGCGCCCGGACGCGCGCTTCCTGCCGATCCCCCTCACCGACATCTGCCTGCGGGAGTTCGAGCACCCGGCGCAGCGCCAGCTGTTCAAGAACATCGTCTACATCGGCGCCCTGTCGGCCCTCCTCGAGATCGACTTCAAGGTGCTGACCGGGCTGGTGGGCGACCAGTTCCGGGGCAAGGAGAAGCTGATCCTTCCCAACATCCACGCGCTGGAGCTGGGCCACCAGTACGCCCGGGACCACTTCGACTGCCCGCTGGAGCTGCGGCTCGAGCCGCGCGGGAAGAACGACGGCAAGATCCTGATCGACGGCAACACCGCGATCGGCCTGGGTTGCGTGTACGGCGGCGCCACCGTCGCCTCCTGGTATCCGCTGACCCCCTCCACCTCGGCGGTGGACAGCTTCGGCAAGTACTGCCGGCGCTTGCGCATCGACCCCGGCACCGGCAAGAACAAGTACGCCATCCTCCAGGCCGAGGACGAGCTGGCGGCCGTCGGCATGGCGATCGGCGCCGGCTGGAACGGCGCCCGGGCGTTCACGGCGACCAGCGGCCCCGGCATCTCCCTGATGCAGGAGTTCCTGGGCCTGGCCTATTTCGCCGAGGTGCCGGTGGTGCTGTTCAACATCCAGCGGGTCGGCCCCTCCACCGGCATGCCGACCCGGACCCAGCAGGGCGACCTGCTCGCCTGCGCCTACGCCTCCCACGGCGACACCAAGCACGTGATGCTGTTTCCGTCGCATCCGGGGGAATGCTTCGAGTTCGCCGCCGACGCGTTCGACCTGGCCGACCGGCTGCAGACCCCGGTGATCGTGATGAGCGACCTGGAGCTGGGCATGAACGACCACATCTGCGACCCGCTCGAGTGGGACGACGGGCGGGCCTACGACCGCGGCAAGGTGCTCGACGCCGAGCGGCTGGAGGAGATCGAAAAGTTCGGGCGCTACGTCGACGCGGACGGCGACGGCATCCCCTGGCGCACCCTGCCCGGCGCCCACCCGTCCAAGGGCTCCTACTTCACCCGCGGCAGCTCCCACGACGCCGACGCGGCCTACACCGAGGACGGCGACGTGTACGCCGAGGTGATGGACCGCATCGCCCGAAAGTTCAGGACCGCAGTCGGGTTCCTGCCGGAGCCGGAGATCTCCGGACGCGGCAACCGGCTCGGCATGATCTACCTGGGATCGACCAGCGGCGCCATCCGGGAGACGCTGGACAGCCTCGGCAAGAAAGGCATCCGGTTGGACACCCTGCGCATCCGCGCCTTTCCCTTCCACGACAGCGTCAAGGAGTTCATCGACGGCCACGAGCTGACGTACGTGATCGAGCAGAACCGCGACGCGCAGCTGAAAAGCCTGCTGAAGATCGAGGCGAACGCCGCCGAGGAGCAGATGCGCTCGGTGCTGAGCTACAACGGCGTGCTGATCACCGCGGACTTCATCGAGCGGGAGATCCTAAGGACCATGCCCGACCCCTCCTCGTCCCGCAAGGCCACGGCCTGAGGCGCCGGAGTTCCGCCGTGAGCTACATCGCCAAGCCCCGCTTCGCCCACCCGCGGCTCGAGGCCAACGAGCTGGGGCTCACCCGCCGGGACTACGAGGGCACCCTGACCACCCTGTGCGGCGGCTGCGGGCACGACTCCATCAGCGCCGCCATCATCCAGGCGGCGGCCGGCATGTCCCTGGAGCCGCACCGCGTCGCGAAGATCTCGGGCATCGGCTGCTCCTCCAAGATCCCCTCCTACTTCCTCAGCAAGGCGCACGGGTTCAACTCGGTGCACGGGCGCATGCCGTCGGTGGCGACCGGCGCCAACCTGGCGAACCGGAACCTTCGCTACATCGGCGTGTCCGGCGACGGGGACAGCGCCTCCATCGGCCTCGGCCAGTTCTGCCACATCGTGCGGCGGCGCGTCGACATGCTGTACATCGTCGCCAACAACGGCACCTACGGGCTGACCAAGGGGCAGCTGTCGGCCACCGCCGACCCGGGATCGAAGACCAAGGCCGGCGAGGAGAGCGTCTACGGGAACATCGACATGGCGACCCTGGCCATCGAGCTCGGCGCGAGCTTCGTCGCGCGCAGCTTCTCGGGCGACAAGGGGCAGCTGGTCCCCCTGCTGCAGGCCGGGCTGAGCCACAAGGGCTTCGCCTTCATCGACGTCGTGTCGCCCTGCGTGACCTTCAACAACACCTCGCAGTCCACCCACGGCTACGGCCACGCCTGGGAGAACCAGATCGCGCTGAGCCAGGTGGATTTCGTGCCGATGCGCGAGGAGATCACCGCCAGCTACGAGGCGGGCCAGGACAAGGAGATCACGCTGCACGACGGCTCCGTGATCCATCTGCACAAGGCGGGCGAGGACTACGACCCCTGCGACCGGGACCAGGCCCTGCGCCACATCAGCCGGCATCGCGGCGAGGGCAAGATCGCCACCGGCCTGCTCTACATCAACCAGGAGCTGTCGGACCTCCACGAGGTCCTGGACACGGTCGACAAGCCCTTCAACCAGCTGGACGAGCGCGACCTCTGTCCCGGCGGCGAGGCGCTGGCGGGCATCAACGAGACCTTCCGCTAGCGGCCGCGCGACTCGATGCGGTCCTGAAAAGGCGCGCCGTCCCGAAGTCCGGGCGCGCGAGGGGCGGCGGTGTATGGCCGGCGGATTGTCAAGCGTGTTGCCGACGCAGGGATATAAGGACGGTTTCACCGATGCCGCAGGGACCGTAAGGCGAAGCAGGCGACGGCGCGGCGGGCGTCCGCCGAAGTCCGGACGGATGGGCTGGGGGCATCGACCACGGCGACGACCCCGGTTTGGAACCCTGCATTCCGCAAATCTTGCTTGGCGGCGACCATGGCCGGTCTTGGACATCCGCCAACGGCATCCGCCGCCAGCATCAAGGCGGCCGCCCGCGTTCCGGCCTGCCGCGGGCGGCGCCGGAGCGCGGCCCCGGCGCATTCAGCGTCCGTCGACGGGGCGGCGCGTCAGCCGCTGAAATCGGGGATGTCCCCCGCATGCGCCAGGAAGTGGGCGCGGTAGGTCTCGGCGTCCGCGGTCCCCCCGACGATGATGAGCCGGTCGTCCGCCCCGCCGCCGTAGTCGAGCACCGCCACCTGCTTGGTGCCGCTG
>CAYSVD010000328.1:0-2356 GCA_964434395.1 uncultured Pseudohongiella sp.
GGGCAGGGCGGGGGGCTGCCCGCCGGCGGCCCCGGCGAGCAACAGGCCAGCCAGCGCGCCCGCCGCGCGGCGGGCGGGCGCCGGACGGACGCCGGATCGCTCCGCAGTCATGGCCGCGCCGCCTCCATCGGGCCGGGAAACGCAGGGCGGCAGGGTACCACATAAGGCCCTGCGCCTTTGCTAGAATGGCGCCATGGAGACCCCGGCCGACATCGAACTGGACCTGAGCGGGCTGGAGTGCCCGATGCCCCTGTTGCGGACCAAGCTCGCCCTCAACGGCATGCGGCCCGGCCAGGTGCTCAAGGCGGTGGCCACCGACCCCGGCTCGGAGAAGGACTTCCACCTGTTCGCCTCCCGCAGCCGGCACAGCATCGTGGGCTTCCGCCGCGACGGCCGGGCCTATTCCTACTGGATCCGGAAGGACTGAGGGCCCCGGGGCGCGGACCGGTGATCAGGAAGCTGCTGGGCGATTTCGCCGACCGCTACTTCCACGACGAGGAGTCGATCATCCTGCTGGCGCTGCTGGGCGCCGGGTTGCTCGTCCTGTGGCTACTGGGCGACGTGCTGGCGCCGTTGATCGCGGCGTTGATCATCGCCTACCTGATGCAGGGGCTGGTGAACCTGCTGCTGGGTTGGCGCCTGCCGGCCGCGCTGGCTTTCGCCGCGGTGTACGCGCTGTTCGTCGGGCTGTTCCTGCTGTTGCTGCTGTACCTGTTGCCGCGCATCTGGACCCAGATGCAGCTGCTGGCCGGCGAGGCGCCCGGCTTGGTCGCCCAAGGGCGCACCGCCCTGATGGCCCTGCCGGAGCGGTACCCCGGGCTGTTCTCGGAAAGTTGGGTGCGGCAGTTCATCGACGGGCTGGCCGGCGAGGTGGGCGGCTTCGGCCAGGCGGCGCTGGAGTACTCCATCGCCAGCCTGCCCAGCCTGTTCGCCTGGTTCATCTTCCTGGTGCTGGTGCCGATCCTGGTGTTCTTCATGATGAAGGACCACGACCTGCTGGCGCGGTGGGCCAGGGGGTTCCTGCCGCCCGAGCGGCCGCTGCTGCAGCGCATCTGGGAGGAGATGGACCGGCAGATCGCCAATTACGTGCGCGGCAAGGGGCTGGAGATCGCGCTGGTGGGCGCCGTCGCCTACGTCCTGTACGAGGCGCTGGGGCTGAACTACTCGCTGCTGCTGTCCGTGCTGACGGGCCTGTCCGTGATCGTGCCTTACATCGGCGCCACGGCGGTGACCTTTCCGGTCGCGGCGGTCGCCTACGCGCAGTGGGGCCTGGGCGGCGAGTTCTACACGGCGCTGACCGCCTACATCGTGCTGCAGGTGCTGGACGGCAACGTGCTGGTGCCGGTCATCTTCTCCGAGGTGGTCAACCTGCATCCGGTGGCCATCATCGCGGCGGTGCTGGTGTTCGGCGGCATGTGGGGGCTGGCGGGGGTGTTTTTCGCCATTCCCCTGGCCACCCTGATCAAGGCCGTCATCAACGCTTGGCCCGTCCGGGAAAGCTCCGGCTAGCGGCGGGACCGCGGCAGTCTTGACGCGGGCGGCGGGACAGACAACAATCGGCGCCGCTTGCGCCGCGGGCCGGCGGCGGGAAGACGGGCGGCCCGGGAGCCCTAAGGAGAAGATAAGGAAAGCGCGACACCGAGAGTTCATCTTCGCATCGTCGGAACGGCGGGGGGCGGGGCGGCCGGAGCTGGCGCCCCTGCGCGGCGAACGGCCCATGCCGCCTGTGGCGGCCGAGGAGGCGTTTCCATGGCCAGTAGAGAAATCAGAGAGGACATCGTCCAGCTGGTGGCGGCGGCGTACGACGCCGCGCCGGACATCGCCTTGATGCGGGAGCTGGAGGCGATCGTCGACGCGCCGGGAGGAACCCTGCTCGACGCGGCCTTGGCCCTGACCGGGAGCCTGCGCTGGAGCGGGCTGTATCCCTCGACCCAGAGTCCGGCGGAGTTCGCGGACGCCTGGCTGGGGACGCTGCTGCCGGGGGCCGGCGACGAGCTGCTGGCGGTCGGCCGGGACATCGTCGTTCCCGTCCTGGAGGCGGGCGACGATCCGGCCGGCCTGTTGCTGGCGGCGCAGGAGTTCCTGAGCGGTCCCGCGGTTCCGGCGGAGTTCGCGGACCTCGCCGGCGGCTTCCTGGAGCGGAGCGGGGCGGCGACGGCGGAGCTGGCCGCGGCCGAGACCCGGGAGGACATCATCGAGCTGGCGGTGGCGGCGCACGGCGCCGCGCCGGACCCGGCCCTGATGGCGGAGCTGGAGGCGGCGGCCGAAGAGGGCGGCCTGCAGGCCGTCGCCGAGGCCCTGACCGCCGGGGAGCGCTGGGCGGAGCTGTACCCGGACGCCCAGAGTCCGGCCGAGT
>CAYSVD010000329.1:0-22609 GCA_964434395.1 uncultured Pseudohongiella sp.
TCTATAGATAAATCAATGGCTTGAGATGGTTTTGGGATAGGCGTCACGAAATCCGCGCCACGTCGTCTTTTCACGATACGCTGGGTCGGCAGTCCGGATTTGTCGAGTTCCCAATGTCTGGAAGGGTACTCGTAAGGCGAGTTCAGAATCGGCTGCTTGAAGAATTGGTCTGACAAGGCACTGCTTCCAAGTTATAACCCTTGTGGGGGGGGGGCGGCGGGCGGCGCGCCCGCCCGATTTTTGCTGTCCCCTTGCCAGCTGTCTCGCTACCGGCGATACAGCGCCGGGCCGTCAAGGTGGAGCATGAAGGTGAAATTCCCGGGTGTCAAGGCGTGAGTTGTGTCCCTTGTGTTGTGTCCCTCCGCCTTTCCTTCCATTCCGCCGTTTGCCGGATGCGAGCACCGCCGCGGACGGACATCCCCCTCTGCGGACTGCCTGCTCACCGACACTCCAAGGGCGAGATGACGGTTGCCAGCTCTGATGGGTGCTACGGCCCGGCGGCCGATGGCGTACTCGGGGTTATGACGGCGGGCCCATCGCCCGCGCCTCGCGGACGATCAGCGCGAAGCAGGCGCTCGCGTCCGGGTCCGGCGGCGCGGCGGTCAGCCGGGACAGGTTCTCGATCGCGCGGGCGGCCGAGGGGGCCGCCCCGGGGCCGGCCAGCCCCTCGAGATGCTCCAGTTGGAAGCGCTCCGCCGCCAGTTCGACCTCCTTGACCCGCTCCCGCAGGCGCTCGAGCGGGACGCCTGCGGGCTCCATCCGCTTCATGCGGCGGCGGACGCCGCGCAGCGGCCGCACCGCCTCCCGGCCCCACCGCTCCGAGAACGCGATGGCCCGCGCCATGGCCGCGTCCGGGACGGCGCCGCGGCGCAGGCCGTGCCAGACGCAGAACAGCACCAGGCAAACGTCGAGGCCGTGCCGGTCCTGGAGGCGCAGGCAGGCATCGGCCACCCCGTCGCGGGCGTATAATGCGAGGGAGAAGTCCCAGAGGGCGCCGGGCGGGGCGGGCGTTTTTCCATGCATATCCATATCGCGGGCGTGTGCGGCGTGTTCATGGGCGGCCTGGCCGTGCTGGCCCGGCAGCTGGGCCATCGGGTCAGCGGCAGCGACCGCGGCGTCTACCCGCCGATGAGCGAGCAACTCGAGGCCCAGGGCATCGAGCTCAGGGAAGGCTACCACGCCGCCAACCTCCGGCCCGCGCCCGACCTCGTCATCATCGGCAACGCCCTGTCGCGGGGCAACCCCGAGGTCGAGCATGTGCTGGACGAGGGCCTGCGCTACACCTCGGGCCCGGAGTGGCTGTCGCGGCATGTGCTGCACGGCCGCCACGTGCTGGCGGTGGCGGGCACCCACGGCAAGACCACCACCAGCTCGATGCTGGCCTGGATCCTCCGGCATGCGGGCCGGGATCCCGGCTGGTTGGTCGGGGGGGTGCCGGAGAACTTCGGGCGCACGGCCGCCCTGGGCGGCGGGGACATCTTCGTCGCGGAGGCGGACGAGTACGACACCGCGTTCTTCGACAAGCGCTCCAAGTTCGTGCACTACGGCCCGCGCACCCTGGTGCTGAACAACCTGGAGTACGACCACGCCGACATCTTCGACAGCCTCGGGGCCATCCAGCGGCAGTTCCACCACCTGGTGCGGACCGTGCCGTCCAAGGGGCTGATCGTCACGCCCCACCAGGATCCGGCGCTGGACGCGGTGCTGGAGTGGGGCTGCTTCACCCCCCGCGAGCGCTTCGGCGCCGGCCTGCCGCGGGCGCGCTGCGAGTCCCTGGCTGCGGGCGGCGCGGTGATCTGGAACGCCGAGCGGGCGGACCGGGCCGGCGCCCGGTTCGACCTGGTCCGCTACGGACCGGGCGGCGCCAGGGAGAGCGCCGCGGTGCGGTGGCGGCTGGGCGGGCGGCACAACATCCGCAACGCGCTGGCCGCCGCCGCCGCCGCGCGCCACGCCGGGGTGGATGTCCCCGCCGCGGCCCGGGCGCTGGGGGAGTTCCGCGGCGTGAAGCGCCGCCTGGAGCTGCGGGGCGAGGTCGGCGGCGTGCGCGTCTTCGACGACTTCGCGCACCACCCCACCGCCATCGCGGCGGCGCTCGAGGCCATGGCGGCCCGGCTGGCCGCGGACGGCGCCGCCTCGCGGCTGATCGCCGTGATCGAGCCGGCATCCAACTCCATGCGGATGGGGGTGCACCGGCACACGCTGTCCGCCGCCTGCCAGGCGGCGGACAGCGTGGTCTGGTTCCGTCCGGCGCGCTCCGCCATCGACTTCGACGCCCTGCTGGGCGAGAGCGGGACCGCCGCCCGCGCCTTCGACACGGTCGACGGGATCGTCGGGCACCTGAAGGCCGACAGCCGGCCCGGCGACCACATCGTGATCATGAGCAACGGCGGCTTCGGCGGCATCCACGACCGGTTGCTCGAGGCCCTGGCCTCGTAGCGCGGCGGCGCGGCGGCGCGCCCGCGGCGCCCGACGGGGCCCGACAGCCGATGACGCAGTCCGCCGCGCGGTCCGTCGAGTCGAGCCGCGGCCGGGTCGACATTCCGCTGTTCCCGCTGCGGCTGGTGATGTTCCCCGGCGGCAGGGAGGAGCTCCAGATCTTCGAGCGGCGCTACATGGATCTGGTCAGCCGCTGCATGCGCGCCGACACGGGCTTCGGCGTCTGCCTGCTACGGGACGAGGCGGAGACGGCGGATGGGGCGGACGAAGCGGACGGGGCGGAGGATGCGGAGATCCGGAGCGTCTGCCGCACGGGCACCTACGCGCGGATCGTCGACTGGGACCAGCTGGAGAACGGCCTGCTGGGCATCACGGTGGAGGGCACGGCGAAGTTCAGGGCGTTCGACTGCCGGCGGGCGGAGAGCGGGGTGCTGGAGGCGAGTGTGGAGTTCATCGGCGACGACAGCGTGGGCCGCGAGGCGATCCCGGTCGACGGGCGCTTCGCCGCCCCGGCGGACCTGCTCCAGAGCCTGGAGCGCCATCCCATGGTGCGGCGGAAGAACATGAAGATCGACTACAACGACCTGCGGGAGCTGGGCTGGCGCCTCGGCGAACTGATGCCGGTCGGCGCGGAGCGCAAGCAGCGGTTGCTGGAGCTGGACGACCCTTGGGAGCGGATGCGTGACATCGAAAGGATGGTGTCGGACATCGCCGACCGCCGGTAGCGGGGCGCCGGCCGTTCTGGCCGTTCTGGCCGTTCTGGCCGCGCCGGGCGCCGGGGCCATCGTGATCCGCCACGACGTGGCGCCGGCCCGCTACGAGGTCCGCGAGAGCGACTTCCCCGCCGTGTTCTGGCTGGACCGGGCGGGCCGGCGCAAGGTGTGCGCGGCCACGGTCGTCCACCCGCGGTGGGCGCTCACCGCCGCCCACTGCGTGGACGAGACCGGGCTGGGCGCCGCGCTGGCGGCGGGCGGAACCTTCGCGGTGCGCATCGCCGGCCGGGAGCGCCGGGTCACGCGGGCGGCGCGGCATCCGGACCACGGCCGGGCGGACGATGCCGCGGTGGACTTGGCCCTGTTGCGCCTCGCGCGGCCGGCGGCGGCGCCGCGGCCGATGCCGCTGGCGGCGGGCGGGGACGGCGCCGGGACGGCGCTCGCCCTGCTGGGCTGGGGTTTCTTCGGGCTGGGCACGGTGGGCCGCCAGTACGACGACGGGCGCCTGCGGCGGGCGGAAAACCGGGTGGAGACGGCCGGCCGGCGGCTGCTGCTGCGCTTCGACGACCCCCGGGAGGCGGGAAGCCGGGCCCTGCCCCTCGAGGGCACGATCAGCCTGGGCGACAGCGGCGGGCCGGCGCTCGCTGGCGCGCCCGGCGGCCTCCGGCTGGCGGGCGTGGCGGTCGGGCAGTTGCCCGGGGCGGGCTACGCCGAGGAGACCCAGGGCCGCTACGGGGCGGTGGCCGTCTACGAGCGCGTCTCCCGCCATCTCGACTGGATCCGGGCGACCCTGGCGGAGGACTGAGGGGCCGGCAGGGGTACCGCCGGCCGCGCGCCCGCGACACGGGGGCGCCCCAACACGGGGGCGCCCCCGTTTTGGCAGGATGCGCCGGCTGTGTGTACAATGGGAACGCGCCGGACGGGGGCGGACGCCCGCGGCCCCGCCCGCCCGTCGGCGGAGCGGCCGCGGAACCGAAGGCTCCGCCGTCGAGCGCGGACGCCGCCCCCGGCCGGAGGGGGGCGATACGGGAAGCCGGACCGGAAAGGGTCGGGCGCCCGATTCCAAGACTGAACAGGAGCGGCAGTCATGAGCGGAAACACATCGGGAACCAAGATCGGCACGCCCGTCGTCGGCACGGTGGACGGCGAGGTGGTCGAGCGCTATGCGATCGACGACAACGGGGACGGCGCCCCCGACCGCGCCGTCGGCTACGTGCAGACGGCCGCCGGCGAACCCGGCGCCGGCCGTCCCGCCAAGATCCTGTTCTACGACGACGGCGCGGACGACCAGACGGCCGACTGCATCCAGTTCATCACCTACGACGCCGGCACCGGCATGTGGGCCTCCTTCGCCGAGGACGAGGACGGCGACGGGGATCTGGAGCGCCGCTCCACCTACATCTTCGAGGGCGGCGTCGAGGTCAGGCGGCGGTGGGAGCAGGACAGCGACGGCGACGGCGACATGGACCTCCTCCACACCTTCGACATCGCCCTGAACCGGGTCGTCTCGTGGCGCCGGAACGTCGATGCCGATGGCGACGGCGCCTGGGACCAGGCCGTGGTGCGCCTGCGGGACGCCGAGGGCCGCGACATCCGCACGACCTTCCACGAGTGGGACGGCGTCGGGGAGCTCGGCGCGACGACGCGGATCGAGCACGTCACGTGGGATCCCGTCAGCGGCCGGTGGGCCGCGTGGGCCGTGGACGCCGGCGGCGACGGGGACATCGAGTACCGCTCCACCTACCTGTCCGAAATCGTCGACGAGATCGAGCGGCGGCGGGACGGCGGCGACGCGGCCGCCGGGACTCTGGACACCCCCCGCACCATCGACGTCGACCTGGACGGGGACGGCGCCGCCGACTTCACGTTCGACGGGCTGGTCAGGGCCCTCGACGACGACAGCGACGGCGTCCCCGACCGCGCCGTCGGGGTGGAGCTGTACCCGGCCGCGCCCGACGGCGTCACGGCGGCGGATCCGGACGGGAGTCCCGGGGCGGGCGAGATCCGGCGCATTCTGCATTTCGACGACGGCGCGGACGACCTCGACCCGGACCGGGTCGTCAGCTACGAGTACAGCCAGTACGACGACTTCGACAGCACGGAGGACGCCGCCCTCAAGTTCAGGAACAGCCCGGACCGGGCCAGGATGGAGGAGGACAGCGACGGCGACGGCATCGCCGACTTCGTGGCCGAGGTGACCGAGTGGCGGCGCGACGACGACGAGTCCTTCGGCCTGCCGTTGCTGGAGGAGCGGCGCCGCGACGACGACGACGACGGGACCGTCGATTACGTCCAAGAGATCGAATTCCGGGCCGACGGGACGGTGAAGCGGATCTTCCACGACGGGAACGGCGACGGGATCTGGGACCGGCGGGAGTTCTTCACCCTCGACGGCGAAGGGCGGGCCGCCGCGCGCTTCGTCGACGAGCACGGCAGCGACGATCCGGACTGGGCCGAGGTCTACACCTACGACGACCGGGTTCCCGGCGCCGTGAGCAAGGCGGAGCGCCGCGAGGCGGTCGCCGACGAGATGGCGGAGCACGGCTGGGCGACGGGCGACGTCGCCGTCGCCGGCGGCCTGCCGCTTTCGAAGGTGGATCTCGAGGTGTACCAGCAGGACAACCCGAACGGCAAGGTGGCGGTGGACGGGACGGAGTTGACGTTCGTTCAGGTCTTCGCCCGGATCGACGAGCTGCAGGCCGAGCTGGAGGCATCGATGCCGGGAGTCGATGTCGATGCCCGCCTGCTGGTGGGCGGCGAGCCCATCGTACGGACGCGGGTGCATGACGATCACGGCGCCGCGGCGTTCGACCCCCGGCTGGACTTCGAGTCGGCCGTCCAAGACGGGCGGTACTTCAGGGTCGAAGACCCGCAGTTCGATCCGCTCTCCGAAGGCGAAAAATTCCCCAACAAGCACGCGCCGGTGCTGTACGAGGCCGTCCGCGCCTATCCCGAGCGGGCCGGGGAGCAGGAGACGCTGCAGGAGGCCTGGTACTACAACGATCCGTACCCGTTCGGCGAGACCCGGATACCCTTCTTCAAGGTGGAAAGCGGCTACGGCCCCAACCAGGACGACCCGGAGCTCCGGGGGCTTCTGGACTGGAGGAAGTATTACGATGCCGAGGAGGACGGCGACGGCGTCGTCGTCGGCGTCTCCGCGTCGCCGGACAGGGAGTTCGGGTTCACCTTCGACGCCCGGCAGCGCTGGAGCCAGGTCACGCGGGACTTCGACGCCGACGGCGTCGTCGACCGCACCGACGACTACGCCTACGACGGCGACGCGCTCCGGCCGTCCAGCATCACGTGGAACTGGCGCGGCCCCGAGGCGCCCGACCAGACCATTCACATCACGTACGGCACGTCCGGAAACGACGACGACGCGGCGCTGGCGGGCGGAACCGACGACCGGCGGGACTGGATCGACGGCGGCCATGGCCACGACCGGATGACGGGCGGCGCCGGTGCGGACCGGTTCATCTTCCGCTACGGCGACGGCGTCGACATCATCACCGACTTCAGCGCCGAGGACGGCGACCGGATCTGGATCCGGGAGCAGGACTTCCACACCGATCATCTGGGCATGGGGGCGGTCGGAGGGGGGACATCCGGACCGACGGGCAAGGGCGTCGTGAGGATCAGGGCGGCGACCCGCCAGCAGATCGACGATGCGCTGGGCGACCACCCGGCGAAGGACAGCATCGCGGACGGCACGGACCTGGTCTACATCGACTACGGCTGGCGCGGCGACAGGATCGTGCTGGCGGGGCTGGGCACGGCGAAGAACATCGAGGAGCTGATCTTTCTCTCGGACGCCCTGGGCCATCCGCCGGGGCCGGGCGAGGCGCTCAGCGGCGGCCGCTTCCGCGAAACCACCGAGCTGTTCTCGTCCCGGGTCGTCCTGGTCGAGCACGACGACAACCGGGACGGCACCCACACCCGGGCCGAGGCGTACGAGTACGGCGCCATGGACCTGAAGACCAAGACCACCTGGTACGACGAATGGGCGGTCAAGGCGGACGGCTCCGGCAAGGACCTGGCCGACCAGACCATCGACCGGGTGCTGACCCTCACGGACGGCGACGGGGACGGCACGGCCGAGTCGAGCCGGCACGACAAGTACGACGACGCCGGCGAGCTCGTCGTCGAGTCCCTGTTCGACGACGGCCACGACGGGGCGGAGCGCGCCGAATCCTACGTCTACGACGCCGCCGGGCGCGCGACGGAGACCCGCTTTTTCGACTCCTGGACGGGCGGCTTCGGCCTTGACGCCGCCGCCGCGGACCGGGCGCGCGCCTGGACCTACAGCGAATCCGACACCGCCGACAGGAGCTGGCTGACCTTCAAGTACGACAACGACAACGACGGAACGCACGACCAGATCGAGACCTACACGTACCACGCGGGCGGCGAACTCGAGACGCGGCTGATCGAGCTGGACGGCGCGACCGCGGGCCCCGCCGGCGACACCGGCGGAATCCTCGTCTCCGTCGGCGGGGCCGCCGGCGTCGCCGTCGGATCCGACCGCCTCGACGGCGACCTGAAGACGATCGGCGACGGAACCGTCGACAGCAGCCTGCTGCAGACCTTCGACGCCGCCGGCGCGCTGCTGTCCGCGAAAGCCGACTACGACCGCGACGGAACGATCGACCAGGCCGAGACCTACGCCTATCACGCGGGCGGCGAACTCGCGGCGCGGACGGCGGAGTTCGACGACGGCTCGGGCGCCGGGACCGCCGACGACGGGACCGTCGACCGGTCCGCGTTCGAGGCCTACGGCTCCGGCGGCCTGCGGGAGGCCCTCAAGCGCGACGAGGACCACGACGGCGTCTGGGATCGGATCGAAGCCTACACCCACCACGCGGACGGCGAGGTGAAGACGCGGACGACGACGTTCGACGACGGCTCGGGCGCCGGGACCGACGACGACGGGACCGCCGACAGGATCAGGCTCGAGACTTTCGCCGCCGACGGCCAACTGGCGTCCCTCAACCTGGACGACGACGCCGACGGCACCGACGACCGGATCGAGAGCTACGTCCGCACCTTCCATACGGGCGGCGAACTCGAGACGTTGCTGACCGATTACGACGACGACGCCGACGGCGCCGTCGAGCGGGCCGTGCTCGAGGCCTTCGACGTCGACGGCCGGCGGGAGTCCGTCAAGAACGACGACGACGACGACGGCACGTACGACAAGACGACCGCTTTCGGCTACCGCGGGACCACCGACAAGATCGAGACGAGACGCACGGAGTTCGACGACGGATATGGCGGCAAGACCGCCGACGACGGGACCGTCGACAAGATCAAGCTCGAGATCTTCGACATCGACGGCGTGTTCGCGAGGGCCAAGTACGACGACGACGCCGACGGCTCCTGGGACCGCGATTTCGAGACCCGCCGCGACATGAAGGACGCCCAGGACCGGGTCGTGCTGCGGGAATTCGACGAGGACGCGGACGGCACCTACACCCGGGCCGAGACCTACGCGTACGGCGCCGGAGATCTGGTCGTCGAGACCGCCTGGTACGACGACTGGCTGGTGGAGCCCGGGACGGAGGGCGCGGGCAAGGCGCTGGACATGCAGACCGTCGACCGGGTGCGGACCGTCGTCGACGGCGACGGCGACGGCACGGCCGAGTCGAGCCGGACCGACAAGTACGACGACGAAGGCAAGCTCGTCGTCGAGTCCCTGTTCGACGACGGCGACGACGGGACGGAACGCGCCGAGTCCTACGTCTACGACGCCGCCGGGCGTACGACGGAGACCCGCTTCTTCGACTCCTGGACGGGCGGCTTCGGCCTCGCCGACGACGCCGCGGACCGGGCGCGCGCCTGGACCTACAGCGAATCCGACACCGCCGACAAGAGCTGGCTGACCTTCAAGTACGACAACGACAACGACGGAACGCACGATCAGATCGAGACCTACGCCTACCACGCGAACGGCGGGCTCGCGACGCGGCTGATCGAGGTCGACGGCGGGGTCATGAACCGCGCCGGCGATTCCGGCGGGTTCGCCGTCGCCCCCCTCCGCCAGGCCGGCGGCGAAACCGCCGCCGCCGCCGTCATCGGCGTCGATCGTCTCGACGGCGGCTTGAAGACGGTCGGCGACGGCGGCGTCGACGGCGACGTGCTGCAGACCTTCGACGACACGGGAGCGCTCCTGTCCGAGAAGGGCGACTACGACAACGACGGCGTGTACGACCAGGTCGACACCTACGCCTACCGCGCGGGCGGCGGGATCGAGACGCGGACGGCGGAGTTCGATGACGGGACGGGAGGCGGCAAAGGCTCCGCCGACGACGGCACCGTCGACAGGACCGCGCTCGAGACCTACGACGCGAACGGCCGGCTGGAGTCCGTCAAGTACGACAACGATCTCGACGGCACGGACGACCAGGTCGAGACCTACACCCATCACGCGGGCGGCGGGATCGCGACGAGGCTGGTCAAGGTCGACGGCGGGATCGGCGGGATCCTGGGCTCCGCGGACGACTCCGGCGGTTTCGCCGTCAGCGTCGCCGTCAGCCCCGCCCCCGTCGACCCGAGACTCCCCACGCATGAGGTGGTCGGCGTCGTCGGCCCCGACCGCCTCCGCGGCAACCTGAAGACGGTCGGCGACGGCACGGCCGACGGCGCGGTGCTTCACTCGTACGACGAGAACGGCGCGCTCTTGTCCGCGAAAGGCGACTTCGATCTCGACACGACCTACGATCTTGCGGAGACCTACACCCGCCGCGCGGACGGCGGGCTCGAGACGAGCGCGGCGTGGTTCGACGACGGCTCGGGCGGCGGGGCCGCCGACGACGGGGCCGCCGACAGGGTCGCGGTCATCGCCTACGACGCCGACGGCCGGAGGACGTCCTTCAAGCTCGACTACAACAACGACGGCGCGCATGACCAGACCGAGACCTACACCCATCACGAGGACGGAAGGATCAAGACGCGGCTGCTCGAGCTCGACGGAGCGTCCGTGGTTCCCGCGGGCGACGCCGGCGGCTTCTTCGCCGTCGCCGCCGGCGACAGGGTTCTCGGCTCCGGCCGCCTCGTCGGCAATCTGAAGACGATCGGCGACGGAACCGCCGACAGCGGCCTGCTGCAGACCTTCAGCGAAACCGGCGCGCTGCTGTCCGCGAAGGGCGACTTCGACGGCGACGGCACGCACGACCTGACGGAAAGCTACGCCTTCCACGAGACCATCGACGAGCCCCAGACGGTCGATCAGATCGATTCGTGGCTGGCCCAGCTCGACGGGCCGGAGGATCCGCTCAAGACGCGGATGCGGGAGTTCGACGACGGTTCGGGCGGCGGGACCGCCGACGACGGGACCGTCGACAGGGTCGTGCTCATCGCCTACGACAAGGACAGCCAACTGGTGGAGTCCGTCAAGCGCGACGACGATGCCGACGGCGGCTACGACCGGGTCGAGACCTACATCCGCGCGTACCACTCGGACGGCGTGACTCTCGAAACGCTGAAGATCGAGCGCGACGACGGCATCGACGGGACCGTCGACGGGGTCACGCACGAAACCTACAACACAAGGGGCCAGCCGCTGTCCGTCACGCACGACAACGACAACGACGGCACGGACGACCAGACCGAGACCTACTCCTATTCGTCGAACGGCCTGCCCCTGACGTGGGAGACCAAGTTCGACAGCGCGATTCTAAGGCCCGCCGGCGACGCCGGCGGCTTCGCCGTCGACCTGGGACCCTTCGACGCCGGCGACGCCGGCGGCGAGACCGTCCCCTTCAACATCTTCGTCCGCAAGAACCTGGAGACGGTCGGCGGCGAAGCCGCCGGCGTCGAGAGCATCGAGGGCGTCCTGTTGCGGACGTACAGCGGCGGCCGGCTCCAGTCCGTGAAGGCCGACTACGACAGCAACGGAGCGGACGACCAGGTCGAGACCTACGTCTACCGCCCGGTCGCCGAGGGCGGCGGACTCAAGACGCTGACGGCGGAGTTCGACGACGGGACGGGCGGCGGCAAGGGCAGCGGCGACGACGGCATCCTCGACCGGACCGCGGTCTCGACCTTCGACGAGCGGGGCCGGCTGGCGTCCGTCCAGTACGACAACGACCGCGACGGCACGCACGACCAGGTCGAGACCTACGCCCGCCACGCGGACGGCTGGATCGAAACGAGGACGGTCAATGTCGACGGCGGGATCCTGGGCGCGGCGGACGATGCCGGCGGCTTCGCCGTCAGCGTCGCGATCAGCCCCCCTCCCGTCATACCGAACGCCCCCACGCATGAAGTGGTCGGCGTCGTCGACGCCGATCACCGCGGGGGCAACCTGAAGACGGTCGGCGACGGAACCGCCGACGGCGCGGTGCTCCAGACCTTCGACGAGACCGGCGCGATCCTGTCCGCGAAGGGCGACTTCGACCTCGACATGACCTACGACCTGGTGGAGACCTACACTCATCACGAGGGCGGCGGGATCAAGACCAGGACGGCATGGTTCGACGACGGCTCGGGCGGCGGGACCGCCGACGACGGGATCGTCGACAGGACCGCGATTTCGACCTACGACGCCGCCGGCCGGCTGGTTTCCCGCGAACGCGACAACAACAACGACGGCGCGCATGACCAGACCGAGATCTGGACCCATCACGAGGACGGGACGATCAAGACGCGGCACCTTGAGCTCGACGGCGCGACCGTGGTTCCCGCCGGCGCCGTCGCCGGCTTTTTCGCCGTCGCCGCCGGCAGGCCCCCCGTCGGCTCCGGCCGCCTCGAGGGCAACTTGCGGACGGTCGGCGACGGAACCGCCGACAGCGGCGTGCTGCAGACCTTCGACGAGGCCGGCGCGTTGCTGTCCGCGAAAGGCGACTTCGACAACGACGGCACATACGAGTTGACGGAGACCTACGTTTACCACGCGCTCGACGACAGCGGAACGGGCGACAAGATCACCGCGTTCGACGGGCCGGACGGAACGCTCAAGACGCGGACGCTGGAGTTCGACGACGGTTCGGGCGGCGCCGCCGCCGACGACGGGACCGTCGACAGGGTCGTGGTTTCGACCTACGACGACAAGGGCCGGCTGGAGTCCGTCAAGCACGACAACGACAACGACGGCGCGGACGACCTGGTCGAAACCTACACCCGCGCGTTCCACGCGGGCAGCGAGATCGTCCAAACGCTGACGATCGAGCGCGACGAGGGGAACGACGGGACCGTCGACGGGACCACGCTCGAGACCTACGACATGCTGGGCCGGTCGCTGTCCATCAAGCACGACAACGACAACGACGGCTCGAACGATCAGGTCGAGACCTACGCCTACAACGCCGCGAGCGGCGCGCTGGAGTCGTGGGAGACCAAGATCGACGGCGGCACCTTGGGCGCCCTCCACGAGGCCGGCGGCGTCGCCGCCTTCGTCGTCGGCGCCGCCGGCGTCCCCATCCTCGGCCGCGAGAACCTGGAGACGACCGGCGATGGAACCTTCGACGGCGTCCTGCGCCGGCACTTCGGCGCCGAAGGCCTTCAAAGCGTGCAGGCCGACTACGACGGCGACGGAACGTTCGAGCAGAACGAGGCTTACTCTTACCACGGCATCGGCGTGCTCAGCCTGCGGAGGGTGCGTTTCGACGACGGCTCGGGCGACGGGACCGCCAACGACGGAACCGTCGACAGGACCGCGCTTTCGACCTTCGACGAGACCGGCCGGCTGGTGTCCATCAAGTACAACGACGACAACGAAGGAACGCTGGAACGGATCGAGCAATACGAGTACGAGGGCGCCGGCGCGGGCTGGAGCGTCCGCTCGAGAAACTGGAACGCGGACGAGGACGACGTTTTCGAGTACAAGGCATCGGCCGAGCGCGATGCGAGCGGCGCGGTCACCAAGGAGACGATCGAGTTCGACGACGGCCTGGGCGACGGGACGGACGGGACGGCCGCTGACGACGGCTCGGTCGACAGGCGGCAGGAGAACGCCTACGACGCGTCGGCGTCGCCGCCGCAGCTGACGTCCTCCAAGTACGACAACGACAACGACGGAACCTGGGACGTCGAGGACGTATTCGCCTGGGATCCGTCCGTGACCCAGGGGCCGGACACGGTGACGCGCACGGCGGGCGGCGTCGCGCAACCCGCCGTCGCCTTCATCTACGGCGGCGACGGAGCCGACGCGACGGCGGGGACCGCCGGCGTCGACTGGATCGACGCCGGGAAGGGCGGCGACACGATCACGGGCGGCGCCGGCGCCGACGTGCTGATCTTCCGTCCCGGCGACGGCACGGACATCGTCACGGACTTCACCGCCCGCGAGGACCGCTTTTGGGTCAGGGAGAATGGTTTTCATCCCGATGACGTGGACGTGATGTTCATCCAACTGACGGATGGCGATCAGGCCACGTATCCGTACATCCCGACGACCCACTTCCCGGCATCCGGGGATCCGGCCGTCGACGCCGCGGTCGTCGCCTACGGGGGCGGCGTGGAGGACCGGATCGTCCTGCTCGGCGTGGGCGGCGGCGATGCGGAATTCGTCCGAGGCCACTTCCAGGCCCACGGCGGCGACATTCCGGACCTGACCGCGATCTGACCGCGGCGGACGGCTTCTTCCGGCGGGCGCGGACCGCCCGCCGGGGCGGAGAGGGCGCCGCCGGCGGCCACGCCGGCGGCCGCGCATTGACATTCCCGCGCCGGATTCCCTACCATCCGGCCGTCACCACCACCGCCGTCACAGGAGGCGCGCCATGACGATCAAGACCGGCGACAGGATTCCGTCCGCGGGATTCAAGATCATGAAGGAGGACGGACCGAAGGACATCAGCTCCGAGGAGGTGTTCGGCGGCAGGAAGGTGGTGCTGTTCGCCGTGCCGGGCGCCTTCACGCCAGGATGCTCCAAGGCCCACCTGCCGGGCTTCGTGGTCCATGCGGACGCCATTCTGGCCAAGGGCGTCGACGCCATCGCCTGCGTGTCGGTCAACGACGCCTTCGTGATGGGCGCGTGGGGCGAGGCGCAGAACGCCGAAAAGATCATGATGCTGGCGGACGGCAACGGCGAGTTCGCCGCCGCCATCGGCATGGAGATGGACGCGTCCGGCTTCGGCATGGGCGCTCGCTCGAAGCGGTACGCCATGATCGTCGAGGACGGCGCGGTGACCCACCTGGCGGTGGAGGCGCCCGGGGAGATCAAGGCCAGCACCGCCGAGGCGATGCTGGAGCTCCTTTAAGGAGGGCTGCGCGGGGCCGGACCGCGGCGGCCGCGGGCGATCGGAACAGGCGGCCGACGGCCCATGGACATGATCACGCGCAAGCTCGACTACAGCGACGGCGACACGGCGCTGGAGGCGCACCTCGCTTGGCGCGAGAGCGACGCGCAAAAACCCCTGGTGCTGGTGGCCCACGACTGGAGCGGACGGCGCGAATTCGCCTGCCGGGCGGCCGAGCGGGTGGCGGAGATGGGCTGCGTCGGCTTCGCGCTGGACATGTACGGCAAGGGCGTGTTCGGACGGGACGGGGACGCCGAGGGCAACGCCGCGCTGATGGCGCCCTTCGTCGAGGATCGGGAGCTGCTGCGCCGGCGCGTCCGGGCGGCGCTGACGGCGGGCCGCAACGTCCCGCAGGCCGACCCCGCCCGGACCGCGGCCATGGGCTTCTGCTTCGGCGGGATGTGCGCGCTGGAGCTGGCGCGCTCCGGCGCCGACGTGCTGGGCGTCGTCAGCATCCACGGCATCCTGTCGCCGGGCGCGGTCCCCGCGGCCGAGATCCGGGCGAAGGTGCTGTGCCTGCACGGCCACGACGACCCCATGGCGACGCCGGAGCAGGTGCTGGCCTTCGAGACCGAAATGACGCGGGCGGGCGCCGACTGGCAGATCCACGTCTACGGCGGCGTCATGCACGCCTTCACCAACCCGGCGGCCGACGACCCGGACTTCGGGACCGTCTACAGCGCGACCGCGGAAAGGCGGGCCTACCGGGCGCTGGACGGCTTCCTGGACGAGCTGTTCCGGACGGCGCCGTGAGGGAGGCCGCCCGGCGCCCGTCCGGCGCCCGGCTTCCCGCGCCCGCGGGCCGGCCGTGAGCGCCGGCGCTCCCGCCGCCTCCGCCGCCGGGCGGGGCGCGGCGCCCCTGCGCGGCCGGATCGGCCTGTGGCTGGGCCCGGCGGCGTTCCTCTTCATGCTGCTGTTCGTCGAGCTGGACCCGGGCAACCCCCTGGTCACGCGCATGGCCGCCGTCATCCTGCTGATGGCCATCTGGTGGGTCACCGAGGCGATCCCCCTGGCGGCGACCGCGCTGCTGCCCATCGTGCTGTTCCCCGCCCTGGGCATCATGCGGGGCCGGGAGGTCTCCGGCGCCGGGGAGCTGGACCTGGACGCCGGCGCCGCCGGCGGGCTGGACATCCTCTATCCCAGCGTCGCCAACCAGTACATGGACTGGATCGTCCTGCTGTTCATGGGCGGCTTCATCATCGCCGCCGCGGTGGAGAAGTGGGGCCTGCACCGGCGCATCGCCCTGAACATCCTGCGCGTCATCGGCGGCCGGCCCCACCGCCTGGTGCTGGGGTTCATGGTCGCGACCGGCTTCCTGTCGATGTGGCTGTCCAACACCGCCACCGCCATGATGATGATGCCGATGGGCCTGTCGCTGATCCTGCTGTACGAGGAGCTGAACAGCAAGATCCGGCTCCAGGGCGGCGCCGTCGACCGGCGCGCGGCCAACTTCTCCTTGACCCTGCTGCTGGGCATCGCCTACTCGTCCTCCATCGGCGGCTTCTCCACCCTGATCGGCACGCCGCCGAACGGCGTGCTGGTCACGCAGTTCGCGCAGCTGTTCCCGGATGCGCCGGACATCACCTTCTCCGGCTGGCTGCTGTTCGCGCTGCCCATGAGCGCGCTCTACATGGCGCTGGCCTGGCTGCTGCTGACCCGGCTGGTGTTCCCGCTGCCCGCCTCGACGCCGTTCAGCGGCGGGGACTTCATCCGCCGCGAGCTGCGCGGACTCGGCCCCATGTCCGTCGAGGAGAAGCGGGTGGCCGGGGTCTTCTGCGGCGTGGCCGCGCTCTGGATGACCCGCAAGGAGCGCCTGCTCGGACCGGAAATCGACGTCTTCGGCTGGAGCCACTACCTGGACGCGCTGCTGGCCTCCGCGGGTGTCTCGCCGGTGGGCCACATGATCGACGACGGCACCGTCGCCATCGCCATGGCGCTCGCCCTGTTCATGATCCCGGCCGGCCGGGCCGCGGGCGGCCGCCTGCTGGACTGGGACGACGCCCAGAAGATCCCCTGGGGCATCCTGTTGCTGTTCGGCGGAGGGCTGGCCATCGCCAAGGGCTTCGGCGTCTCGGGGCTTTCCGACTACGTGGCGGCGCGGCTGCAGACGCTGATGGGCGGCGCCGACCCGCTGATCATCGTGCTGAGCACGGTCGCCTTCGTCACCAGCCTGACCGAGGTGGCCTCCAACGTGGCGACCATCTCCCTGACCCTGCCGATCATGGCGAGCCTGTCCCAGGCCATCGAGGTCCATCCGCTGCTGCTGCTGATCCCCAGCACCCTGGCCGCATCCTGCGCGTTCATGCTGCCGGTCTCCACGCCGCCCAACGCCATCGTCTACGGCTCCGGCCGGGTGCCCATCGTCAAGATGGTCGTCGCGGGGATCTGGCTCGACCTGCTGTCGGTGGCGCTGCTCACCGCCTTCGTCTACACCCTGGGGCACCTGTCCTTCGGCGTGCTGGGGGACTTTCCGGCCTGGGCCGTCCCGCCCTGAACGGCGCCGCGCCGGCCCGGCGCCCTTAGGCGGAGCGGTCCGCCGCGCCGCCGGCCAGCTCCGCCGCCAGCCGGTGCAGGATGGCGGCGGTGGCGCCCCAGACGCGGCGGGGGCCGTGCCGGAGCTCCAGCACCTCCCGGCTCCCCCCGGCGCCGTCGGCGACGGCCGCACGGGCGTAGGCGGCCGGATCCAGCGCCTTCTCCAGCGGGAGCGTGAAGATCTCCGCCACCTCCTCCGGGCAGGGAACCAGCCGGATGCCCGCATCCACGACGCCGACCACCGGCGTCACCTGGATGCCCGAGGGCATCGTGAAGTCCTCCAGCGTCCCGAGCACCTCGAGCCGCTCGGGCCGGATGCCGACCTCCTCCCCGGCCTCGCGCACCGCGGTCTCGACCAGGTCGCGGTCGCCCGCGTCGCAGGCGCCGCCGGGCAGGCTGATCTGGCCCGCATGGCGCCGGAGCCCCGCCGCGCGCACGGTCAGCACGACGCCGCCGCCGTCCGGGCCGTCCGGCCGGACCGCCGCGATCAGCACCCCGGCCCGCGGGCGCGGCCCGTCGCCGGGACGGGGGACGGGGGGAAGGCCGGCGCGGCGCGCCCGCGCCGCGAAGTGGAGCGTCAGGCCGCGGCAACGATCCACGGCGGCGTCCGCCGCGCCGCGGCCGCTTGGCGGCCGGGGAGCCCTACAGGAAGCTCCAGTTCATGGCGAGGAAGGCGCGGACCTCCTCGCCCGGGAGGTAGCGGTCGCCGGCGAAACTGGTCCAGTCGGCCCGCTCGGCGTACTTGACGTCCAGCACGTTCATCAGGTTGAGCGAGAACTCCAGGCAGGGCGTGACCTGGTAGCGGGTGCGGATGTTGACGAGGTCGTGCCCCTCGTACTTCGCGGTGTTCTCCGGGTTGGTGAAGTAGCCGCCCATGCTGACCCATTCCAGCTCCGCCATGAACGCCCCCCGGGGCCGCCAGCTCAGGCGCGCGTTGCCGAAGACGTTCGGCGCGGTGTCCACGTCGTTGCCCAGGATGTCCTGCCCGCCCGACACCCGCGAGTTCTCGTAGGTGTGCTTGGCCAGGTTGGCCGCGCCGCGCACCGACAGGGTCTCGCTCAGCTCGAAGCCCAGCCCCAGCTCGAAGCCGCGGTGCCGGGTGTCGCTGCCGTTGACGTTCTCCCGGGCGCTGTTGGTGATGATGCCGTTCTTCCGGCCCATGGTGTACAGGCTGGCCGAGTAGTCCCAGCCGTCGCCCGCGCCGACGAAGGCCAGCTCGGCGCTGTCCACCCGGACCGAATCCAGGTCCGCCACGGTCTGGGCGTTCTGCAGCCGGTACAGCTCGGTCGCCTGCGGCGCGCGCGATCCCCGCTGCACGCGCAGCTGGAGGGCGTGGCCGTCGCTCAGCGCGTAGGCGAAGGCCAGCTTGGGCGAGATCTCGGTGAAGCCGTCGCTCCGGTCGCCGGGCCGGCTGTAGCGGCAGCCGAGCGGGCAGGGCGCGCCGGACTCGTCGGTGCGCCCGTCGATCATCAGGTTGTCGTAGATGTACTTGATGTGCTCGACCCGCACGCCCAGGGAGACCTCCCAGCCGCCGCCGAGCTCCTGGGTGTAGTCGGCGAAGCCGGCCATCTGCCGGGCGCTGACCTCGAAGTCGTAGTGCCGGCCCTGGGGGATGGTGTTGCGCAGGAAGAACGATCCCTCGGTGGGCCGGGGCTGGTGCTGCATGAGCGCCGCGTTGGTGTCCTCGAGGTCGATGCCGAGCGCCAGGTCGCCGGTGCCGGTGTCCGTGTAGGCGGCGAACTGCATGCCCAGGCTGCGATGCTCGAAATCCTCGATCGGCTGCCCCGGCAGGAAGTGCTGGAGGAAGTTCATGTTCACCTCCCGCCAGTACGGGGTGAAGGCCAGCTCCCAGCCCTCCACCTCCCGGCTGAAGCGGGTCCAGACCCGGGCGCTGTCGCTGTTCCGGTAGGCCTCGGGATTGGGGTTGGAGGCGCGCAGCTGCGCGTCCTCGTAGGCGTTCCGGCCGCTCACGAAGCCGGCGGTGTCCTGGTTCAGGTGGCTGACGGTGAAGCCCCCGTCCAGCGTCGTCCCGTCCCGGGCATCGTGGCTGTAGAGCCAGGAGACCTTGTGCTGGGCCACGCCGCTGTCGTCGCGGTAGCCCTCGTCCCGCAGGCCGTGCAACAGCAACAGATGCCTCGTCCCGCCGCCGTCGTGGCCGATGGAGGCCTTGCCCCGCGCGTAGCCGTGGGGGCCGGCCTCCAGCGTGAGGTCCCCGGCCTCGCCCGGCTCGGGGAGCACGACGTTGATCAGGCCGTGCAGGGCGTTGGAGCCCCAGAACGCGCCGCCGGGCCCGCGGATCACCTCGATCCGTTCGGCGTTCTCGGTGTGGGCGTCGAACATCTCGTTGACGTTGCAGAAGCCGTGCGAGCGCACCGGGATGCTGTTCTCGGCGATGAGGAAGGAGCCGCAGGCGCCGGCGCCGGTCAGCACCGGCGAGCGGATGGCCAGCAGGCTCTCCTGGCCGCTGTTGCGGTGCGCGTTCACCCCCGGCAGCCGGTTCACGGCCTCCTGGAAATGGGTCAGGGAGATGAGGTCCAGCTCCTGCGGGCCGATGACCGACACGGCCGCGTTCACGTCCCCGAGCCCTTCGGACCTCCTCGACGCGGAAACCACCTGGATCTCCTGGATGCCCTGGGCTCCGGCCGGAGGCTGGGCGTGGACGGACGGGGCGGCGGCCGCGGCGGCCGCGGCGGCCAGCGTGGCGGGGAAAAGCAGTTTGCGCATGGCGATCTCTCCTCAGTGACGGCCGACGGCGGCGGCGGGCCCGCGCTCCGCCGGCGCCCGTCCCTGTCGGCCGGACCGGCGCGACCCGGAGCGTCATGCAAGGCCGCGGGAACCGCGCCGCCGGGGGCAGGCTTCCGGCCCGGGTCCGGACGATCCCGCCGTGCAATCCGGGGCGTAAGCATACCACAGGTCCGGCGCCGATTTCCCTCCCGGCGGCGCCCGGGCACGGCGCCCGGAGGATGGCCGGCGGCGGCCGCGGTTGGTGTATACTGCCGGGTCGCCGGGGGGGAGAATGCGGCGTGCGGACCCGAATCACCGAAATGCTGGGCATCGAGCATCCCGTCGTGCAGGGCGGCATGCAGTGGGTGGGCGTGGCCGAACTGGCCTCGGCGGTGTCCAACGCCGGCGGTCTGGGCATCCTCACCGGCCTGACCCAGCCGAGCCCGGAGCGGCTACTGGAGGAGATCGCCCGTTGCCGGGACATGACGGACCGGCCCTTCGGCGTCAACCTCACCATCCTGCCGACCATCAAGCCGGTCCCCTACGAGGAGTACGCCCGGGCCATCGTCGAGTCCGGCGTGAAGATCGTGGAGACGGCCGGCCGCAATCCCGAGCCCTTCCTGCCCCTGTTCAAGGAGGCGGGCGTCACGGTCGTGCACAAGTGCACCTCGATCCGCCACTCCCTGAAGGCGCAGCGGATCGGGTGCGACATCGTCAGCGTCGACGGCTTCGAGTGCGCCGGGCATCCGGGCGAGGACGACGTGACCAACATGATCCTGCTGCCGCTGGCGGCGCGCCGGCTGGAGATCCCCTACCTGGCCTCCGGCGGGCTGGGCGACGGCATGGGCCTGGCGGCGGCGCTGGCCATGGGCGCGGACGGCATCAACATGGGAACCCGCTTCATGGCGACCCGGGAGGCGCCCGTCCACGAGAAGGTCAAGCGGGCCATGGTCGAGGCCAGCGAGCTCGACACCTCGCTCATCTACCGCACCCTGCGCAACACGGCGCGGGTGTTCAAGAACAGCGTCGCCGAGAAGGTGCTGGAGATCGAATCGAGGCCGGGCGAGACCCGCTTCGAGGACATCCGGGAACTGGTCCAGGGGGCCAAGGGCAGGGAGCTGTTCGAGGACGGCGACCTGGACCGGGGCATCTGGTCGGCGGGCATGGTGGTGGGGCTGATCGACGACGTCCCCAGCTGCCGGGAGCTGATCGAGCGCATCGTGGCGGAGGCGGAATCCGTCATCAACGGCCGGCTGCGGCCGGCGGCGTCGGCGTGAGCCGGACGGAACGGAGGCGTCCATGCGCGTGAAGGACAAGGTCGTCGTGGTCACCGGCGCGGCGAGCGGCATCGGCAGGGCCCTGTGCGAGCGCTTCGCCGCCGAGGGCGCGCGGGCCGTGGCCGCCGCCGACATCGACGCGGCCGGGCTGGACGAGGCGGTGGCCGCCGTCTCCGGGCGCGTCCCGGCGAGCGGCGCGGTCTGCGACGTCGCCAGCGGGGAGGCGGTGTCCCGGCTGGTCGCCGAGACGCTGGACCGGTACGGCGGGATCGACCTGTTCTGCTCCAACGCGGGCATCTTCGTCCCCGGCGACGAGCGTACGCCCGAGGCGCGCTGGCAACGGATCTGGGAGGTCAACCTGATGTCCCACGTGCACGCCGCCCGCGCCGTGCTGCCGCACATGCTGGAGCGGGGCGAGGGCTACCTGCTGAACACCGCCTCGGCCGCCGGACTGCTCAGCCAGGTGGGCTCGGCCCCCTACGCGGTGACCAAGCACGCGGCGGTGGGCTTCGCCGAATGGCTGTCCATCACCTACGGCGGGCGCGGCATCCGGGTGTCGGTGCTGTGCCCGCAGGCGGTGCGCACCGCCATGACGGCCGGCGGCGACGGCGGGGCGGCCGGGCTGGACGGCATGCTGGAGCCGGAGGATCTGGCCGGGACGGTGGTCGACGCGCTGGAGGAGGAGCGGTTCCTGGTGCTGCCCCATCCGCAGGTGCTGACCTACATGCGGCGCAAGACCGACGACTACGACCGCTGGCTGGGCGGCATGCGAAGGCTCAACGAGCGCTTCGCCGGAAGCGTCCGGGAGCGGGCGGAATGAGGACGGCGCGCGCCGCGGGCGTACGGGCGGCGGCGCTCTGCGCGGCGTTGCTGGCCGCGCTGTCCGCCGCGGCCCGGGCCCAGGAGAGCATCATGCTGGAGGACGGGTCCCGCCTGAGCGTGTTCCTGCTCCGGCCCGAGGCCGCGGACGGCGCGCCCGCCCCGCTGGTGGTCCTGATGGGGGGCGGATCCGGCGACCTGGCCATCTCCCGGAACACCGCGCTGTGGCTCGGCTCCGGCTTCGTCGAGCGGGGCTGGATGGTCGCCGTGCCCGTCTCGCCCAACAACCGCTCCTTCCGCGGCGGCGAGAACAACGAGAAGATCGTCGAGCTGATCGAGCGGATCAGGGAGCGCGGCGGCGTCGCCGCCGGCAGGGTGCTGCTGGCGGGCGTCTCCAACGGGGGGCTGTCGGCCCTGGAGATCGCCCGGCGCGCCCCGCAGGACTACTTCGGCGTGGTGGCGGTGCCGGCGCTGGCCGGCTCGGCGGCCGACAACGAGGCGCTGGCGGGCTTTCCGGTGTACCTGCGCATCGGCGGGGCCGACCAGCTGGGCTGGGCGGCGCGCTTCGACGAGACCGTGGCGGCCTTCGCCGGCGCCGGCGTGGACCTCGATGCCGCCGTCCTGCCCGGCCGGCCCCACATGTTCATGATGGACTGGCCGTCGCTCGGCCCCTGGCTGGAGAGGGTCCGCTGACCGCGCGGTCTTAGGCCGCGCCCATGATGGCCTTGATCTCCAGGAACTCCTCGAAGCCCTCGACCCCCCACTCGCGGCCGTTGCCGGACTGCTTGTAGCCGCCGAAGGGGGCGGCTGCGGACCGGGAACGTGCACATCAACGGCGCGGGACCGGACTTCGCCGCCCCCTTCGGCGGCTACA
>CAYSVD010000330.1:0-2882 GCA_964434395.1 uncultured Pseudohongiella sp.
GGAACCGCCCCCGCCCGACATCGGGTCGTCCAGCGCGCCGATCGCGGCCCGCACGGTGGCGTCGTCGCCGGTCACCGAGGCCAGCGCCCCGCTCAGTTCGGCGGCCGTGCCGTCCAGCATCCGGACCACGGAATGCTCCGCCGCCACCTCGCTCCGATTGAGGAAGTCCTCGGCGAAATCCTCGAAACCCGCCGGCGCGACGGGAGCGCTCAGAAGACCCTGCGCCAGCAGCACCATCTCGGCGGCGCCGCCGCCGGCTTCGATGTGGGGAACCACGACCGCCCGCCCGACCGCCAGCAGGGCCTCGCCGATCCCGGGCAACAGCTTCGCCAACCAGGCGTCCGAGAACTCGGCCGGAGTCTGGGAGTCCGGATACAGCGCGTCCCAGCGCGCACCCTCGACCAGCGCCTCGGTCGCGTCCAGCAGGGTTCCACCGCCGTCCACGATCGCTTTCAATTCCGCCACCAAGGCGGCGCCCGGCGCGGCGTCGTACGCCGCGACGGTCAACTGGACGATGTCCTCGACGGTCTCGCTCTCGGCCAGCGCATCCATCGCCTCTCCGCTCCGCTCGAGAAAGCCGCGGGCGAAACCGGCGAATTCCGCTGGCGCGCCGGGATCGCTCAAAAGGCTCTGCGCCGCCAGCACCATGCCGCCGGGGCCGGCGCCGGATTCGATGTGGGGAACGACGACCGCCCGGCCCAAGGCCAGCAGGTCCGCGTCCACTCCGGGCAACAAGGCCTCCAGCCAGGCGTCCGAGAACTCGGACGGGGTCTGGGACGATGGATACAGCGCATCCCAGCGCTCGCCGGAGGTCAGAACGGCGGCCGCGTCGAGCAGGGAACCGCCCTTGTCGACGATCGCCTCCAGCTCGCGCATCAGCGCGGCGTCCGGCGCGGCGCCGTAGGCCGCGACGGTCAACTGAACGATGTCTTCTCTGACTTCAGCGCTGGCCATCCGCAAACCCCCTCACCGCTGTCCGGGCGTCCCGGCCGGGTCTTGATCGCAGGGGCGAACCGCGCCGAGAACGCCAGTCTACCCATCTCTTCCGGTCAATCAAGACCGGCTGGTTGGCCGCTGGCTGGTTGGCCGTCTTGACCGGCCGCCGGCCGCCGGGCCTACCCTTCGGCCGGATAGCGCTGATAGTCGACGCCGGCCATCTTGTGCACCATCCGGTCGACTTGGCAACAGTAGCCGAATTCGTTGTCGTACCACAGATACAGCACGCAGTGGTTGCCGTTGACGATGGTGGCGTTGGAGTCCACCACCGCCGCCTCCCGGGCGCCGACGAAGTCGCTGGACACCGCATCCGGCGACTGGGTGTAGTTGATCTGGTCCTGCAGGCGCGAGTGCAGGGCGATCTTGCGCAGGAAGGCGTTCAGCTCGTCCTTGGCGCCGGCCTTCTCCAGCTCCAGCATCATGATCGCCATCGAGACGTTGGGGATCGGCACCCGGACCGCGTTGCCGGTCAGCTTGCCCGCCAGTTCCGGCACGGCCTTGACCACCGCGCTGGCGGCGCCGGTCTCGGTCAGCACCATGTTCAGCGCCGCGCTGCGCCCGCGCCGGCTGCCCTTGTGGTAGTTGTCGATCAGGTTCTGGTCGTTGGTGTAGGCGTGCACCGTCTCGATGTGCCCCTTGACGATGCCGTACTCGTCGTGGACCACCTTCAGCACCGGGGCGATCGCGTTGGTGGTGCAGGAGGCCGCGGTCAGGATCCGGTCCTCCGGGGAGATCTCGTGGTCGTTGATGCCGTACACGATGTTCTTGAGCCCCCCCTTGCCGGGGGCCGTCAGCAGCACCTTGGCGGCGCCCTTCGCCTCCAGATGCCGGGACAGGCCCTCCTCGTCGCGCCACCTGCCGGTGTTGTCGATGATCAGCGCGTCCTGTATGCCGTAGCTGGTGTAGTCGATCTCCTCCGGACTCTCCGCCTCGATCACCCGGATGACGTTGCCGTTGGCGATCAGGCTGTTGTTCTCCTCGTCGATGCGCAGGGTGCCCTGGAAGGCGCCGTGCACCGAGTCCGAGGTGAAGAGCCCCGCCCGCTTCACCAGGTCGCCGGGCCGTCCCGGGCGCACCACGATGGCCCGCAGCCGCATCACCTCGCCGGTGCTGGTGTGCTCGATCAGCAGCCGGGCCATCAGCCGCCCGATCCGGCCGAAGCCGTACAGCACCACGTCCTGGCATTTCGCGAGCGGCTTCTTCACGACGCCGTCGAGCCCGCGGAGTTCGCGGCGCACGAACACGTCCGGGGACACCGCCTCGGGGCCGTTCGCCTCCTGATGCTCCATGTAGCGCACGGTCAGCTTGCCGAGGTCGATCTGGGCGTGCCACAGGTCCAGACCCTGCATGGCCATCAGGATCGGGCAGGTCTCGAACTCCGACATTTCGTTGCGTTCGACCTGGCGGACGAAGCGGTGGGCCTTCATGATGAAGGTGACGGAGCGGTTGTGGAGCGGCCGCCCGTAGATCAGGATGCTGACGTTGCGCTGGCTGAAGAAGCGGCCGATGACCGGGATCATCTGCTGGACCAGCGCCTCGCGCTTCTTCCAGTCGCTGAAGTAGTCGTCGACCTTGGGCCGGTCGCTCGCGCTGTCCACGTGCTTCCCTTGGGATGGGCCGGGCGGGCGGGAAACCGGGGATTGTCCCCCGGATTTCCTTTCGGCGCAACCCTCCCTCGCCCTTCCCCTGCCGCACCCCGTCGCCGCCCTTGCGCTCTCTCGCCCTGCGCCTTCCCCGCGCCGTTTCGCGGACCGGCCAGCAAGCGGGGGGCGGGACGCTCCCGCCACAGCGGGACGCTCCCGCCTGTTGCGGATTTTTAGAACTGTCCGGGTTTTTCCTGTATGGAAACCCGGTTTTGGGTTGTTCTGGGGAGGGCATTATGCCGC